>JALYTT010000415.1 GCA_030854145.1 Chloroflexota bacterium | reverse complement strand
TTGTTCTCCTGTCCTTGGCGTTGGTTTTCTTACCAAGTTCAACGAAGAACAAAACCTTGCCTTTCTTTCTCTCCTTCCAATAAGCTCATCTATCCCCCTAAAGGACGGAGAGCCGAAGAACAGGCGGGCTGGTAAACGGCGCCCCTACCTCTCATGATCGCCCCCTACCTCTCATGATTGTATATTACGCGGAGGTCAACTCCAGGGCGGCCATCAACTGGCCGTGAGCATAGGCTGTGACTGCACCGGCCTCGCCGGGTACCGGGTCAATGTGCTCGTCGCCATCGATATCGATCCCATTATAGGCGTGATCGCAGAGCTGCACAATCTCTGACACCTTCGAGGTATCGCCTGGATGCGTCAGCAGAGCCTGCGCGTCCTGATCGACCGTATTCAGCCAGCCGTCGATATTGGTGGTGGCAATCTGCACATGCCTGGCATGTGTTTTGATGTTGGTCGTCGCGTCCGGCGCCGTTGCTGCCAGCGAGGCGTGAAGAGAGGCAGTCGTATCGTATCCCGACTTGCCAAGGATGCCAAAGCCGTCACCCTGGGAGGTGATATTCTGGAAGGTACACAGGCGCGGCAAGGGCTGAAAATGTGAACCCTGACTGCCCTCGACAATATCCAGAATGCTCTGGGCCAGGCATTGCGTGCCGAGCGTATTTCCGCCTCCGGCCACGGTTTTCAACACGGTGGCCTGCCCATTCAACAGTTGGGCCTGGTCTCGCAATCCCACCAGCAGGCCAACCTGGTGAGGGGTGGTGCTAAAGCTGAAGAGCAGGTGCCGGATGTGGATGAACGCAGCGGGCGGGAAGGTCGCTGAAGACACAATCTTGCCGGTTGGCAAGTTGGCGTTTCCCTGCTCCTGCGTAATCTCTACCTTGTTTCCCGCCCCAATCAGGTTGAGTCCAGCATGCCCATGTTTGCCATTGCCCGCGTAACTCAAGGCAAAATTCTGTCCCTGCTGAGTCAGGACACCCAGAGGAAGAATCTGCTCATTAGAGGTATTGACCCCCCAGGCTTGATAGTGCGAACCTGAGGCGAGGGGGCTGAGTCCGCTTATAGAGAGAATAAGGGCATCGGTATGGCCCGTTCCGTTCGGACCATCTCTGAAGAAGACCTGGCCGGTGACCGTGGGCGTTGGCGGAGTCGGGTTGGCCTGCTTGAAAAAGACTAGCGCTCCTAGCGTGCCCCCGGCGATCACCACCAGCACCAGCAGGCCAATCAGGAGGATGCGCCCATTACGGCGAGGTCGCACCGGCTGCGGTGGCATGGGGCGTGCAGGTGTTAGCACTGTTGGATCATTCGGCATCGAGCCATAAGTCCCTTGCGGCGACGATGTATATGGCCCGGCACGCTGGGCGCTGTCAAATCCCGGCACATTGCCGCTTAGCAACCCCTGCTCCCTCCTGGCATCAACTGTGGCACCCAGGGCCCTCTGCGGCGCGACCTGGGCGCCACAGTTGCCGCAGAACACCTCTCCCTCTTCCAGAGGCTTATTACATCGTGGACATTGCATCATACACCTTCTCTTCGTTGCTCCTATTCTTATTAGCAGATGAGTATGCGAGATTATACCATTCAACGGGGGTATATAACACCCCCACGAATAAAGCAACTATATATCATGGAAAGTAGGCTTGTTCCTATGTACAGACGCCGGAGGAGGCCAGATTTGGAGGAGACATCGAGGAAGATGGAGTGCGCCAGGAGGATTATTTGTCTCCTGGCGCTGCTGATCGGAGTAGCCGCGTTACCGCCGCTGGCCGGGTGGCTATCGGCTGCCTGGCAGCCGCGTGCATCTGGAGCGTGTAGTCCACTATGCCGAAGCGTAGCCTATCGTTGGGCTTGAGCATATACACATCGCCAGGTTCCAGGCGCATGTCGTTGACAAAGGTGCCGTTGAAACTGCCTACATCACGGAGAACATAGTGGCCATGCACGTAGCTTACCTCGGCATGGCGGCGCGAGACGGAGCCATGATCGATCAACATATACGCTCCCACCTGCCGCCCGATCGTCACAATCCTGCTCCGGCTGAGCGGCACCCCGTCCACCTCCAGCACCTGACTGCGGTCCACCGGGACCAGCCATGCCTGCATGCACACCCCTGCATCCTGGACTCCCTTCAGCTCAAAATTATAGGTTATCTGCTCAGCCACTGCTCTCTGCCTTTCGTATTCTTACAGAAGCCGCTGGCGGACTATCACCGCGCCAGTGCGATCTCCCTTAGAGTATACGGCAAGAGGTACCAGTGAACCGGGCAGGCGATTCCCTGGATTTTTGGATAGAGCGTGCAATTTTCAGCAGCATGCCAGAGGCCTTCTTTTACCCCGCGTATCCTACATAATAGGGGTGGCGTCGCGTGGCAAGCCAGGCGCCCAGGAGACTGAAAACGCCGCCGATCAGTCCGACCACCACGAGGAAGATCAGCGATACCAGGATGGCCCCGCTAACTCCGACCAGGCTGCCTTTGCCGCTGCCAGCAAGAGTTCCCGGATAGGCCGGGATGTAGCGCACCAGGAAGACCGCGACAATATAGTAGACGACCCCGGAGACGAAGCCCGTCACAAAGCCCAGGCGGCGCTGGACGGAGACCTTGCCTGTGATGAAGCCGGCAATCACGTTGATCAGAGCGCCGATGAACCAGGTCAGGCAGGCAATGCCCAGCAGCACATACGCCAGATTGATGGCATTCTGCCCTGTGGCGCCAGCCGCCTGTTGATAGGTCGGAGAATTGACGAAGGCGATAACAATGCTCTGGACAGAGGCCACCAGCCCGGCCACGACGCCGATCATCAGAGCATAACCGAAACGTCTGGGAGGCAACTGGGGGGTGCTGGCACGGTCGCGCTGGTGCATCCTCTGGCGCGGCCCCGCCGCTGCCGCCTCTTCCCCTGGTTCAGGTTGCGCATCGTCGAATGGATGATGCCTGCGCTCCGGCTCATCGCGGTCCGGTTGATGGAATGGGTAATGCTGCTCTGAATCTGGCATAGTCTGCTGCTACTCCCTTCAATTGCCGCCCTTAATTTGGGCAAACACCGCCGGATACGTGTTGATGAACTGCCATTTATTGAGAGGCCAGTAAACCATCACCGCCTTTCCGACAATGAAACTTTTGGGTACGAAGCCCCAACTGCGCGAATCATCGCTAGCGGGCCGGTTGTCACCCATCACAAAATATTGGTCTTTCCCCAACTTCCAGACCTTGGCGATGGAACTGAAGCTCGAACTGATGTACGGCTCTTTGAGTAGCACGCCGTTGACCCACACATGTGAGCTATCAACAGTCACGGTATCTCCTGGGATGCCGATGATGCGCTTGATGAAATCCTTCGTAGGATCTGGGGGCGCGTGAAAGACAATGATGTCGCCTCGCTCAGGCGCGTGAAAGAGATAGGCCATCTTATTGACCAGCACGAATTCAGTGTCGTTCAGCGTTGGCTGCATGCTGATGTTCTGCACGTGATAGTTCTGAATCGCAAAGTGGATCACCAGAAATAGAAGCAATACGAGCGCAAGCGTTTCTATAATATCGCGTAATAAATGGGATTGTTTCACCTTAAACCTCGTCTTTACTGATTAGTTAGAGGGACGGACAGCCGCGAACACCGCCTGGTAGGTGTTGATAAACTCCCACTTGTTTGTGGGCCAGTAGACCGCCACGGCTTTTCCAACGATATACCTTCTATCTAATGCTCCCCAGGAACGCGAGTCCAGGCTGTTGTCCCGATTATCACCCATTACAAAGAACTGATCTGGCCCCAATTTCCACGTCTCATTCCCAAAGTTAAACGCTGTGCTGATGTATGGTTCTTGAATAAGCTTGCCATCCACCGACACACTGGTACTTGTGGTACTGATCGTATCGCCTGGCACGCCGATGATGCGCTTGATGAAATCGACATGCGTATCCAGGGGATAGTGAAAGACGATCACATCTCCTCGCTGTGGCTGCTGCCAGAGGTAAAGCAGTTTATTGACCAGGACATAGTCGCCAGTATGCAGCCCCGGCTCCATGCTCTGCCCCTCCGTGCGGAAACTCTGTACGGCAAAACGGATGATGAGCAAGATCAGGAGTGTGAGCGCAATGGTCTCGACCGCCTCGCGGATGAGACGCACATGTTTCTCTGACACCTTTGAGCCTCGTGCTGTGCTACTACTACTGCGCACATTATAGCCGATAGCGGCCCTGGCTTCCATGTATTAGGAAGGAACAGGCATGAAACCGGCTAATGGTACTACGGTTGCGGCACATACACGGCATAGCCCTCGAAGACATAGCGCCGGTAGCGTCCACCGCTCCGCGTGCTCCACTGCTCAAAGGTGGTGGCCTGTGGATCGTCTCCGTGAGAATCGTTCAGCAGGAAGACGTAGGCCGCGTGAGCATCGGCGTTGACCGTGGCACGGTAGGGAAGGTAGCGATCGAAGCCCGGCCGCAGGTGCGTATCGAGGACGGCGCAGATCACGCGCTCCTGGCTCTGGAATGTCAACTGGTTGCATATCCAGTAGCCGGCATAGATGTGTCGCTGGCCGATACCCTGAAGATCATGAATCAAGGCGTCCTGCTGCTGATTGAAGCGCTGAACAGCCGGAACCTCGCCAAAGGCGCCGATGGTCCCCGCCACAAAGACGCTCCCGAGGAGCAATAGCAGCAGCCAACCAGAGATGGAGAGCGACAGGTTCCTCGCTGGCTTGCGCGGCGCAGGTTCGCCTGAAGACACTGTCTCTGCCGGCTTGTTACGTGCTACGCTGCCGCGCCAGAGAGGCCAGAGGAGAGCGGGAACAGCAGCCAGTAACCCGAAGAGGTAGCGCCAGGTCGTCCAGGGTCCCAGCGCCGCCACCGGGCTGAGCACGTAGCTCAACAGGATCAGGCCGGCGCTCGCCAGTACCATCAGGCGCGCCCCTTCCAGGACAAGCGTGTGCCTCTGCTCAGCAATGCTCGTCTCCTCGGTCTCCCCGCGTGCGCGTTGCCGCCGCCAGCAGGACCAGGCGACGCGCGCGGCCAGCACAACGGCGAGCAGCCAGAGCGCGAAAAAGCCGATACCCCACAGACCCTGGAAGAGCACGCACTGCAAGAAATGCGGACCCTGCGGGCCAAAGGGCGAGAACTCTGTCTGCGAGCAGAGGGGATGCGCATTCGTGGCATAAGGGATAGCCACCAGGAAGGTCCCCATGATCTGCTGCACAATGGGAAACGGTCCGACCACCCCACTTACCACGCCGCCGCGATGCAGGCTCAAGAAGATAGCCAGCGAGTTATTGAGAGGTGAGGTTATATTATAGTACAACAACGGCGCGGCGCCGACCACAAAGCCAAGCAGCAGGTAGATCGTGGCCCGCGTACGTAGTTCCTGGCGGCAGAACAGGAAGATGAACACAGCCGACACCAGCACAAAGGGCGCAATCAGCAAGTCGCTCCAGAGGCCCAGCCCGGCCGCCAGGCCCCAGCCAGCATAGGCCAGCCCGCGCAGACGCATGCGACCAATGGCGCTGTGACGTGCGTCAGAGTAGGAGCACGCAATCCAGGCGGCCAGCAACAGCAGCAGTGCGCCGAAGAATGTGGTCTCGCCATAGCCGCCGATGGCCCGCAACTCACGCAGCAGCACCTGGTCCGACCCCAGACTCAACAGGGCCAGCGAGACGAGCGCGAAATTTTTGGTGTAGAGCAGGCGCACCAGCAGATACATACAGACCAGGAAGAGCGCGAACAGCAGCGCCATGCCCAGCCGCACCGCGAACAGCGATGGGCCAAACAGGTAAAATAGCGGAGCTGCGATAAACGCCTCCAACGACCCCATGTAGTTCTGGCCGTAATAAAAAATGGGATGCGCGCCCTGGTAGGCGATATGCAAGGCCATCAGACCGATAGTGCCTTCATCGCCATTGGTCAAAGGCCAGCCCTGGGCGATCAGCGTGACTCGCATCACAGAAGCGAGCAGTATGATGCCAGATGCCGCCAACCCATATGGCCCTATTTTCAGATGCTTCATACAACTCTCAATCAGGGCAACCACAAGGGATCGCCCACGTCCCGTAGCGCGTGGCTTGCCTCGCCGTCCCTGTCACCACCAGGACGGCGAGGCAAGCCACGCGCTACGGACACTCCCGTCGCTTTCTACCGGTGATGGACGTACTTGACGCCTATTGGGCATCCCTGGCGGATGCCGTGTTCCAAGCACGACATATCATTCCTGCACGATATCACTCGCATATTTAGCAACTTGCATCCATACTTCGTCGCGCTGACCGGGTGTCATAGCGCTCAATGGCCTGGATGGGGCATTGACAGGCTGGAAGCGCGCGAGGTCCGTCGCTCCAAAATTGCAATGGCTCAGGATCACACACAGAATCGTCATACGCCCCTGCTCAGCA
>JALYTT010000414.1 GCA_030854145.1 Chloroflexota bacterium | reverse complement strand
GGCAAGCCACGCGCTACGGGGCCGCGTCATTTCGTGTAGGGGCGCCGCTAGCCTGCGCCCTGGAAGTTCATGCCTTCTAATTCCCCCTTGGGGTCGCGCATCATCAGTTCTGGCACGGCTTTGTGCGGGTCCAGGCCCTCGAAGAGCACGAGGCTGAGCTGGTGAGTGATGGGCATCTCGACGCCGTAGTGCGCGGCCAGGCGTAGCGCGGCCCTGGTGGTGGAGACGCCTTCCGCGACGCTGCGAGTCGAGGCCAGGATATCTGCGAGCTTTTCGCCCGCAGCCAGCCTGCGACCCAGTTGATGGTTGCGACTCAACGTGCTGCCACAGGTGGCCATCAGATCGCCGATACCGGCCAGTCCAGCGAAGGTCAGGGGATGCGCGCCGGCGGCAATGCCCAGGCGCGCGATCTCCGCCAGGCCGCGCGTCATGAAGGCGGCTTTGGCGTTCTCGCCGTACCCTATACCATCGTTGATGCCCGCGCCAATGGCGATGATGTTCTTGAGCGCGCCTCCCAGCTCGATACCCACGATATCATGAGTGGTATACACGCGAAAACTCGACGTGGTGAGTGTCTCCTGCACATCCCGCGCCACACTCTCTTCGTGCGCGGCCACCACCGCCGCCGTTGGCTTGCCCTCGGCGATCTCGCGCGCGAGGTTGGGTCCTGAGATAGCGGCGATGCGCGGACCCGCCCCCGGCAGCTCGTCAGCGATGATCTCGGTCATACGCTTGAGCGAGTCGATCTCGATGCCCTTGCTGGCACTCACCATGACGGTCTCCTGAGCGACATAGGGCGCGAGCAGGCGAATATTCTCGCGCATGCGTTGCGAGGGTGTCACCAGGATGAGCATGGATGTGTGCCGGACAGCCTGAGCGATATCGGAGGTGACCCGCAGCGCCGCCGGAAAGGGGAACCCCGGCAGGAAGAGCCTGTTCTCGCGCTGCTGCTGCATCTCCGCGGCCCGCTCAGGCTGGTGCTCCCACAATGTGGTCTCAATGCCCTTGTTCGCCAGCAACAGGGCCAGCGTGGTCCCCCAGGCGCCGCTGCCAATGATCGCAACCGGTAACATTGTTGTCTCTCCTTATGCAGTTATTTTCGCTTGATCTTCTTGTACTTATTTGATCCTTTCTTCGTATTCCTAATTTCATCGCGTAAGAATGGTCCAATATCGCTATTTGCGGCAGTGCAATAGTGAACTTCCGTAAATTTGGCTTTTTTTAATTGTCGCAGAACGCTAGTAACATCATCTGGCGAAGCACCTTGATGATAGAAACAGGCCTTCCATTTGATCTGGCTCAACTGCTTGTTACAATAAGGATAACATTCTGCACGTAGAAGTTCATCTATATGGTCTTTGGTTAACTTGATCTGCTCGGCTACCTCTGCAACTTTCGTGCTTTTCATTTCTACCAGGCAGATAACTCTATCATCTTTATCATCTTCCGCATAAAAAATAAGTCCATCGCAACGTTTATTATCTTCTTGTAGGTCAAGGCTGCGTGCTACCTTGCCTTTATCTCCAGGCTCATCTAGCTGGAAACAGAGAACGACTTCGCCTGCATACGGATCGCCACCAGAAAAGGGTATAGAACTCCTGGGCTTCACAAAAACTTTGTCATTTCCTGTTCCTGAAATGTATTTCTTAGAATTTGCCGCCACGAGCAGCAGCCGACTGAAAGACATAACCCCTCCTACACTTCATATAGCTCAAAATGGATACTTGCTAGAAGCTCTGACACATCGCTAAACGTTTGCCAGTGGATGATCCCATCTTGATCGAGAATATCTTTTACCTCGCCATCATCATCAAAAAAGTACACCCCTACCTTCTCTTGAGCAATAAACGCATCTTTTCGCTCCAGAAGAAACATTTCAACGATCTCGTCCTGATTCTGGTGCTTAGATGCCTCTATTAAGTTTATTAAGTGATCGACGACATAGGGGCTATGGCTGGTTACAAGGACATGCAAGCCAGCATTCGCCAGAGTGGCCAGAAACTCGATGATTTTGACCTGCGCCGATGGATGCAAGTTCATTTCTGGCTCATCTATAATCAGCATCTCGCCCGGCACAGCCAGGTAGCGCAAATACAGGACGAGTGTCGAAAGCTCTTTCACCATCGAGGAGGCTATTGGGATCTCCAGATGCACGCCCTGGGCGGGCTGAAAAAGGACCTCTCTTCTGGGATCTGGCTCAGGCGTAGAAAAAGCTACATTTCCCGCCAGGATATCTTGCTCCAGTACTTCGGCCAGTTGCATGTATTGCTTGATTCTTGGGTCATTCTGAGCGCGTTCCTCTCTCTCCTCCCTCTGTATTGTTCCTTTTCTAAAAATAGTGCGTAGCATACTCAAGAAAGATCCTACAGGCACGATTGCCTCTCTAATAGCACTCCTTTCTTCGATCAGTGCTCTCATATCTAACTCTTGTGTCAATACTTCCAGCGCTTCTCTTATCTTCTGATTCATCCCTAGCTGTTCTCTGCTCACTATACTTTCACTGAACCGAAGTGCTACCAGTGTTGTCCTTTCGGTTGGAAACAGACGTATCTGAGGATAGAGCGCGCGATGAAGTGCCGTTGAAACGAATCCAACCAGACGTTCTCTGATTTCTTCAGGAGGAATGCTCTCACCTATGTGTTCTTCTTGTTCTTCCTGTTCTTCAATAACCGTATAAATGTATAATTTATCATCATCCTGACTCTTGCGTATGGTTAGTAATGATCCTTTCGGATCAATAGCAATGCTGCTTTTTCGAGCATACAGTCTGATCTGCTGCAAAAATTGTTCTTTGCTATCAGCCAGATCCAATACAATATCCATTTCATCGAAGTGGACCAGTTGCGTACTCAGAAATCTATGCATCCAGGTACGCGCAAAAAGAGCCACATTATTGAAATATTTCTCGCCATAGTCATCCGCAAATTGACGTAAATCGAGTGTGGCGTTCCCTTCCGCGATAACCTGTTCAATGACACGCTCTAACGATTCATACACCTCTGGAACCTGTCTCTCAGTATAGGCCTGGATATATTTTTCCAGACCATAGGGACCTAAGACACCTGCCAGCGCGTACGCCAGCCAGGTCTTTCCGGTGTTATTCTCGCCAATAAAAATGGTCAGCGGCTTGAGGGTAACATGCACCTCTTTAAGAACGCCCAGATTGCAAACCGTTACCTTCATATGCGTGTCTCCCGATTGTACTTGCTGTCCACCGCTTATCTTACCCATCAGTATATCAGATGCCATATCAAACCACACCAACCCTTCAAAATACATCAGGAAGCTGCATGTACTGCTTTCAATCCGCGTTATTGTAGCATATTCCACGCGCAGTAGATAGAGTATGGGAGGAATGGGTGCGCATGAAGCCTATGAGGCTGTTTCGTCAGGCTTCAATGGACGGATGAAACACCCCATCCCGCGTAGGGCTTCGGCTTGCCGCGTCCATGTGCGCGCTTGCTTGCACGGCCAGGGGGAGGCGGACGTGGCCCAAGAACCACCCATATAGATGCGGCAAGCCGAAGCCCTACGCAGACAAGAAAGCGCGTCATCTTGCCGAATAAAGCTCGACAGAGCATTACATACAATGGGGCCCACCAACCCCTGTTTACTCCGCCGGGCTGCGGTGCTGCGTCTGCGGCTTCTCCGATACTTCCTCGTACACTGACGGCTTCAGCACGCCGATGTAGGGCAGATTGCGATAGTGTTGCGCGTAGTCCAGGCCGTAGCCCACCACGAACTGGTCGGGGATATGGAAGCCCACGTAGTCCAGGTCCACGGGCTTCACGCGGTCGCGCCCCTTATCTAGCAGCGCGCAGACGCGCAGGCTGAGCGGGCGGCGCTGTCGCAGGACATCCAGCATATAGTGCAGGGTCAAGCCGCTGTCGATGATATCCTCGACCACCAGCACATGTTTCTGATCGATGGGCCCCTCCAGGTCCTTGAGAATGCGCACAACACCGCTGGAGTGGCTAGCGTTACCGTAGCTGGAGACAGCCATATAATCGATCTCCAGCGGTATCTTGATGGCTCGCGCCAGGTCCGCCATAAAGGGAATGGCCCCCTTTAAGATACCCAGAAGCAGTAGATTTTTCCCCTGGTAGTCGCGGGAGATCTGTTTGCCAAGCTCACGGGTCTTGGCATAGATTTCTTCCTCAGACACCAGGGTTTTGTCAATATCTTCGTGCATATCTAGCATGTCCACCTCATCTCGTTTTATGCAAAATATTCTACAGATAATCGTACCACATGCTGCGTTGTGCTGGTGAGGCGCACTCTATCGTCCAGGCAGAGGCCCGCGACCCATAGACAATGCGCTGGAGAGAAAAAGAGCGGGATGGACCCGCGTTCAGCGCGCGGGATATGTTTGTCTACCAGCAGATCCTGCACCTTTTTTTCGCCTGCCATCCCCAACGGTCGAATACGGTCGCCTGGTCGTCGTGTACGCACATGCAGAGGTGTACCTACTGCGTCGCCATCTACATATACAACAAGACGAGTGGCCGGCAGCAATCGCCACACCTCATCCCAATCCTGCCGCATGAGCGCCCGTCGCACCTCCAGCTCCAGGTCGCCCGCTAAGAGATCCGCCCCTGCCCGCCAGTGCGTCCCCGGCACCTCGACCTGTCCCGGAACCTGCAACATGACCTCTACTGACTCTCCGTCATTTCGTGTACGGGCGCCGCTCGCCTGCCTCCTGTCGCCCTGAGTCGCGTCCTCCTGCCTGGCAGGCGCGGACACAATCAATTGCGTCCCTACAGTGAATATAAGGCTATCCATATGACGCATAACACGCAGACCATGGGGCAGATCCAGCCCGATGCCGTCTGCGGGCGTGAATGGGCGCGCTACAAGTTGCTCGATCAGCGCGTAGTGGCGCGGCTCAAGGCCCGATTGCCCACCGGCCAGGCGGGCGCTGACGCGGCGCAGCAGGTGGCGCTGGATGCTCAGAGGCAGCGCTTTGAGCGCGTCGAGGCGCAGGGCGATGGTGTCGTCCTGATCCATGAGCAGCATAGTGGGCAGGCTGGCATCAACCTGGGCCTCTATCCATGCCAGGTCGACGCGCAAGACTTCGGCGTTGCGCAGCAGCGTCTGACGTATGCCGGGGTTCAACTCGGCCAGCAGGGGCAGGAGTTCATGGCGAATACGGTTGCGCGTGAAGCGAGGATCGGCATTGCTGGCATCTTCCAGCGGGACGATACCGTGCGCGCGGCAGTAGGCCACGGTCTCGGCATGCGTAACTTGCAGCAGGGGGCGCACGATGTCCTGCTGGCGTGGCGCCATCCCGACCATACCTGCGAGCCCGCCACCGCGCAGCCAGTGCAGCAGCAGCGTCTCCACCTGGTCGTCGGCGTGGTGCGCGACCGCGATGGGCTGACCGCGCGCGCTGGCGCGCAGGAAGCGATAGCGCGCCTCGCGCGCGGCCTCCTCCAGCGAGAGTCGCTCCCGGCGCGCCAGCGCCGGTACATCCTCCTCGCCGATGACCACAGGCAGCCCCCAGTCACGTGCCAGCCCGGCCACCGCTTCCGCCTCGCGCTCGCTCTCCGGTGTACGCAGCTTGTGATTGAGGTGCGCCACGCGCAGATTGACGCCCGCGTAAGGCTTGCCAGGCTCAGGGCCACAGAGCAGGTGCAGCAGGTGCAGCAGGCACAGCGAGTCGGCCCCACCGGAGACCGCAACCAGTACCTCGCCGCTCTCAGGCAAGAGGCGGTACTGCTCAATATAGGCTGTAACACGCTCTAGCATAATGATGACCAATGTGATAGGATATAAGCAAATTATACACTGACTCTGTGCTCATTGCTGTGCGCATGTGCGTTGTATCACTTACTATAATGCAGGGAATAGTCTATGGCAATCCTGAAAATCATCACCTCCGAGAATCCTATCCTGCGTCAGAAAGCTAAGAAGGTCCATCGCTTCGACGCGTCCTTGAAAAAACTGGTCAATGATATGTTCGAGACCATGCATGTTGCGCATGGTGTGGGGCTGGCGGCCCCGCAGCTCGCGCTCTCCATCCGCCTCTTCGTCGCGGAATTCGACGAGGACAAGGTGGCGATCTTCAATCCTGAGATCGTCAAGACCGAAGGGGAACTTTTGGGGACCGAGGGCTGCCTGAGTATTCCGGGCTACGTGGGCGATAACATCCGGCGCGCGGAAAAGGTGGTGGTGAAGGGCCTCAATGTCAACGGGAAGCCCATCAAAATCACCGGCGAAGGCTGGTTCGCGCGCGTCTTGCAGCACGAGATCGATCACCTGGACGGCGTCCTCTTCCTCGACCGCCTCGACCGCCCCGAGGACCTGCGCGAGGTGCTGGATGGCGAAATAGAAGCACCCGAGCCGGAGGCGATCATCGGCGAGTAGGGACCCGGCTTGCCGCGTCCGGGTGAGGCCTCCACGGATGCGG
>JALYTT010000413.1 GCA_030854145.1 Chloroflexota bacterium | reverse complement strand
GGCGAGGCAAGCCACGCCCTACGGAACGCCCGCTCGGTGATAGAACGGGATGATTTTCACGCGCCGGGGTGTTTTCTTGATTAGACAGTACACAGTCAGGTATGCTATACTGTATCTTACCCAATACAAAACAGCATCATTCTATTGTTGCTGCGAAAAATAGCCAGCCCACTGCTTGGGAGGGCGACAGACAGACAAACAGGTTTAGACGAAAGGGGTCTAGAATCAATGCCGAAGAAGGGTGAACTTTCAAAGACGGCGCGCGCTTCTATGGCGAACCGTGAGGAGATCAACCACCAGACCGGCCGCATCTGTGCAAAGTGCGGCGAGGCTATCATGCTGAAGGAACTCCAGCCCGTGAGGGTTGTGGGCAAGGGCATGGTCTACTACCACAAGGGTCATTACGGCGCCTAGTCCGCGTGGATTGGCAAGGTCCTCCACCTACGTAGGGACCCGATGTATCGCGTCCGGCGCAATAAGTTGCGCGAATCCGTTGGAACAAAGATATGCATACAATATCTCATATGGACGCAGATATGTATACAATATCTCATTCGCGCAATACATTGCGCCGGACGCGATACATCGGGTCCCTACGTAATGGAGCGCGATCGCGTAATGGATATAGAAGGTGCAAGATGTTCTGGAAACGGCTACGCGTGTTACTATTCCGGGCGCTGCGACTGCGCTGTCCGGTCTGTGGTCAGGGGAAGCTCTACCAGGGCTGGTTCAAAATGTATGAGCACTGCCCCGTCTGCCACTTTAAGTACGAGCGCGAGTCTGGTTACTACACCGGCGCTATCGCGGCCAACCTGGTTCTCAGCGAATTGCTGATTACCGCCATCACGCTTCCCCTGGCGGTGAATCCGAGCGTCCCGTTCGTGCCGCTGCTCGTCTGGGGCATGACCATGCCGATCCTCTTCCCGCTGATCTTCTATCGCCACACCAAGAGCCTGTGGATGGCTTTCGACCACATGATCCACCCGGTCACCAACGAGCGCGTCTTCTTCCCCGAATAGAAAAGCGCCAATCGCGCCAGATCGCCCCTTGACATTCCCCCCGCAAGCTGCCACAATCGGCTCAATCAAACCAATCGCAAAAAAGAGGAGCACGTATCTATGGTGCAGTCGATAGATCAAGAGATGGAACAGCCAGAACGCGCCCAGCAGGCTCAAAGCCTGCGTGTGGGCTTTCAAGGCGAGCGCGGCGCCTTCGGAGATGAGGCGACGCGGACCTATTTTGGCAAGCAGGCCGAACCACAACCTTACCGCGCATTCGCCGATGTCTTCCGCGCCGTGGCAGCGGGCGAGGTCGATTATGGGCTGGTGCCGGTCGAAAATTCGCAGGCCGGCAGCATCAACGATGTCTACGACCTGCTGCGCCAGCATGACTTGTTCGTCACCGGCGAGATTAGTCATCCGGTGAACCACTGTCTCCTGTGCCTGCCGGGCCAGCAACTCGACGCTATCACGCGCGTCATCTCTCATCCGCAGGCGCTGGCACAGTGCGACGTGTACCTGCGCGAACTGGGCGTGGAGATCGTCGCGACCTACGACACTGCCGGCAGCGCGAAGATGGTGCGCGAAGAGAGCCTCAAGGGGGTGGCGGCGGTCGCCGGAGCCGGGGCCGCGCAACTGTACGAGTTGGAGGTGCTGGCAGCGGGCATCCAGACCATCCAGGACAACTACACACGCTTCATCGCTCTGAGCAGAGAACCAGCCCCCCGGCAGGCGGGCGCGGCCAAGACCATGCTGGTGATGGCCACCACGCACCAGCCAGGTTCGTTGCACAAATGCCTGGGCGTGCTGGCGACGAATAAGATCAACCTGCTCAAACTGGAATCCCGCCCGTCACGGCAGCGCATCTGGGAGTACGTCTTCTACCTGGACTTTGAGGGCCACCGCGACGACCCCCCGGTACGCAACGCCCTGGCCGACCTGGCAGGCTATACACTGTTCTGCAAGGTGCTCGGCTCGTTCCCCAGGAGCATGTAAGATCATCCGTCTACGTAGGTATTGTGAAATATTACCTTGACGCCGTGCGCGGAATCCCATAAAATCTAGGAAGAGAGTCGCGCATGATATGTGTCTCACCATAGCGTATAACTGTAAGCCGGGAGCGCAGTATGTCACACTACTGCCGCGTTGAGTCAGGAGGGGGTCATGGTTCCATCACAACTGGAAGACGAATGGTTGAGCTTGCGACAGGCTGCCGACCTGTTGGGCATGCATCCCGCGACGGTGAGACTCTGGGCTGATCGCAGCGAACTACCGTCGCGCCGCACCAGTGGTGGCCACCGGCGCTTCCGGCGCGCAGATATCGAGGCGTATATGCGCCTGGAGACGGGGCGCAAACCGCACCCGGCGGCGCAACTGCTGGTGCAGAGCGTCCTGGGACGCGTGCGCTTCGCGTTTACTGACGGCACTCTCAATACCCTGCCCTGGTACCAGCATTTCAACGATACTGCCCGCGAGGGCTATCGCCGCCTGGGCCGCCGCGTGCTGGAACTGCTCCTGCGCGCCCTCACCGATAACACAATTTATGATGAACTGCGCCGCGAGGCCACGGAACTCGGCGCCGAATACGGCTCCATCACTCGTGGCTCCCGTGTCCCGGTGGCCGATGCCGTGCGCGCTTTTCTCTACTTCCGCAGCTTGATAGATGAAAGCGTGCTTCAACTCGCGGAGGTCCAGGGCGGGCGCGAACACCAGGACCTCCCCTGGGCCGAAAGCCTCTACCAGGTCCAGGCGATCACTAACGAGATCCTGCCCGCGCTGATCGAGGCGGCGCAGGCACCATCAACGCTGTCGCATTAATGTCAATCTGAATGTTACCTGTAACTGCCTGCCTTTATTGCTTCTATCTATACACTATGATGCACCAGGGAACAAAGTACCACGAGCAAATCCAGCGGGAACATTTACACCGTAAGAACGTCTCTTCTTATAGAGGCAACATACACATAATTTTTTATTGCGTAATATATAGATATTTATCGATGTTAGCTTGCTTAAGATGGAGAATATCCGATGTCAGCAGCCGATACTCCTGAGCAGGGAAACGAGGCAGCCGCGGACACTTCTGCCGTGCCAGCGCATGCTGAAGAAGAGCAGTCAGCAGCCGTTCTCGCCGCCTCATCACCACCTCTCACCCGGCCCGACGCCGGCGAAGCCTTCGACGAGGAAGAGTATGCCTTCGAAATCCCCTCCATCGATGATCCCGACGCGCCCCCAACTGACATCGCGGATATCGTGCTCGCCGATCTTAACGAGGCGCCGGCCTCCGCCAGCGGAGCCATGCCCAGCGCTATCGTATCCAGCGCTGATAGCGATCCCTCTCCAACCGCCCCTGACCTGCGCGTCGTGCCTCGCACCGCCTTACCCACAGCAGCGCCAACCTCCGCTATGGTACCTGCCCGGCCCATCCCAGCAATGATGGTACAGTCGCTCTCTGCTCCCCGGAGACTGGCTTCGCGCGAGGAGCGTTTACGCCTGTACAAGAAGCAGCGCCTGTACATCACACGCAAGCATCTGCGGCGCGCGCGCCTGGTGGATCGCCGCGCGCGTATCCGCTTCTGGACCGCCATTAGCAGCGTCGTGCTAACATTCCTGGTGCTCTTCCTCTCGACGGGCACAGCAGGTACCATCGTGGCCTATAACTTCTATACACAGACGCAGGTCAAATACGAAAACCAGGTGCTCACGCTGCGCGACCTGTTGCCCCCAGATAACCTCAAGATCTTCGATCGCAAGGGCGTGATGCTGGCCCAGATGACCGACCAGGGCCTGCATACGGAGGTACCTTATGCGCAGATCGCCGTCCCGGTGCTCCAGGCCACGGTCGCCACCGAGGATAAGAACTTCTGGACCAACCAGGGCATCGACGTGTTGCGTATCGCGCGCGCCGCGCTGGATGATGTCTCCCGAGGCCATGTCGTTGAGGGCGGCAGCACCATCACGCAGCAGCTTATCAAGAACCTGGTCGTGGGCAACGAATCCAGCGTTGTGCGCAAGCTGGAAGAGATCATTCTGGCCCCGCAGGTGAATGGCCATTACACCAAAAGCGACATCCTGGAGATGTACCTGAATAGCATCTACTACGGCCACCAGGCGTACGGCATCGATGCCGCCGCCACGGTCTACTTTGGCCTGGTGGATAAGCCGGGTCAGTCGGCCGCCTCGCAACTGGACCTCGCGCAATCGGCTATGCTCGCGGGCATACCCAGCTCGCCGGGACTGTTCGATCCGCTCTCAAGTCTGCCGGACCCGCGCGCCGCCGCCTTCGGGCGCATGAAGGTCGTGCTTGATGCCATGGTGAATCAGGGCTACATCACCAGGGTGCAGGAGATTGACGCGCTCAATGAGGCGCAGGACCCGCATTTCTTCAAGTCGGCCCCCACGCTGAAAAACCGCGCGCCACACTTCGTCAATTTTGTGTTGAACGATCTGCAGAAGCTGCTCAGGCGCTCGCGCCAGGAACTGTCACGCTCCGGCCTGCTCGTCTACACGACGCTCGATATCGGCCTGCAGGATAAGATTCAGAAGATCGCCCAGCGCCACGTTGCCGAACTGCGCGGGCATCGCGTCACCAATGCCGCTGAGGTGCTCATCGACTTCCACACGGGGGCGATTATTTCGCTGCTCGGCAGCATTGACTACAATAATACCGCCATCGATGGCCAGTTCGATGTCGCTACCCAGGGGTACCGGCAACCCGGATCATCGTTCAAGCCCTATGTCTATGTGACGGCCTTCGAGCAGGGGGCCTCGCCCGCGCAGGCCATCGACGATCAACCCATCTCGATCTCTGTTCCCGGCTCAAGCGACCCTGTGTTCCAGCCCAAAAACTACGACCGCCGCTACCACGGCCATATGACGCTGCGCTGCGCCCTGCAAAACTCCCTCAATGTGCCGGCGGTCAAGGTGTTACAGCACGCGGGCATCACCGCCTCTATGCAGACCGCACACGATATGGGTATCACCAGCTACACGGGGACACCGGGCTACTCGCTGGTGCTGGGCGGCCTGGGCGTTCGCCTGATCGATCATACTTCGGGCATCGGCACCTTCGCCAACGGCGGGACCCATGTTGGTTACTATGACATCAGCAAGCTTGTCTACGCCACCACCGGCCAGGTCTTCTACCAGCACCAGTCCGCTCCCGCACACCAGGTGATCAGCCCGCAGATGGCCTATATGATGACCAGCGTGCTGAGTGACAACAACTCACGCATCCCCGAATTCGCCGATTGTAACGTGCTGCAACTGTATTCGAACTCGCAGGACAGTTGCTATGCCGGCAACCGGGGCGCGATCCGCCCGGCCGCTGTCAAGACTGGTACGACCGAGGATTTCCGCGATAACTGGACCGTTGGCTACACTACGGACTATGTGATGGGCGTGTGGGCAGGCAACGACAACAACGCGCCGATGATCAATGTGACCGGCGTCCAGGGCGCGGCCCCCATCTGGCACGACTCCATGCTACTGGCCGAGAAGGGACGCCCCATCCGCGACTTCAAGAACCCCGGAGGTTTACAACAGGCCTCGGTGACCTACCCCGATGGCGTGAAGACAACCGATTGGTTCGCACCCGGCACCGTGCCGAGCTTCGTGCTCCCCACCTCCACTCCCGATACCGGTCATAACCCGACGCCCATTCCCACAGGCACACCGCCCGTCGATCCCACCCCGCCCTCGCTGCCGCATCCCTACTGCCCCAGCAGTTACAGCTTCGTCTTCGCCCCTCCCACAACGGATCAGCCGGCAGATAACGGGTGGTGGTAATCCACCACCCAGGTTGAGGAATTTTAACCTCAACCTGGAAATTATCACCGTATTACTACCTGCTTCTCTTGTTATATCCATACATGGACATTTTATAATAGCATTCGCCGCTTCTGAGTATATGAGCGGTTTCCAGACCTCTGCATTATTGATTCGTCAGAAACATAGCACGAAGCTTATAGGAGGAGACAAGATGTCAGTACAAGAGTTTGCGTTAGACGCGTCGGCAGCACATCGCGTACAGGTGCAGTGGACCTCTGACACTGAGCCAGCGACCGTTCTGCTGAATGGTAGTATCCTTGGCGCCTTAGCCACACCAGAGGAGCGCGCGGCCGGCAAAGATTTCCCTTTGCCTGATGCCTCAACCCTGTATGTACATTTCGCGCCTGATGGGCATGGACCTCAGGTGTTTCGCAATGGCATGCCCCTTTCTCTCGCCTCTGCCGTCTCTGCCATGCCTGCCATGTCTGCCGCGTCGAACGTGCCAGACGCGCAGAGGAAACGCGGTGGCTGCTTAACAACCTGGCTCATTTTCAATCTTGTGGTCATCATCCTGTTTACGGTAATCTATCTGTTGGCGGCCATCGGGGCAACCACGAATGCCAGCGCGGCGGTGCCGGCCTGGGTATTTC
>JALYTT010000412.1 GCA_030854145.1 Chloroflexota bacterium | reverse complement strand
TTTGGATTTTATCGGTGTGAAAAATGTTGCAAAGCAAATGAGACATTTTTGCGCACAACCAAGAGATGCTTTACGATTGTTGCTTGGCAAGCTTTCAAGGCAAAACGGGTAAACTAAAAAGCCCTGCTTATCAGACCGGGCGCCTTGACACGCCTTAAGCCATAATGCTACAGTTGTAGTGGCAAGGCCGATTGTAGCATATTCTGAAAGGCAGGAAGCGGTATGGAAACGTATTATGATCCCAAAGACCTGGCGCATTTCCCTGATATTGGCAAGGAGGCCCCCGATCTATGGCAGAAGTTCCTGGCCTGGTACAACGCTGTCTTCGCGGAGGGAGCGCTGTCTGAGCGTGAGAAAGCCTTGATTGCCCTCGCTGTGGCCCATACTGTTCAATGCCCCTATTGTATCGATGCCTACAGCTCTGCCTGCCTGGAGAAAGGCTCCGACCTTGAGCAAATGACCGAGGCCGTGCATGTTGCCGCGGCCATCCGGGGTGGCTCCTCGCTCGTTCACGGGGTGCAGATGCGCAACCACGTGCATAAGATCTCTATGTGACCTGGGAGGTGCCATGAAGGCAAAGATCATCCCCACACTCATCAAGCAAGGGCACCGGCTCTCAAAGACCGAGACACAGCGGCAGATCCTCGAAGATCTGCCTTTGCGTTCTTTTGCCGAGGCTGCTGTCAGTGCTGGACACAGGCCATTGCGTGCTGATGGCATCCAAATCCTGCAGATCAACGTTGGGAAGCGCTGCAACATGACGTGTCAGCATTGCCATGTGGATGCCGGACCTGGCCGCACAGAGGTCATGTCGCGCGACGTTTTGGAGGCCTGCCTGCGCTTCCTGGAACAGACCACGATCCCGACGCTTGATATTACGGGTGGCGCACCTGAGATGCACCCGCACTTCCGCGAGATTGTCGAGCGTGCCAGTGCTCTGGGGCGGCACATTATCGATCGCTGTAACCTGACCATCACCCTGCTGCCAAACTATGCTTACCTCCCCGAATTCCTTGCCGGGCACAAAGTCGAAGTGATTGCCTCGCTCCCCTCGTATGCTCACGGGCAGACCGATGCGCAGCGTGGCGACGGGGTCTTTCAAGACTCCATCACCGCGTTGCAACGCTTCAACGAACTGGGCTATGGCCATGAGGGAACTGGACTGCTGCTCAACCTGATTACCAACCCCGCGGGAGCCTTCCTCCCAGGCAATCAACGGTCGCTGGAGGTCGAGTGGAAGCGGCAACTGAAGCGCCGGTACAACATCGAGTTCAACAACCTCTACACGCTCACCAATATGCCCATCAGCCGCTACCTGGATTTCCTCATGCGCTCACACAACCTTGAGGCCTACATGGAGAAGCTGGTCAATGCCTTCAATCCAGCGACGGTAGAGGGCCTGATGTGCCGCAGCAGCATCTCGGTCGCCTGGGATGGTCAGCTCTATGACTGCGACTTCAACCAGATGCTCGACATCGGTCTCGGTCCCCGGTCGCCCAGGACCATCTCCGAGGCGACGTTCGCTGCCCTGGCCCAACGTGTTATTCAGACTGGTCAGCATTGTTACGGGTGTACCGCTGGTCTGGGATCGAGTTGAGGGGGTACCACAGCGTAGCGGTCGCTACGCAGCAGGACACGGGCCATGTTTTGGCCTGACAGATGCATGGCAAGGGATCAATGCGGTTCCTCCCTGGAGCATGACGTTTCAATGCCCTGATAGCCTGTCTCATAGATTTGCCAAAGCGCGTGAGGATAGGTAGAATAATAGCATGCATGCAGAAGAACGTCAGCAACAACTTACAGCCGCCCTGGCGCAGGTAATGCTGCCTGTGGGGATCGAGATTCGGGTGTGGACCGCAGCCGATTCCCCCGCCATTCAGCAGCTCAGCAGCGCCGAAGGCTGGACCTCACCTACACAACGCCCAGCCGACTCGTTGCTCGCCTGGCAACATTCCTGGCCAGCGCTGGTGGCCGTAGAAGGCGCCATGGTCGTAGGCTTTGTGCGCGGGCTTACCGATGGAGCCATCACCACGTATATCGCCGATATGGCGGTAGACACACGGCTGCGCGGACGCGGCATCGGGCGTGCGCTGCTCGATGCCTGCCACTTTCTCTACCCAACGACGCGGCTTGATCTGCTGGCTGCCGATGATGCGCGCGCTTTCTACAGGGCGTGTGGGTTCAGGACGATCTATGAGGGGATGCGCAAAAGTTATGTATAGAACTGTCCAGTTCGCAACTATGCTGTCATTGTAAGATAGGGGAAAGACTATGCAGCCACCTGATGCACACCATGACGAACGCGACCATACGCTTGCGCATGATGAGCACGAGCATGACGATCATGATCATGACCATACTCCTGTACACGATGAACACGACCATGAACATGGTGGACATGCTCACGGGGAGAGCGGTCATGGTGGGCATGGTCATGAACATGGCATGGTAGACGCGGACCTGTACGGAGACCGGGCCGGGCTGCGAGCTGTAAAGATCTCAACGGCCGGCATGTTTATCGTGTCCGCCATTCAATTCGCTATGGCGCTGATCGGGGGGAGCGCCGGACTCTTCGCCGATGCCCTGCATAACTTTGGCGACGTATTGACCACTGTAGCGCTCTGGATTGCCTTTGTGATCGCCAGGCGTGCTATCAACGAGCGCTACACCTACGGCTATTATCGCGGTGAAGACCTGGCGGGCATCTTCATAGTGCTGATCATCGTCGCCAGCGCCGTCGCCAGCGCCGTCGAGTCGATCCAGAAGTTGACCAGCGGCCAGGTGCCCACGCAGCTCCCTCTGAGCATGGCGGCGGCGGCGGTCGGTATCATCGGCAACGAGGCGCTGGCGCAATACAAAATCACGGTGGGCCGGCGCATCAACAGCGTGCCACTGATCGCCGATGGCCAGCACTCGCGCGTCGATGGGCTTACCTCGCTGGCGGCCCTCGTTGGCCTGATCGGTGTAGCATTCGGAGTGCGCCTGATGGACCCGCTCGCCGGCCTGGTGATCACCGTCATCATCTTAACCGTCGTGTACTCCACCGCGCGCAGCGTTATCCGGCGCCTGCTTGATTCCGTTGACGCGCATATCGTTCCCTCGATTATGGAGACCACCAGTGGTGTAGCGGGCGTCGAGCGTGTGAACGATGTGCGCGCGCGCTGGGTCGGGCATACCTTGCATATAGCCTTGAACATCGAGGTGGACCCTGAATTGACCCTGGTGAAGGCTCATGCCATCGGCGAAGAGGTGCGCCATCAGCTATTCCATACCATCAAAGGCGTCTCCGAAGTGATTATCCACACCGATCCATATAGCCAGGGCGAAGAAGATTATCACAGCGAGGTGGCGCATCATATCCAGGAGGCCCGCCGCTCGGTTGTGCGGCATACATAAGCTGAGGGGAATGGCAGGAGGGGGCTGGGGTGCAGACCAGCGGATGCGTGCTCCTGCATGGGGAGAGTGATGTCGGCCTTGGAACAGGGGCGCAGGTCAGCGGCGCCCCTACATGAAACAATGGCCCCCAGGTGGTGCCGGACCTTTCGTGTAGGGGCGCCGCTGGCCTGCGCCCCCCCGGTGTGGCCCCCGATGCCCTACGGGACGCTCCTCTACACGGAGACGCGTACGACGATGGCTGTGATGTTATCAGGGCCTCCCTGCTCATTGGCGCGTGCTATCAGGTGCTCCACGCTCTCCTGGGGTCCGTATTGCTCGACAATGGCGCGCAATTCCTCGTCGCCCAGCACAGCGGAGAGGCCATCGGTACAGAGGATCAGCGTGTCGCCGCTCTGCACGGCTTCGGTGAAGGTATCCACCTCAACCGTGCCATCTCCCAGGCTGCGGCTAATCATGTTTCTTTTCTCGTGGGTACGTGCTTGCTCTTCCGTCAGCAGACCGGCGCGTACCATGTCGGCAACCGGGGAATGGTCCCGCGAGATCTGGCGGAGCTGGCCGTCGCGCAGAAGATACGCGCGGCTGTCACCGACGTTCGCGACATAGACTGCGGCGCCTTGCAGCACAGCGGCGACGCAGGTGGTACCCATGGCGTGTTTTGGCTCCTGGGTATTCAACTCGTTGAGACGACAAATTTCGTTATTCGCGTATTCCACTGCCTGTTGCAGAGCAGTGGCGATCTCAGCGCTCTCATTTTGATAGTATGCCTCGCTCACCAGGCGCACCGCCATTTCGCTGGCTACATCGCCGGCGCTATGGCCCCCCAGGCCATCAGAGACGACGAAGAGCGCCCCTTTCTTTGCCAGCACTTGGGGGTCCTCCGGGACGACAGTGGTCATATTATCTTCATTGCTCGGACGCGTGCGTCCGATGTCGGTGCGCTGGGCAATATCAAGGTAGAATTGTGGTAACAATATGCTGTCCTCCATTCTTGTTGTTGCAAAGAAGCGTTTCATATGTTCGACGAAAGCGCTGGCGGCAAGATCGCGCAGGATGAAGCTCCAGAGGCATAGCAGGCCCCAGCTTCCCTGCTGGCGTGCCTCGCGATAGCACGCGCGAAAAGTCTGCGTCATCTCCCGGCAATAGGCGTCGCGAAACGCCTTCGGGTAGACCAGCAGAAGCAGGCGGTAGAGCCGTTCTGCTGGACGCGACGAAGAAATCTGCATTAGGCACCTCCCATCGCTTCGGGACCATACAGGACCCTCTTGGCCTGCGCGACACGCACCAACTGCTCCAGGCGCTGCGCCTCAACTTGCAGCACACGCCGTCCAAGGTCGGTCAGCCGGTAGTAGCGACGGCGCTCGTCATCCAGCTCCGGGTCGGGCCGCTCGCCGGACGCCTCAATCAAACCATCCCCCAGGAGGCGCTTGATGGTGCCATAGAGCGTGCCCGGCCCCATGCGCATAGCCCCGTCTGTGCGCCCGGCGACCTCCTGCATGATGCCGTAGCCGTGGCGCTCGCTATCGGCCAGCGATAGCAGAATGTGGAACACGGCCGGCGTCAGCGGCAGAAAAGTCTCGGGGTCTCTTTGAGTGTTCTTCATCCAATCTCCAGGAAAAACGCTATCCATTTCTTCTTCTACATTCCGGTTATATATCGGTTACGGATATATCCATACTTGTTATAGTACACTGCTATGTTTTGTTTGTCAAGGGTATGAGCATTTACGGGACAGAACATACGGTGTTCCGTCTTGAGTGCTATGTTACAATGGCCACATGTTACGAACGGTCACTGCAACACGCTATGTCACGCCGTTACGGGAGGGCGGCTCGCTCCCGGCCGTTGTCGAGGCGGACGACGATGGGCTGTACGTGCTCAAATTCCGGGGGGCCGGGCAGGGGCCGAAGGCGCTCATCGCGGAACTGGTGGCGGGGGAGATTGGCCGCGCGCTTGGTCTCGCGGTGCCGGAGATCGTCTTTGTGGAGGTCGATGCCGTGCTGGGCCGCTCCGAGCCTGACTTTGAGATCCAGGCGCTGTTGAAGGCCAGCCCCGGCCTGAACCTGGCTCTCGACTACCTGCCGGGGTCTTTAGCTTTCGATGCGCTCGATGCCGCGAATCTGGATGCTTTGCTTGCTTCATCAATTGTATGGTTTGACGCGTATGTCACCAATGTTGATCGCACGCCGCGCAACACCAACATGCTGTTCTGGCATAAACGCCTGATGTTGATCGATCATGGCGCGGCGCTCTACTTCCATCACGCGCCGGGCAGCTTCCTGGAACGCAGCGGCGCGCCCTTTGCTCAGATCAAGGACCATGTGTTGCTGCCCGCGGCCAGCGCGCTGCGCGAGGCCGATGCGCTCTTGAAAAGTCGCCTGGGGCCCGTGTTGCTGCAAGAGATTGTGCGGACCATCCCCGACGCCTGGCTCGACAGCGATCCCAGCGCTCCCGGCTACGACGAGCAGCGGGCCACCTATGTTGCCTACCTGCTGGCGCGCCTGGAAGCGTCGCATATCTTCGTGGAGGAGGCTATGAATGCGCGCGCTCAACTCCTATGATTATGCCGTGATCCGTGTGGTGCCCTGTGTCGAGCGCGGCGAGTTTATCAACGCCGGCGTGATCCTCTTCTGTCGCACGAACGGCTTCCTCGGCGCGTTGATCCACCTTGACCCCCAGCGCCTGGCTGCCCTGGCGCCACATGTCGATCTCGCCGAGGTGCAGGGCCGTTTGGAGATCATCCCCCATATCTGTGCCGCAGGCTCGGACTCCGGCCGCATCGGTCAGCTCTCGCAGTCGGAGCGCTTCCACTGGCTCGTCTCGCCCCGCAGCACCATCATCCAGACCTCACCCGTCCACTCCGGTCTCTGCTCCGACCCCCCGGAAACCCTGCAACATCTGCTCACATCGATGGTGCTCCCCCACCTGTAGGGCGTGGCTTGCCGCATAGGCGTACCGTAAGCCGAAGCCGTCGCCTTTGCAGGGGTAGGTCTTTATGAAACGCTTTCCACGGTTCATGTGGCACGGAAGGGTAGGGG
>JALYTT010000037.1 GCA_030854145.1 Chloroflexota bacterium | reverse complement strand
ATATGCGTCAAAACGAGGACTGGCCTAATTTTGTGAGGGATGCCAGGCAAGGATTAGAGCCGGACGGTGGACAGTATATGTGTCACTGACGAGGACAAAGAGATTGTCAAATCACACGTCGTTTGTGGCCTTTCCAGTTTTCCTTCGTGCAAAGAGAATGGGTTGATATCTTCTCGCTTTCTGCGTGGAGAAACGGAACGATTGAAAGGAGTTTTTAGGATGAACGAACCCATCACAACCCGATCCAGCACACCAGACGGAGTGGTCACGCCATGGGAGGAGACGCGTCGGGTGTTGGAAACAGCCGAGCTGTTCTGGCTCTCAACAGTGCGGGC
Organism: Chloroflexota bacterium; assembly: GCA_030854145.1. Next base: position 21,678 of record JALYTT010000037.1, on the reverse strand, counting down.
CGACGGTCGCCCTCACGTCACGCCGCTCGTGGCTGTGTGGCACGACGGGGCCATCCACTTTACCGCTACCGACACCGCACAGAAGACTGTCAACCTGCGTGGAAACCCGCACGTCATTCTGACGACCGGCTGCAACCAGAAAGAAGGACTCAACGTGGTAGTTGAGGGCGACGCCGTGCGGATCACCGACCAGGACGCGCTCGAACGCTTAGCCTCGGTGTGGGCGACCAAGTGGGATGGAAGCTGGCCATACCAGGTACGCAACGGTTATTTTTACCTCTACGATGAAGACAAACAAAGAGTTCTCACAGATTCGAACCTCGTGTTCTCCGTCAAACCCACCAAGGTCTTCGCATTCGCCATAGGCCTCAGCCAAACCCGCCACCAGTTCTAACTGCTCGCGTCGCGTAGCCACGCGACATGCATTGGCCGCGTTCTGTCTCAATCGATGGAACGCGGCGGTGTTCGAACCTTCACACCATGGCTCATCATTGATCCCCAAAATGGACGAACCTTGGGCTTAGGTACCAAGGGGATGTTCGTGGGCTGATTCCATCATTGAGCCAAAATGTCGAGCATTCAGTTTAATCTGGTCCACCCTTCAGCTGATTTACCATCAACCGTAAACGAATATTTATGTGAGAATTTTGCTTTGCCTGGCTGTATTTTCTCTGCTTTTGAAATGCGGCCCAGAAATACCGCTTATCCGGGACCTAGGCCGACTCGTTGGTGACCCATCGTGCGACGTTTTCGGGATAGGGGGCGGGCAATCCTAGGACGATGTGCTGGAAGCCAGCGTCGATGGCTTCAGTGATCGAGTTCCGGGTGTTGCTGGGGTGGTCGTAGGAGACCGATAGGTGGATGGACCGGGTGATCGAGGCGGGGTCGCGACCGATCTCGGCGCAGAAACGGTCCAGTAGAGCGCCTCGACTGACGGCGTCATCGATGTCGCCGCCGGGGATGTTCCACAGGTCGGCATACTCGGCGACCACGCGCAGCGTCGCGGTAGAGCGTCCGCCGATCAGTATCGGCGGATGAGGTCGCTGGATGGGTTTGGGGTTGCAGAACGCTCCGGTGAGGTGGAGGTAGGTGCCGTCGAAGTCGAACGGTTCGTCCTCGGTCCACAACCGCCGGATGACCATGCATGCTTCGGCGAGGCTTCCAACCGCGTAGGCGGAGTCATGGAAGGGCAGGCCGTGTGCTGCGTACTCACGCCGGGCCACGGGGTGGCTTGGTCGTGAGCCTACGCCGATGCCAAAGTCGAGCCGCCCACCGGCGACGACGTCCACGGTCGCAGCGATCTTGGCAAGCATCGCGGGCGGTCGGAAGCGGTTGCTGGTCACGAGCAGCCCGAGGCGTAGTCGTTCGGTTTGTGCGGCAAGGGCTGAGAGCAATGTCCAGCCCTCGAAGGTTGGTCCATTCGGGTCGCCGAAGATCGGCATGAGGTGATCAAACAGCCACGCATGCTCGATCTCCGGGATCGTGTCCGCCTCCCGCCAGACTCGCAGAATGTCGCGATAGCTGACCTGCGATGGGGCCGTCGCGATCCCGAAACGCGGTCTGGTTGTGTGCGCACTCATATCCACGTCCGTCATCGCCATGTCTGATTCGTTCATAGATTGTATGCCTCCATGGTATACTATTCATCGGAGCAGTGCCCCGATGAATAGTATACGGAACGTTGTTCCGTTTGTCAAGCTCTTGTTTGAGGGAATGAAGCGATGACCACCATCGACGAGGGAGCGGGGCAACCAGCCCGGCAGAAGCGTGCCGACGCGCAGCGCAACGAGCAGGCGTTGCTCGCCGCCGCCGCTGCCGTGTTCATCACGTCCGGTGTCGAGGCACCAGTGCGTGACATCGCGGCGGCGGCTGGTGTCGGAATGGGGACGATGTACCGCCACTTCCCGACGCGAGCGGATCTCGTTGTTGCCGTGTACCGCCATCAGGTCGAGGCCTGCGCCCAGGCTGGTCCGGTCCTGCTGGCGAAAGGTGGCTCGCCGCACGCTGCACTCGGCCAGTGGGTCAACCTCTTCGTTGATTTCCTGGTCACGAAGCATGGACTCGCCGCGGTCCTGCAACCCGACAGCGTCGGCTTCGACGCGCTGCATGCCTCCTTCCTTGACCGCCTCGTGCCCGTTTGCGCTCAGTTGCTCGACGCCGCCGCCCAAGCCGGCGAGATCAGCGGCGATATTGCTGCCTACGAACTGATGCGTGGCATCGGCAACCTCTGCGTTGGCGCCAACAACGACCCGCGCTACAATGCCCGCCGCATGGTTGAGCTACTCATCGCGGGACTCCTCCAATCCCGTAATAGCTAGGGGCCCTTACAGCAAACAAGAGAAAATGTACCTGCTGCAAGGGCCCTTTATTGTTTGCTGCCATCCATCAATAAAGTGGCGTGTTTCCATATTTGGTTGGCGGATTATACTACCTATAGCAGCCAACCAGTGTTTGCTGCTCACACCATGTGCGTTTTTACCATGCCTGGGGCACCATGTCTGGTGAAGAACCGACATCCTGCCTCCCACGTTAAGAAAGGAAGCATTTCCATGCCAGTCATTCATGTAAATACTGATTCAATGCGCCAGCTTGGGCAGGTCTTTGTCCAACTGAACGATCAGATCCAGAACCAATTCGGACAACAGATTCAAAACTATACAAGTCAACTGGAGGGAGATTGGCAGGGCATCAGCCGCCAGCACTATGAGCAGTTGTACCAGCAGTGGCGCTCGACCATCCAGCAGGCTGTCCAGAATGGCGAAAATATTGGGCAGCACCTGCAAAATACGGCCCAGCAGTTTGAGCAGGTGGACCAGCAGGGCTAGTTGCTCCCTTCTCCAGACGAAAGATCGTGCTCCATCAGAGGCAACACATCAGAGAGGTGTGTTGCCTCTGATCGTGAAATTGTGCTTGCAGCCTCGTTCCTCATCCAGGTCTTTTTTCTCCACGTGATAGCTACCAACTGGCTATACTTGTGGGGGATACGTGTGAAGGTTCGGCGATCTGTTGTTACAGAAGTATAGTTATTGACTGCCCCACCATGTGCGAGGCAGCGAAAACAGAAACTGGGAGCTTACGTTATTAGAAGTGGATCAAGATCACATTGCTGTTTTTACCGGCATGGAGTTGCGTCTCAAATTGTTGCAAGGCCTTCCAAAAAAGGAACGGGTGTCCTGGTGGGTTATGCATTCCTGGCAACGCCTCTGGGACTTTTTCGACACGATTCTGGGAGAGAAATAGAGAGCTATGGATCTAGACAGGAGGGGCTTCTTGCGCTACACTGCTGAGGAATACACGCGTCTTTCCACCACCAGCGCGGACGCTCATCTCTGGAACAGCCGCGTTGTGTGTGGGAAATAGCAGGAGAGAAAGCACACACATGCCATTCGCCTTTATCGCGACAGCCGTGGGGTTAGGTATCGCCTACGCAGCGGCCCCAGGGGCAGTCAACACGGAAGCCATCCGTCGAGGGGCTACCCATGGCGCGCACTCCGCATTTCTCGTTGAAACGGGTTCTCTTATTGGAGATTCCCTCTGGGCGCTGCTTGCCTTGACAGGGGTCACGATCTTTGCTCACTACCTCGCGCTCCAGATTGTTCTGGGGATCGCTGGCGGGTGTTTCTTGCTGCGTATGGCCTGGCTGGCTCTCTACGAGGCTCTTACGCGTCGTTCCTCCTCCTCACCTTCCTCATCACCCACGCGGGGGGATTTCGCCACCGGTGTCGTTTTCGGCCTGGCAAATCCTGTGGGGCTGGCTTTCTGGTCGGGCCTGGGGAGCAGCGTGGTGGCATCGGGGGGCGTGGGGATGCAGTTCGCGCTCTTCTTTGGCGGCTTTTTCATAGGCGCGACCCTCTGGTGTGTGGCTATCAGTGTGTGTATTCGTTGGGGACGCCGCTGGCTTCGCCCGGCGATGTTCCACTGGATGAATGCGCTGTGTGGCCTGGCGCTTGGCTACTTCGGTATCCGGGTACTATGGATCACAGCACAGGCATGGTTGGACCATCAGGTTCTTCCCTCGTTGAACCCTGGCCATTAACATGGATGGTCATCTGCATAGGTGCTACGACTGAAACGTCCAAAAGATTCGCAAGCCTCCCAGCCTCACCCCTACGCGAATGATGAGGGGTGTGCGATACACAAATACACACAGGGCTTTGGAGTGTACCCGTTTTGCCTGTTTACTCGCTTTTCAGCAGTACCGAAGAGAGGGCATAAAGCTGGGCGTTTCCTCACTTCAGGACAAAGGATCGCGATCCTCTCTATTACTGCAAATCCTGTATTTCGGGTACACTCCAAAGCCCTGAAATACACAAGCTCCTACTTGACGCAGCCACGCAGAGGAGATACAATGTAGGAGAGAATACCAGTACAAAACAGCTCTATTCGCCGGGCGTCTACAGCCGTCCGGTTTTATTATTGTCCTGGAGAAAGTATCATAGCGAGCTTATGCAGACAGCCAGAACGATGACACAAACAGAACATGTGGAGCGGCGCAATGACATTCGCAACATTGCGATTATCGCCCACGTCGACCATGGGAAAACCACGCTTATCGATGGCATGCTCAAACAGAGCCATATCTTCCGCGCGAACCAGCAGGTCGGCGAACTGATCATGGACTCCAACGACCAGGAGCGCGAGCGCGGCATCACGATTGTCGCCAAGAATACCGCCATCACCTATCACGATGTCAAGATCAACATCATCGATACGCCAGGCCACGCGGACTTCGGGGGCGAAGTCGAGCGCGTGCTCAATATGGCCGACGGCTGCCTGCTGCTCATCGACGCGGCCGAAGGCCCCATGCCGCAGACGCGCTTCGTGCTCCAGAAGGCCCTGGAACTCAATCTGCAACCCATCGTGGTGATTAACAAGATTGACCGGCGCGACGCACGTGTAGAGCAGGTGATCGAGCAGACGCAGGACCTGTTCCTGGAGATCGCGACACACGCCGATCATCTCGACTTCCCCATCCTGTACGCCATTGGGCGTGAGGGCGTGGCCATGTACCAGCAAGACGATGAGCGGCGCGACCTGGAGCCCCTGTTTGAGACGATCGTCAAGACGATCCCCGCCCCCATGGTAGATACCCAGGCCCCTTTGCAGATGCTGGTAGCGGCCCTGGACTACGATGACTACAAGGGCAAGTATGCCATCGGCCGCATTATACGCGGGCGCATTACCCCCAACAGCATGGTGGCGCGTATCAACCACGATGGAGAGATCCTGCGCCAGAAAGTCAACCTGGTGCTGACTTATAAGAGCATGCAACGCGTCGAGGTCGAAGAGGCCCTGGCGGGTGACATCGTGGCGCTGACCGGCATCCCCGATGTGAATATCGGCGAGACCATCGCCGACCCGGAGGCTCCCGAAGCCCTGCCCACCATCGTCATCACCGAGCCAACACTCAAGATGACCTTCGGCGTGAACAGCAGCCCCTTCGCCGGTCGCGATAGCCGCTTCTCGACCTCGCGCCAACTGCGCGCGCGACTCTACCGCGAACTGGAGACCAACGTCAGCCTGCGCGTCGTGGACGGCAACAGCGCCGACGAGTTCGTCGTCTCCGGCCGCGGCGAACTGCACCTCTCGGTGTTGATCGAGACTATGCGCCGCGAAGGCTACGAGTTTCAGGTGTCGCGCCCCGAGGTGATTACGCGTGAGGATAGCGAGGGTCGCACTGTCGAACCTATAGAGCATCTGATCATCGATACGCGCGATATATACATCGGCGTCGTCACCGAGGCGCTGGCCCCGCGCAAGGCCCGGCTCACCAACATGACAAATGATGGCTCCGGCATGGTGCGCCTGGAGTATCACATCCCAACACGCGGGCTGATCGGCTTCCGCAATGCCTTCCTGACACTGACCCAGGGCAACGGTGCCATGAACAGCCTGCTGATCGGCTACGAACCCTGGCTCGGCAAGATCGGCACCATCCGCATGGGCGCCCTGATCGCCTCCGAGACCGGCGTCTCAGTGACCTACGGCCTGAACAACGCCCAGCAGCGCGGCAATACCTTCATCGAGGCCGGCGTACCGGTCTACGCGGGCATGATCATCGGCCTGAATACCCGCCAGAGCGATATGGTAGTCAACATTTGCAAAGAGAAGCAGAAGACGAACATCCGCTCCTCCAGCTCGGATTTCACCGTGCGCCTGACGCCGCCGATCATCATGAGCCTGGAGCAGTCGCTCGACTTCATCAACAACGATGAATTGGTCGAGGTCACACCCAAGAATATCCGCCTGCGTAAGCGCTACCTGACCCAGCATGAACGGGGACGCATGCGTGAGACCGAGTAGCCGCACCCGCTTAGTAGAAAGTACGTCTCGCGATGCGTTACGTGGATTCTCCAGCGTCCGTTTCGGCCCAGCAGCTTCAAGGCTTTTTTGTGGGATGGCCCAATCCCCCATCGCCAGAAAAACACCGCGAGCTGCTGGAGAAAAGTGATTTTTGTCTCCTCGCCATAGATGAAACTACAACGCTGGTGGTTGGCTTTATTACTGCCATCACAGATCATGTCTTGAGTGCCTACATCCCCCTGCTGGAAGTCCTGCCTTCTTATCAAGGGCAGGGAATTGGCCTGGAACTTGTGCGGCGCATGTTAGAGAAGCTCAACAGCATATATATGGTTGATCTTTTATGCGATCCCGATCTCCAGCCATTCTATACACGAGCAGGCATGCAGCCAGCTTCAGGCATGCTCGTGCGAAACTACCATCAGCAATCCGGCGCGTGAAACGATGAAAGGGAAAAACTGTGGCCGATCATCCAGCAAACACCCGCTTCATAAATCCAGCAACTCTGGCGACAGCACCAGGCTATACCCATGTTGTTGAGATAACACATGGGCGGACCGTCTTTATCTCCGGCCAGATCGCTCTTGACCCAACAGGAGAGATCGTTGGCCGCCATGATTTCCGCGCTCAAACACAACAGGTCTTTGAAAATCTCACACTTGCCCTCGCCGCCGTCGGAGCTGATTTCACACATGTTGTCAAATTGAATATGTACGTTGTGGATATCTCCCAGCTCCCAACCCTCCGTGAAGTGCGCGACCACTATGTGAATACCCAGAATCCACCAGCAAGCACCCTCGTTGAGGTACGCAAACTGGCCCGAGAAGAGTTTTTGCTCGAAATCGAAGCCGTCGCGCATGTGCCAGAGTAGGTCAGGAGGCACATACGTGTATGGGGTGGAGTTAAGGTTGCTGCCATACGTGGGCGTCCCAAACCAATCGGGGTTATCCGCAAAATTTCCTCAATGGCTGCCGCCATGGGCACTGGATCATCCAGGCGCTCTCGCAACTGTGCAATCAGATCAGGGCGCTGGAGCAGCAGAAAGGCAGAGTTGGTAAATGTTGTGCTCACTGTCTCAAAACCAGCGACAATAAGTCCTCCCGCTAGCGAGAGGAGTTCCTCCCGGGTAATAACCTCATCTCCCTGTTCAAATGCTTTCACCAGCGTGCCGAGTACTGTGTTGCCCGGTTGCTTGCGCTCTTGCTCGACTAAAGGGAAGCGAGATCGTAGTGGACATCATGGCATTTCCCCACTGGCGGAACTGGAGTTCATCTTTGCCTGGTACACCGAGCATTTCGCAAATCACAGCCATCGGTGTCTGAAGGGCATAGTCTTCAAACAGGTCCGCCGGGGGTCCAGATTGCTCCATGGCATTCACGAGGGTATTGGTCAACTCAACCACACGCGGAGCCAGTTCATTGGCTTCTATACCCGAAAAGCAATGTCAAGCAAGCGTCCAATGCACGTAGTTTTTAATCCCCCAATGAGGGGTGAAATGCGCGAAGCTGCCACCAGGTGCAGAGTAGCCCCAGAAAATGTCTGAGTAATCCTACGGAAGTGAACTGGCATGCCCACTAAGGAAGCTGCACGAAAAATGTTACTCCACCACTCGCTTACAGCATGGTTCCTCCTCACCGTCGCGTCATACTACAGAAATTTCATGGCTTGCCGATTAAGAAATAAGAGATCCTGATGCTGTCCTCAATTATTTCCTGAGAGGTGTGTATGAAACAATCTTTTCAGTCACTGCTGTCCTGGTGGTATGCTACCATGGTGCCCGTTCGCACGCACGCAACGACACTTGTCGAACGTGAAAATCTGCGCAAAAGAAAGCTTTTAAGTGCCGTCATTTTGATGTCTATCGTCTTAATCCTGGCCTATTTAGTGCTGGGTTTTAGCGTATCTTCTTCGCAAACGCTCTTTATCTTGATAGATGTGGGTATTCTTCTGGGTGCGCTCTGGTGTAATCGACAAGGGTACCTGAAATGTGCAAGTTTGCTCTACTTTTTCATGAGTGAAATTTGTGTTCTCCAGGGAGTGCATGTTGCGTCCTCATCTGACCCATTTACCTTTCTCTGGGCCTGCTTTCTGGTGACGGCTTATCTGGGAGCCCTGGGACTTTTTCTCTCCGCTTGGATGCTCATACTCCTAACGGGAGTTGAATATCTGGTTTTACTATGGTATCTGCTTGTCTTCTGCCATACTCAGGTGATCCATCTTCTTTCACCGGTGGAGCTCCAGAATTTTCTCGCCTTTCTGACTCTGCTGGTTTGCTGTAGTGGCGTGATTGGTGCCCTCTATTCTACCACCACCAAAAATGCTGTCATCCAGGCAGATCGCGCTAGCGAGTTGGAGCACGCAAATGCCGAACTGGAAAGAGCCCATGCGACCATTCAGCAACAGGCTCTTACCGATGGGTTGACTGGCCTACCCAACCATCGCGCTATCATGGATCAGTTGCACAAAGATATGGAGCACGCTCGTCGCTATGAACGACCCTTTTCCCTCCTCTTCTTCGATGCCGACTTCTTCAAAAAGGTCAATGATACGCATGGTCATGCCACGGGAGACGCGGTCCTACGCCAGATCGGCACGTGTGCGGCCAGTGTCCTGCGCAGCGGTGATACGCTTGGCCGCTTTGGTGGAGAAGAGTTTGTCATTCTTTTACCCGAAGCCGATGCTTCCGAAGCCTGCCTGATTGCTGAACGCATCCGCACCACGATCGCCGCCCACCCTGTCGCTCCCTCAACGGTGGAGGGGGGACTGCCAGTGACGGTGAGCATCGGTCTGGCCTCCTACCTCAGCGATGGCACCTCTGAGCAAGAGTTGTTAGCGCGGGCTGACGAAGCGATGTATCTTGCCAAATGCCTGGGACGCAATCAGGTACGCACCTCCAGAGAAGCCCGTGAGATGAGCACCGATGCGGATCTCATGGCCCACTTGCACCAACAGGTCCTGCGTGAATCTGCCGAACGTGAAAAAGGGATACTCGCACGATCTGCGGCATAGCATCAGATTCGGCATCTCCGAGAGTTTTACGCCATCAAAGTACAAGACGGTGAGGGAAAAATAGCCAAAAGAGGTGGAGGATAGCGCACGCCAAAGGTCTGGGCAATGACGTGGGCGACTCGACTCGCCGTCCACACATCTCTACGAAACCCATACGCTTCGGCTCCTTTGGCTAACAAGCCGGGAATCTGGGCTTTTTGTTCACCTGTTAACTTCGGCGTCACCCCTGTGGGCGGGTGGGCAGTGAGGGCCTCCACTCCTTGTTCTCGCCCTCGTTTGAGCCATTGACTCACGGCTCCTTCACTGACGCCCAATGCCATCGCGATGTCCTTTTGCTGCCACCCTTGTTCTTTCAGCTTCCAGGCACGTTTGCGCCGTTCTTCTCGCCAATCGGCTTTTTTTGGTGCTCCCATCCTCCTCTTTTATCACACTTTACTTGCCTCTGCCGAGATCAGTAGCTCCCCCCTGCCGTCCACACACGCAACATACGCAGCACCTCAGGCTTGCTTCGTAAGGCCTTCAACGCCCGGTACCGCCACATATACACATCCTGGACCGGCACCTGCCAGCGACGCGCCAGCTCGCGCTCATCCATCTCCGCCAGGTAGGTATACAGCAATACCTGCCGGTAACGCGGGTTCCGTAACGAGAGAATGGCAGCTTTCAAGGACGCACGCAATTCGTGCTGCAACACATACTCCTGTGGATCATCGTAACAGGTGCTGACAAACTGCTCCTGGAATGCTGCCGGCTGAGCATCAAGCGAGAGGCAGGCGTTGCGCTCATCTGCGCGGAGAGACGCGTACATCTCCCGCATCAGGATGGTATGGACCCACTTCAGAAATGTCGCCGGATCGTCTGGCCCGGCGTGCGTGTTATAGAGACGCATGCGGTGAAGCACCAGCAGGGTCTGGTTAAGCACATCTTCCATATTGTTAGCAGAACGCAGCCAGGATGCGCTGGAGGAAGCCTGCAACAATGAGCTGTGCAAATAACGCCTGAGGTTGGCAAAGGCACCATCGCGGATCGCGACTTCGGGGGAGCGCCAGGCCATACAGAGTCTACAACTACAAATACGCTGGGCAATACGCGTCAGCAGCGGGCGCGCTGGCTCATCCCTTTCACTATGCATCACCTCCCACTCTTGCATGATCTGCCTTGCCAGCTCCTCTGCTGTGAGCAAACCCAGTACGTAGCACTGGACGGCATATTCCGCCACAGGATACGCTCTTAACCACAGGTTGCTGCCCTGCTGAAGCATGTTCTCGCCTCTCACCTGTTCAGCTTTTCTTACCTCATACAACATATGTTCCCTCTCATGAACAATACCCTATCTCCTTATCCGACGTTTCAGATAATCCTATCATAAAAAGTGCAAGTTTTTGTGTCTCGGATCACACCTGTTTTATGGATGTTTCATTACCTTTGCTATGAAACATGTGTGGAGTGTATCCAGAGTGAGGATCAAGAAAAGGAGTGTTGAAGCATGATGTTGTCACTTCGGAGAACTGTGACGCTTGGAGTTATGATCCTGGTATTGCTGCTCGGCATGCTGGGCTGGGCAATGCGGGCGGAGTCGGCCTCGCCGGCGCTGCTTCACAGCATCAATATGCGCACATCGCAGCACACAACAGCTTTCACCTGTCCGCCGCCACCTCGGATATGTATACCGCCGAGCCACTAAGCATCGCTATCTTTCCCGGCGGCTGATGGTGTGAAGCAATCCCTATCTACAACGTGTGCCTCTCAGGGGGTCGAAGAACCCTTGAGAGGCACACGCCCATCGAGACCCTCATACTTACCAGCGCCCAAGGCGCGCCAGCGTTCGCTCGCGCCCCAACAAGTACATCGTCTCAAAGAGCGGTGGGCTGACCGTTCGACCAGTCACGGCAGCACGCAAGGCCAGTAACGCCTGCTTCGCCGGTATCTCTCTGCTACCGGGAAGCGCGCGCACCGCGTCCTCAATGGCGGGCGCTGTCCATTCGCTTGCCCTGACTGCCCCCAGGGCTTTGGAGTGTACCCGTTTTGCCCGTTTCTTCGCTTTTTCAGGAGTACCGAAGAGAGGACATAAAGCTGGGTGTTTCCTCACTTCAGGACAAAAGATCACGGTCCTCTCCATTGCTGCAATTCCTGTATTTCGGGTACACTCCAAAGCCCTGCCTGACTGCCCCAGCTACCTGCTGGATGAACACCCTGGCCTCAGCGGTCAAAAGCCTGTTCACGGCCTTCGCGTCGTATGCGATCTCATCAGTAAATAGGCGACGATCTCGTTATCGGGGACCAGCAAACGCCAGCCTGGATGGCGCCCTGCAGAATAAATTGTGCCCCCTGGTTTCGGCACCAGAGCCAGTTAAACAACATAGTATGCGCATTGCCTACATGGATCGGCCCCGTGGGGCTGGGCGCAAAGCGCAGGCGCATAGGCTGATTCGCCATGATCGCATCCTCTTCAGAATAGCTATGATAGACCATAGCCTTATATAGTAGGAGAACAATGGAGTATGAGTGATAGACTGCTAGCGCGGCTAGCGTTGTGGCGCTTCCCGACGGATGTGAGCATGGAGGGTGTCAAAGGAGGAGCGCCACTGTGCGGGCGCTTCAATCCACCAGGCGAGACCTGCATTGACAAGAGGAGTAGATGTCCTCATGCTTTTCGCAGGGTTATCCCCTGGTGCTTGCCCTCCTGAGACGCTATACATACGAATTCTTTCCTGTAATTTCTCTGCCTACGCGCTTGAAGTTGTACTCGTGGCTGACAACGCGTCTTTACCTGCTCTACTATAACCACCGGGAAGCAATGTGTCAAGCTTGCTCAGGAGACGCAGCCACCTGCGCCCCTGACAGCCGCGTGCGCGGCAGAGTAAAGGCCAGGGCGATTGCCAGCAACGGCACACAGGCAAGCCAGCCCAGGGCAGCATGCACACTGTAGAGGTCAGCGATATGCCCGAAGAGCGGGGCGGTGATCCCCCCAACCGTGACGGCCAGTCCCAGGGTCACCCCGGAAGCGGTGCCTACGCGGTTCGGCAGATACTCCTGGCCCATCACCACCATCACACTGAAGGGGGCAAAAAGCGCGAAACCGATGGGGATCAGCAATACCAGGGCCAGCGCTGTATTCGCTTCGCTGAACAGCACGAAAGCCAACAACAGCGGCGCCAGGCAGCTCAGCGCCAGCAATACGACTATACGGCGACCATAGCGATCAGCCATACGCCCGCCAACGAAAGTACCAATGATGCCCGCTGCCAGCAGAACCGTCAGCGCCGTTCCTCCGGCAACTTTTGACTGGTGCAGGGTGGCGATCCAGTACAGCGGCAAGAAGGTGTTCAGTCCGTAGAAGATCACCGAACGGCACATAATCATGCCCGTGAGGCGCGCGAAAGGTCCCCAGGCATCGGGCCGCGCAGGTTGCTCTCCGCGGCCTTTTTGGCTGCTCTTGCTACTATAGAGGGCGAAACGCGAGAAGTGGACGATGAGCACAATAGCGAGCGCCACCTCAGGCACAAGCAGGAGCGACGCGCCCCCCAGACCCAGCAGGAGCAGGAGCGCGGTCGTCAGCAGCGGCCCGATGGCAAAGCCCAGACTCCCTCCAATGGAGAAGATACTCATGCCGGTGGCGCGTTTCTTGCCGGCGACCGCGTTCATCAGGCGCGCCGCCTCTGGATGAAATGCCGCGATGCCGATCCCGCTCAGAGCAACGGAGAGCGCGATCAGCAGGTAGCTGGGCGCAAAACCCGCCAGCGCAAGTCCAGTGCCAGCAACGACCAGCCCAAGCGGCATGAGCCAGGGCGTCGAGTAGCGGTCGGCCAGGTGTCCAAACACAGGCTGCACAACCGAGGAGGCCATGTTTGCCGCCAGCACCAGGCCAGCCGCAGCCGTATACGAGAGGTGCCGCTCAATGAGCAGAAACGGCAGGAACGCCGGGATCGCTCCCTGGCATAGATCAATACATAGGTGCCCGGCGGAGAGCACTCCGACAGCGCGCCTATCCATAGCTTCTCCGGCATTCAGACTCATAGGGTTTTCTACCATAGTTGTGCCATATCTCTATATGTATGCGCTGGTCCCGCTTCCAGAAACACCTCTGGAGAGACGTGAGAAAAGCAGCCAATGTTGTGGACACGTTTTTTGTATATCCAGCCGCCCTCCCACGAGGTCCGCAGGTTATAGGTGACACAGGCCCATTGCCGTTCCTGCAAGAAAATTTCCTTGCGCGGAAAGGCCACACGTCTCGGCGCACCCTCGCTACCTTCCCATTCTACGGTTACCCTGAGCGCGTTCTCATCCAATAAAAGCTTGAGACAATCATAGTTGAATGGCGCGGTTCGCGCCTCCAGCTTTTCTACGGGATGCTGAAAGTGGTCGCGTTCGCTATATACGACCTCATGGAGAAGAAAAACCTTGTCAGGAAATGCACAGGCCCCAACAGGCACTTTCCACACTTCAGACGTACGATTTCTTGCTGAGGCACGCTCTCCTCCGCGTGAGACCTTCGTCCAGATAGTACAGATGCTTTGAATCACTACCAGAGGGAGAGAAGAAACCATCCGCATCCTCCTGAAGATACGTGACAACGTCAGTTCAGCAAAGGCTGCGAGGATGGAGGCAGGGAAGGCAGGCTCACACAAAAGCGACTGCCCTCTCCCACGCGACCTGAACTCTCGACCCAGATGCGCCCTCCCATGGCTTCGACAAAGCACTTGCAGATGTAGAGTCCCAGTCCCGTCCCCCGTGTTGGGCCTCCCACATCACGCTTAAGACGCACAAAGCGTTCAAAGAGCAGTGGAAGCTCATCGGGGGGAATGCCAGGACCTGCATCTTGCACACTGAGACACACCGGAGCAAAAGGCGCCGGCTGGGCAGCCTCAATACTGATCACGGTCTGGGTGGGCACATACTTGAAGACATTGCTGAGCAGATTCTGCAACACGTGATACAGGGACTGCTGGTCTGCCCACACCACAACCTGCTCGGCCACCTGGAGACGAATCGTGTACGCCTGGACATCCAGAGGGTCAAGATGGGCCAGCACATCCTGCACGACGCGTCGCACAGGCACATGCTCACAGCGAGCAGGGGCAAACGCGCCAGCAGGCGTAACGGCATCCAGAACCCCATTGACCAGGCTGACGAGTTCTTCATAGTTGGCGAGCGCCCGCGTGAGCAGTTGAGTCCGCTCCAATGGGTCCAACTGCTCAAAATACTCCTTGAACAACTCGAGGAAGCTCCCCAACACGGCGAGTGGCGTTCGCAATTCATGGCTCACGTGCAGCAGAAATTGATCTTTCAGCTCATTGACCTGGTGCTGTTGCTCATAGGCAAGCGTGATGTGCTGTTTGGCCTGTAAGACCAGCAGGCGCTCTTGCTCGGCAACAAGAGCGCGCTGCCGAGCTACATGCACCAGGTCAACTGCCGTCCGTAGCCAGCAGACCACCAGGCCAAGTCCGAGCGAGGTGCCCAACCCAAGAATGCCCCCCTCCACGAAGTCCTGATCAGGCAACATTCCTCGTAACAGGAAGACATAGGCCAGTTGAAAGGCAATTCCATTGAGCACAAGACTAATGAGCAGGCCCCGATACCGAAAGAGCCAGCAGGCACTGACAATGGGTAGGAACATGCTGGCTCCATTATGCACGCGCGGAAAGAGGAACCAGAGCCCGGCGACTCCCAGCCAATACGAGAGCGTCACTATGAGCAGACGCGTGCCTCGGGAGAAGCTCAGCCAGGAGAGCGGGAACAGGTGTATCTGCCGTAGAAAGGCCTTCGTCCGATCAGGTTGCTTCATCGGTATGCCACCTCCCACAAAACATGATTCTTCTGTCATGGTGCTCTTCAGTGTACTCTATGGAAAAGGCTCTGGCAAGAGATTTCGGGATAGTGTCAAGCAAACGGGCAGAGAAGAAGGGTAGCCACGCAGCCACTCAGCTCGCTTGGAAAAATACGTATACTGGAGCTAGAGCAAGCACTCAAAATTATAGCAGGTTAAAGAGGGATGGTTATGTTTCTGGCAAGCATCCGAGAAGCGACTCAGGCGTTTCATAGTAAGCTTGAGCACGATTTAGATATATTCCATACGATAACCACCCTGGAAAGTTATACCAGGCTCCTGCAAAAGTTTCTGGGCTTTTATCTGCCAGTCGAACCACACTTACTTGGTGTACAGAACCGCTATGACCTGCAAGTGCATCTTCAACAGAGACTGAAATCACCGTTGTTGCTTCGTGACTTGAGCGAAATCGCGGCGCAGCAGGGAACCGGGGTTTCTCTTTGCGAGACACTTCCTGCGTTAACCTGTCCTGCCCATGTTTGGGGCTGCCTGTATGTCCTCGAAGGTTCCACCTTGGGAGGCACGCTCATCTCAAAGCACGTCACAAGAGTGCTTGGTTTGACCGCTGAGCATGGGTGTGCCTTTTTTGGCAGCTATGGAAGTCATGTAGGTTCGATGTGGCAGATGTTTACGCGCAAGCTAGAAGCATACGTATCCACGTACCACGAAGAGAAAGTCATTATTGATTCGGCTTGCGAAACGTTCGCCTTTTTAAGTCAATGGCTATTGAAGGAGTAAAGCATGAAGCAGTTGGCAGTTGACGCATCCATCGATTTAACGAATTGTGAGCGCGAGCCTATCCATATTCCAGGTTCTATTCAACCGCATGGCGTCCTCTTTGTCCTGGCCGAGCCTGCCTTCACTATTGTACAGGTAAGTGAAAATGTCGCTGATTTTTTCGGACGCGCTGCCCCTACAGTAATCAATCAAGGGGTAGAGATGATACTGGGGCAGGAGAACACTGCCAATCTGAGGGAGGCCGCGCAAAGAGACCTGCACGCCGTCAATATTCTTGCCTTTCACCTGCACAGCGGTGAGGAGGTCCAGCGTTTTGAAGGCTTACTCCATCGCATTGAAGGCTTGCTAATCCTCGAACTTGAGCCGCTACACAATGATGCACCAATGGCCTCCCTCGAACTATACACCAGGATTATGCAGACGACGGCACGCTTACAAAAGGCGGTGAATCTACGCGAATTATGCCAGATTGGTTGCGAAGAGATCTACACATTCAGCGGCTTTGACCACGTGATGCTTTACCAGTTTGACGAGAAGTGGAACGGTACGGTCATCGCGGAAGCAAAACGGGCCGGCATAGAATCTTTTCTGGGCCTGCGCTTCCCCGCATCGGATATTCCCAGCCAGGCCAGGCAGCTCTATCTCAAAAACTGGCTACGTGTCATCGCGGATGTAAACTATCAGCCCTCCGCTCTCATCCCCGCCACGAATCCTATCACGGAGACGCCGCTCGATATGAGTTACTGTGCATTACGCAGCGTCTCACCGCTGCATATCGAGTACATGAAGAATATGGGCGTGGTTGCGACACTGACGATCTCCCTGATCGCGGGGGAAACCCTCTGGGGCCTGCTGGTCTGTCATCATCAAACGCCGATATATCCTTCGCACACGACACAGTACGCCTGCGAACTCGTCGGGCAGATCTTATCTTCCTTTATTTCAGGCAAAGAAGAGTACGACCATTTTATGTACGACTGGAAGATCAAGACCATGCAGGGAAGCCTGCTGGGAAATCTGCCCAAGGAAGAGAACCTCGTCGAAGGCCTGGTCAAGTATGGGAAGAGCATGCTCGAACTGGTGAACGCGAAGGGGCTGGCAATTAACATTATGGACCGCTATGTAACGCTTGGCGGGGTCCATCGCTGCGTGAAAGTAGGCCTCTGTCCCGATGAAGCCGCCATTCAGGCCCTCGTTGAGTGGCTAAGCGAGCAGATGGTCGGCGATGTGTTGGTGACAGACGCGCTTCCCGAAGTCTATGAGCCAGCGCGGCAGTTCAAAAATGTTGCCAGTGGTTTACTGGCGATCAGCCTTTCGAGCGATAAAACCAATTATCTGCTGTGGTTCCGCCCGGAAGCTATCCAGACAACCACCTGGGGTGGCGACCCGACGAAATCTGTGGTGCTGGATGATAAGGAAGGAATGAGGCTACATCCTCGTAAATCATTCGAGGCCTGGAAAGAGACGATCCATATGACCTCTCTTGCCTGGCAAGAGAGCGAGAGGGATGCCGCAGCAGCGCTGCGCAGCGTTCTGATGGATATGGTGACGCGGGACCGCATCATCAAGCAGCGGCTCCGCGCCTGGCTACATCATGATTGAGTGGGTAGGTCTGCTGCCAGGTCCGTACCCATGCTTCGAAATCCTGAACCGGGATTGGACGCGAGAGAAAGTAGCCCTGAATGTTGTCACACTGATATGAGGCGAGCAGGTCTAAGGCCTCCTGGTTCTCAACACCTTCGGCGACAACTTTCAAGTCCAGGCTATGCGCCAGCAATATGGTAGATCGCACGATGGTCGCATCCACCTCGGATGTTGCCATAGGCCTGACGAAGGCGTGATCAATCTTCAATTCGTCGATGGGGAAGCGCTTGAGGTAGGCCAGCGAAGACTGACCCGCGCCGAAGTCATCAACAGAGATGGAGATACCCAGCTTCGTAATACGCTCTAAAACAGCAAGGGCTTTCTCCAGGTCTGTCATAACGGCGCTCTCGGTTACCTCGACACGCAAACAGTGAGGCGGGACATGATACTGCTCCAGGAGGGCGGCAATGTTGTCAGGCAGCGCGGTCTCGCGCAGGTTCCAGGCCGAGATGTTGACAGCAATGCTCAGCTCCAGACCTGCGTCGAGCCAGCTTCTGCACTGGCGTACCGCCGCCTCCAGCACCCACTGCGTGAGTGGCTGAATTAATCCTGTCTGCTCCGCGAGGAGGATGAACTGATCAGGGAAGATAAAGCCGTGTAGTGGGCTGACCCAGCGCACGAGGGCCTCCGCGCCATAAACTTGCATGGTGCTTAGATCAACTTTCGGCTGGTAATATAATTGCAGTTCATTATTCATAATAGCGGGCAGGAGCGCGCCCATCAGCGTCAGGCGTCGCAGCGTATCCTGGTCGTGGCTCGCCTCGTAAAAAGCCGCGCGTTCATGCGCCTGCCTGGCTGTGTACATGGCGACATTCGCATGCTGAAGCAAGCTCAGCGCATCGCTGCCATGCTCAGGGTAGAGGGCCGCTCCAATGCTCACCTCCATGTGCAGGGGATACTCGCCAACGCTGATCGGTTCTTGTAGCACGGCGTGTACTTTCTCGATTGCTCGCTGCACGTAAGCCAGATCAGCCATAGGGAGCAGGAGGGCGAATTCGTCTTCTCCAGGCCTGGCCAGGATCTCACCGCTAGTGACAATTTCATTGAGCCGAACGCCTACTTGCTGCAACAGAATATCGCCGAAGTGA
This sequence comes from Chloroflexota bacterium, assembly GCA_030854145.1. Next base: position 3,072 of record JALYTT010000037.1, on the reverse strand, counting down.
TGTCCGAAGGCATCCTTTACCTCCTCAAAGCGATTGAGGCCGAGAACCAGCAGCGCAGCCTGACTCGCGGTCTGCTCCGCGCCTGCAATCGCCTGAGCGATAGCATCCTGGAGGGAGACTCGATTGGGTAGGTCAGTGAGTGTATCATATAAGGCCTGGTGACGTAGCTGTTCTTCCATTGTCTTGCGCTGGGTAATATCATGTGCGGTGACGACCAGACCTTCGATTGCAGGATCATCAAGGCTATTATGACCAACACATTCCAGGGTGATCCATGAATCATCTGCCCGCTTTAAGCGCAGCTCAAGCTCAATCATGGTACCGCTACCCTGGAAAGCACCGGCCAGGATGGGAAAGGCTGCGGGTAGATCTATTGGATGGAGCAGGGCAAAGATATTCATGCCAAGCAGATCATCAGGGGCATATCCCAGAATACGCGAGTGTGAAGGGCTGGCGAAACGATACATGCCAACCGCGTCGAGAATGAAGATGAGATCAGTGGTCTGCTCGATAAGCGCGCGGAACAGCCGCTCGCGGGACAGCAATGCCTCTTCCGCCAAAACGCGATCTTTGATATCACGCGTCAGGCCGATCAGGCCAGAAATAGCGCCAGCTTCATCATAAAGAGGAGTAAGATGTGTTTCAAAGATAAGATCGCCAAAACGCTCGTCATAGGTCAACTCTTCACCATCCAGAGCCCGGCGAATAGATGCCACGGTTTTCGGAAAATCCTGGTAGACCTCAGCATAGGCTTTCCCCACAACCTGCCCGGCAGCCAATCCCAGATATTTCAGATTTTGACCTTCCGAAAGGGTGAAAATACCCTCACAATCAATGGTAAAAATGATGATGGATTGTTTGGCAAGCAGCGCCAGGAAGATTTGCTTGTCTATAATCTGATCAGTTTGTAGAGTTTCTCCACGCGTAAGAGAGGCGGGTATGCTGTGGTTGGTCAAGTTCGCAGCAGCCCCCGAAATGCCGCGGTTGGTATGATCAGTACTACTGCGTTCTGGTACCCGTTCGATTGTTTGCTCCACGTTGCATTCCCTCCGACGATCTCTACTTCACCGATTGGTTCTCTTATTGAGTATCGGCAGCAGTGATGTAAAGATAAAGGCCAGGGTGCAAAAATACAGAGGAGAGCGTCGATCCAAGCGGTATGGTGACTTTTTGTGTTCCACGCTCAGGCGTGCTAGAATAGCAGCGAGTGTCGTTCTTGAAATGAATCGTCAAAGAGAGCAGAGGGCCTTTTATAGAAGGAGTTTCCTGTTATGAAGATTGAAGAGCGATTGGCCGAGCTTGGCCTCATCCTGCCCGAACCGCTGGTAATGCCGCCTGGGTTGAGATTATCCTTTCCCTGGGTACGTGTCCGTGGCCCGCGCGCCTTCATATCCGGGCATGGTCCCCAGAAGCCCGATGGCTCGCTGGCAGGGCCTTTCGGCACAGTCGGGGCGGAGGTCTCGCCCGAAGAGGCTCAGGCGTCTGCTCGCCTGGTGGCGCTGGCGATGCTGGGTAGTTTGAAGCGCCAGCTTGGCGACCTGGACCGCGTGACGGCCTGGCTAAGAGTATTTGGCATGGTGAACTCTGCTCCCAGCTTTCATAGGCAGCCCGATGTCATCAATGGCTTTTCCGATGTGATCCTGGCAGTCTACGGGGCGGACGCTGGCGCGCACTCCCGCTCGGCCGTGGGCCTGGCCGCGCTGCCGTTCAACATGCCGGTGGAGATCGAAGCTGAGGTCGAGATCGACGGCCAGAGATGAAACGCGTCTGGCGGAGATATCCTTGCGGGTAGCTCAGCTCCCATGATATGATGGTGAGAACAGTGAGATGAAGCAGACGGAGCACAGAGACGTGAGCGGGGAATACAAAACGGCGCCACCACAGGTCACGTTTTATACCAAAGCTGGCTGCCATTTGTGCGAGGAAGCGCGGGATATGCTCGATGATATCGCGGCACAGATCGCCTTTGAGTTGACGGAGATCGATATCCGCAGCGATCCAGCTCTCTTTGAGCGCTATCGCTATCGCATTCCTGTCATTCTCATTGAGAGCGACGCGCCTATCGAGGGGCGCATCGAGTACCGTGACCTGGCAAAAGCTTTTCACCTGGCATAAAATAACAGTATAGTCGTATACACTCTCGTGCTCTAAAAATAGAAGGGAAAACCAGCATGGCCATAGAACAGGTGCAGCCGGCGGTGACTCTCTCCGGGTCCGCGCGCCAGCATGCCTTTACGCAATTCATGAGCCGTCTTGCCCTGCACATCGGCAACTTTCTATTGCAGCATTGGGCAACTCTTCTTACGACTATCCTGGGCATCCTGGTATTCCTGGCCTTGAGCGTGCCATTGCTCTTCTACTTTGGACTGGATGACTTCGCCAGGCCGATCTACTTCTCCCTGCACTATGTGTGCGCGCAGATCCCCTCGCACTCCTTCTATATCTATGGGCATCCCCTGGGCCTGTGCGAGCGCAATTTCTCCATCTACACCTCCATGTTCCTGGGAAGCGCGGCCTTTGTGCTGAGCAGGAAGCGACTCCCCGGCATTCCCTGGTGGCTCTGGCTGCTGATCATCCTGCCCATGGCCGCCGATGGCGTCACCCAGATGTTTGGCCTGCGCGAGAGTACCCCGCTGCTACGCGTGATCACCGGCACGCTCTTCGGCCTGGGCAACGTCTGGTTCGTGCTGCCACTCGTGCAGCGAAACATTGCCGATGGCCCTTCTCTCCTATCAGAAGCGCCTGGATACTACCAGCCGTCGCCACCCATGGCGCCAATCAACTATCCGCCAACTCCCTCAGCAGATAAGTCATGATCACTGTATAGTCCTTTTTGTCTTTCTTTCCCAGCGGGCACGTTCAGAGACGAAGCGGAGTGGGGATCATCCCTGGCGCTTCACCGAGGGAGGGTGACACGCCTGGTGGCGCAGGGAAACGCACAAGCCCTGGATGAACAGGGCTTTGGAGTTTACCCGAAATACAGGATTTGCAGTAATAGAGAGGATCGCGATCCTTTGTCCTGAAGTGAGGAAACACCCAGCTTTATGCCCTCTCTTCGGTACTGCTGAAAAG
>JALYTT010000411.1 GCA_030854145.1 Chloroflexota bacterium | reverse complement strand
CGAGCCCTTCCGACCTGGCACGATGTTATGACGACACGTCTGATTGCTAGCAGTCATCACATGCGACTGCAAGTAAAGAATAGCACTCGGCGAAGGAGATTGTCAAGAGGGGGAGAGAAAGGTGGGTATGGTGGACAAGCCCGCGTGGGCTTGTCCACCATCCCCAGGCAATCAATGGCCGGGGTTGCCATTATTGTTGTTGTTATTGTTGCCTCCCTGCTGGGGGGTCTCATCATCGAGCATGAAATCGCAATTGCCGCTGCCCAGGAGCCCGGTTGCCGCTGAGGTGCAGACCTTCTGGACACCGGCTGGCTTAATGAATACGTGATCGTGGTAGGGGGAGTGGTAATTGCCGCAGGGGATGCCGGCGCCGTCTTTATTGCAGCCGCCCATGGCGCGTTCGATGACGCTATGCCAGATGGGAGCGGCGCCCGTGATACCGATCACGCCTTTATAGAATACCGCGCCATTCGCGTTGCCCGACCACGTGCCCACGACCACGTCAGGTGTATAGCCAACGGTCCAGTTATCTTTGAAGTTATCGGTTGTACCGGTCTTCGCAGCAACCGCGTGCTGTTGTCCATCGCTGTTTTGCCAGTCCAACATGGAGAGCGTATGAATAGGACCAAATTCTCTCGCACGCGCAGGTTCGTCTGAGAGCACGGAAGTCATCAGATAGGAGATTTGCGGGCTGAACACGCGGCCGCCTCCTTCGGGATGAGCGGGATCGAAGTGATACAGGTGGTTACCATAATTATCCCAGATGTCCAGCACACCCTTGGGCGGGATGCGGTAGCCCTGATTGGCGAAGACCTGGTAGGCACCCACCATTTGCAGCAGGGGTACCTCGATAGAACCAAGCGCCATGGCGGGAGCGACACCGCACTGCACATCTGTAGCGCCGGGATTATTGTGCTTACAGGTTGCCAGGAAGTCATCGATAGCAGTGATACCCATACGGCGGGCCGTGTTGAGTACATTCTGATACCCGGTAAATTCTATGGCTTTTACTGCTGGTACGTTGTACGAATCAGCGAGGTTATTGCGAATAGGGAGATGCGTCTTATTATAGCCACCGCCGTAATCGGTAGGATGATAGGTCTGGTGCTCAGGATCGTTCTGAGGTACATTATTGCCGATAGGGAAGTATGTCTTCACATCGGGTAGCACGATGCCAGGATACCAGCCCATCTGGAAAGCCGTCGCGTAGACGATAGGCTTAAAGGACGAACCAGGCTGGCGGAGAGCGAGGGCCGCGTTGACTTTGCCCCTGACCGTCGCGCTATTAGAGTTCCAATTGGCGCTGCCGTTCATGGCCAGGACCTCGCCGGTTTTGGCGTCCATCACGACGACCGCCGAGTCATTGACATTGTAATCCTTGCTCAAGGTGGAGTAGCCTGTATACAACTGATACTCCGGCTTATAAAGATGGCGCTGGGTGGCCTTCTCCACATAGGTTTCCAGGTCGGAGTCGATGGTTGTGCGCACATTGAAGCCGCCAGTGAGGAAGGCCTCCTGCCCGGCCTGGAAGTTCCCATCGCCCAGGGCCCCTTCCAATTGACCGATGACCCAGTAGACGAAATGCGGGGATTTGAGTGTGACATGATAGCCTGGAAAGGTCATCTTCGCGGTCATGGCCGCGACCTGGTTGATAATATCCGGCGTGATCGGTCCCAGGCCATCCACCTGCATATTGTTCTTGAGCATCTGGTCCAGCACGTACAACTGTCGGCCCAGGGCGCGGTCCTTATTGCCCCCCTGGTCTATCGTGGGGTCGTATTCGACGGGGTTTTGTGGCATGCCGGCCAGCAACGAGGCGCGTGCCAGCCCAAGTATAGGATCATGCTTGCCAGTGACGGTATTATAATCGAGGTTATAGATGGCCGGAAGGCAGTTATAACTCTTATCGCACTGCGGAGACAGGCCGAAATAGTCCTCGACGGCGGCCTCGATACCCAGTTCCTGGGCGCCGTAGGGCGCCACATTGAAGTACATCTCCAGGATTTTCCACTTGGGGTACTGCTGCGTCAATCCTATGGCCAGGGCCGCCTCGGAGACCTTGCGATCCAGGCTGTACTGCCTGTTATTCGTCAGGTTCTTAATCAACTGCTGCGTCAGAGTGCTGGCGCCACCGACCTGCGTAGAGGCGGCGCGCAGGATGGCCGATGGATCGACGCCGGTATTATTCCAGAAGGAAGGGTCTTCCGCCGCGATCATGGCGTCCTGCATCACCTTTGGGATGTATTTGTAAGCCACAGGAGTGCGCCGGCCGCCAGCATGAGAATCGTAGGCCTGGTAGAGAAGATTACCATTCCGATCATAGATACGCGAAGTCTGGACAACGTGCTGGGTTGCCAGCCCCTGGAGCTTGGGCAACTGGGCCTGGTAGTAGGCATAGGCGGAGGCGCCGCCCGACGAGAGCAGCACGACGATCAGCAGGAAAAGGCTGATGGTCACTCCCAGCACGACTCTCCGCTTACTGAAGCCCTGTTGTCCCCAGCGGCCGCGCCGGCGTTTCATCAGCCTCGACGTGCGTACAGCGCGTGAGCGTTTCCACGGCTTCCGCTTAGGGAAAGCAGTTTCAGGTGTGTGTGTCTGCACCTGCGGCCGGTGCAGTACCAGAGGCCGCCCAGCAGCCTGCGGGTGTACTGCGGCCGTCCGCCCGGACCAGCGACGTACCGTCTGCATGGTGTTAGCAACCCAGCCCTGGTTGGGGGTACCGCTCGATAGCAGTCCTCCCTGGCGTTGGGGCGGCTGCCCCTGCGCCGGGGGCATTGGCGAGCGCGGCGGCACGTTCTGAGGCGGCTGTTGCCAGACAGGGCCGGGAACAGCCGCGCGCTGCTGCATATCCTGCTGCTGCCGGTACTCGCGCAATAGATTACCTGAACGCGGCACAGCGTTTTGATCGGGAGCCTGGTTCCCGTTGTATGACGGTCGGTTTCCATTATATGGCGGCTGATTGCCGTTATGTGGTGGCTGGTCCCAAAAGTTATTGCTCATAATGTGCAAAATCCCCTCGTAGTAACAAGCAAACTCCCTGGTACGTCACCCAAGCTAGCTATATCAAATAAAACGCTCCATTGCGACAGTTTCAGGGAGAATAGATACCACCTCCTCTCCGCTGCACGTACTACACCGCAGACATAGCTTTTTAACCTATCTATCGAAACGGATAAGATGAAGTACTTTAACACACTAACCCATTCAGGCCATATGCCAGCATTCGCGTAGGGACCCGGCTTGCCGCGTCCCTACGCGGATACGGCCGCATATTTTCTGCTTCACATGTATCGCAAAATCATGTACAATAAGAAAGCAATGGAAGCCCAGCCGTTATGTAAAGAGGAGCACTATGAAAATATCTTTGCGCCGTATCCGTTCAGTATGCCTGCTTATTGCGGTCTGCTTTTGTACCTCTTTTCTTTCGTTTACTGTTTTAAACCAGCCTGCGTCCGCCTCGGCGACAAGTGATCCCATCACCATCACCTCTCAAACCGCAACCGTCAGTTTCCCCAAGCGCATTGACTTTCAGATGAGCGCCAGTGACAGCAGCGCGGCTATCACCCAGGCGACCCTCTTCATCATGTTTGAGAATGGCGGGTACCAGCAGCGCACAGTCACCATCACAAGCGGGCGCACGGTAGCGGCGCACTGGCTTGAGGGTACAGGCGGGGACAACTTCCACAATCCTGGGACGGCAGTCAGTTATTACTGGGATCTGCAGGACAGCGCACAGCACGTCCATACTGATCAGCCGCATCATTTTACACTCATTGACACGCGTTTCACCTGGAGGCATCTCGCGCAAGGGCTTTTGCAGGTCAACTGGTATAACCATCCGACCAGTTTCGGCCAGGTTTTGCTCAGCAAGGCCAACTCCAGCCTGACGCACATCAGCCAGATCCTGGGTTCGGGGCTGAAGCGGTCGATCACTCTCTGGATATATGCGTCGCCAGCGGACTTTCAGGGATCGCTGCCGCCAGGCTCCTATGAATGGGTGGGGGGGATCGCGTTCCCCCAGGACAACACGGCGTTCATCAGCGTAGAGAGCACCGATGATGTCACGCTGGTGCGCGATATGCCCCATGAGATGACACACCTGCTCTTTCACCAGATCACCAGCCAGGGCATTTTCGCGCCCAGGTGGTTTGACGAAGGCCTGGCAGTCTACAACCAGATCTTTCACGAGCCGGACATGGGGTTTCGTTTTCAGCGTGCGCTAAACGGCCAGGCGCTGCTGCTGCTGGACAATATCGCTCAGGAATTTCCGGCCAACGCGGACCAGGCGTACCTGGCATATGCCGAGAGCTGGAAGCTGCTTGACTACATGTACACGACCTTTGGGCGCGCCAAAATGAACCGCCTTATATCGGCGATCAACAATCCGCAGACCGACTTCAACCAGGACATGCAGCAAACGCTGGGTGAGGATCAGCACCACCTGGAGAACCAGTGGCATATCGCGCTGCACCAGCCGCCGACGCTCACGCCGCAGGAGATGGTGACGCCGACGGCGCAGCCAGCCCTGCAGGTGCAGCCGCGTATGCCGGCTGTCACCGATAACACCACGCCGATCTTTACAGTGCTTGGCATCGTGCTCATCCTGGGAGCGCTCGGCGGAATAGTCATTATCTTCTCTGTCTCCTCACGGCGCCGGCAGAAGGAATGGGCGGTTGAGGCGGCGAGCCAGATCATTGCCAGCAGCATGGCAGATCCAGCGCGCGGGCAGCCGGGAAGCCAGGCTCCGTATACTCATCCAGCGGCCTACATGCCACCTTCCCAGTGGTCGGGGCCGCCTCCTCCGGCGCCGGGTCAGCCGAGACTACCTGCCTACTTTAACGCAGGAAATCCGCCGCCCAATTCCTGGGCAGCGCCGCCCTCGACGCCGCCTGTAGGGCCGTATGCTCCAGGTTCCCAGGGGGCACAACCCGACCAGGGGTGGCTGGCGCCTCCGCAAAACGGGAGTGATGGCAGGCCGGTCCTACCCCCATTTAGTCCGGGGCAGGAGTATATGGGAAACAGGGAAAACCAACCGGGGAGGCAGGCCCCACAAGACTAAACAAGTTGTGAGTGTATGGGCGCCCCGCGCGGGGCGTCCGTTGTGAGGTAGGTATGTGTGATGGAAGTGTTTGATGCACCCGCCCCCTATTATCCGTCCGAGGCGCTCTCGCTGGACGAACTGGCATACTGGATCGCCTTCAGCCGCGTCATCGGCATCGGCCCCGTCTATTTCAAGAGGCTACTCGATTTCTTTCACGAGGAGATCAGGCTGGCCTGGAAGGCCGACCGTCGAGACCTGGCGCAGGCTGGCCTCGGTCAGAAGCTCATTGAGAGCTTCCTCAAACAACGCGCCGCCATCGAGCCGCTGCACGAACTGGAGCGCCTGGAGCGCCGGCGTATCCGTGTGATTACCTGGAAAGATGCCACTTATCCGCCCGCGCTCAGAAAAACCCCCAGTGCGCCGTTCGTGCTCTATACCTGTGGCGTGTTGAGCCGGGAGGACCAGTTCGCGCTGGCCATCGTGGGGACGCGCAGAATGAGCGCGTATGGGCGGTTGGTGACCGAACGTTTCGCGACCGACCTGGCACATGGCGGCGTGACGGTTGTGAGCGGGCTGGCGTTGGGCGTCGATACGGTTGGCCACAGGTACAGCCACATTAAGATATTGTTGGCGAATGCAATTGCACGTTGAAAAAGGCATAGTCTGGCCTGAGGACTTTCTCGTTTCAGGCTTATTATGTAAGAGCTTGTCCATAGCAGTTTGCCTATATTTCATTGCCAGTGTCATTCGTCAACAATATCATTATCTGGTGAATGAGCACAAAGTAACCCTTCATTTTGTGCTCATTTGAAGGCACCTTCACCACTTAATGATATTGTTGACGAATTGGTTTTCCCATGCTCAAGTTGAAAGTACCTGCATGTTCAGTTTGTGCTCACTGAATCAATTCGCCAACAATATCTTAATGTGGCTGTACCATGCTCTCCAACCATATGAACAATTTAAACATCTATCCCCTAAGTGGGCTAAATCCGAGAACTAGCAGATAGCGAGAGAGATGGTTCCTGCGGATTTAGACACTACTGACCTTGGGGATTTTCTCCAAACTTTGTAAACAGTCGCACTAGATACGCTCTCTAAGGCTGGCGTCAGCTATCGGCTATTCTGCGACATTGAGCATATTTTGTTGGATTTTTCGATCAATCGTTCGTTTCTTGTTATAGAGATTAAAAAGTAACTTGTGTATGGAGGGGTTCATACGTGACAGAAAAGCAGTTCGACATAGAAGATGAACATCTAAAACTCAAATTGGAGATAGAGGAAAAGATTCTTGTTTAGACTAATGACTACCTACCAGAACTCAGGAAGAAGTTCCGTGAAATGAGCCAAGAATGAGGAAAAAGCAAGTGAACGCCTTACATGGGAACCAATGGAG
>JALYTT010000410.1 GCA_030854145.1 Chloroflexota bacterium | reverse complement strand
CCTCTCCCCAGGCCCAAGGGCCTGCCACACGGACGCGGCAAGCCGGGTCCCTACGCGGGTCGGGGATCATCCGGTTTCGTGTACGGGCGCCGCTTCGGCTCCCCTTGCCCGCCGACACTGCCCTCCGACAAGGCTTGCGCCCGGCTCGCCCGCGTGTGCCGGACGCGATCAAACATGCTCCTATGCATTGAAGGAGAAGCCGCGGATATACTGTCGAATCTTTGCCTGTTCAGATGCATTGTGGATGATATGTTCGAAGTAGTTGCGCTGCCAGAGGCGGCCGGGGCATTCGCGGCCCATGGCCTCCATATAGCGCAGCCAGGAGACCGCCGTCAGCGACTTGTACCCCTCGATCACGCGGCCCAGCGTCATGGCCCGGTCAGTATTGCCTTCAAGGGAGATGATACACTGGACGTGATCGGGCAAAATCGCAAACGCATCAAGGATCAGGCCGGGGAATGGCCGGGGAAGCGCGTGCCAGTTCTCTTCAAGGATCGCGCGCACCTCGGTGATGGCGAAGACCGGACCGGCCCCCGCGGCCCAGATGGCCACAAAGTAGCTTCCCCGCCAGCCATAACTATGCGTCGGCAGGCGCAAAGGCCGCCCCATAGACTGCTGAACAGGGCGCACATCATGGTTGCTAGAGTTCATCCACATCCTCCTCCTCTACATAACCACCAGCTCTCAAGCGGATGCTATCGTAGCATTATTTCGCGCGAGCCGCAAGGGCGCCGCGATTCCAAGACTCATCCGACCCTATACGAACCAGACCCTCTGTGCTACAATTCTATAGCATGCATTCTCCGCTTACGGGCACTCAAATAACATCATGATGAAGATACAAGAACACACACCACCCCTGGCAGTCAGGAAAGCTCCCACCTGGCAAGATTATGTTGTCGATAGTGGGCTGGCCTTTGTGGGAGCCATGCTCGTCACCGGCATCATCTACATGCTTGCCCTCTATCCGCGCATTCCCAATATCTCGTTTGTGTACCTGCTGGTGGTGCTGGCCCTGGCCAGCACGCGCGGCCTGTATCCCGCGGTCCTGGCTTCATTTGTGGCTTTTCTCTCCTTCGACTTCTTTCTCGTGCAGCCGCTGTATACGTTTACCATCAATAAGGTCGATGAGTGGCTGGCACTCTTCGTCTTCCTGGTCGTCGCCATTATCACCGGTCAGTTGACCAATGCCTTCCGGCAGCGCGCGCAGGAGGCCAATCGCCGCGAGCGCGAGACGCGCATCCTCTATGAACTTGTGCGCGCGACCAACAGCGAAGAGGACCTGCCGGGGCAGCTCGCCATCGTTGCGCGCACGGCGGCTGATATCTTCGCTCCCTGGGGTGTTACAGATTGCGCTATCCTGCTGCCGGGCACAGGCCAGCGCCTGGAGGTTGAAGCCAGCGCGCCCCTGCCGGCTGAGAAGGTTCACCTCTCAGCGGACGAAGAGGCCACGGCGGCATGGGTGCTGGCGCACGGGCAGGCCGTCGATTTCCACGATGTCGCGCTGGCGCCGGGAGCATCTGTCGGCTATGCCCCGCGCGCCATTGTACGCAGCAGCAGCGCCGTGGCTCGCCCGCTACGCCAGTTCACGCGCCTGCTCTCTCTCAAAGCTGGTCACAACGCGGTCGGGATCCTGCGCCTCTCCATCGAGGATGATCCCCAGCACTTCACATCCGAAAAAGGCCTCGGACTTGACCTGGATCACTCCGACCCGCGCACAACCTTCTTCTGGACCTTCCTCGATCAAGCCACATCTCTCATTGAACGCACCCGGCTGCGCCAGGAGGCCTTGCAGGTTGAACTGCTGCGCCAGACAGACGCCCTGCGAGCCGCCTTGCTTTCCTCGGTTTCACACGACCTGCGCACCCCACTTTCATCCATCAAGGCCGCCGCCAGCAGCCTCCTACAGGAGGACGTAGACTGGGACGAAGAGGCGCGTCACAGCTTTGCCCTGGCTATAGAGCAAGAGGCCGACCGCCTCAATCGCCTGGTCGCCAACCTGCTGGATATGTCGCGCATCGAGGGGGGCGCCCTCAAACCGGAAAAAGAGTGGTACCCGCTCGATGAACTTATCTATAGCGTGCTCGCACGTATGCAGCCACGGCTGCAAGCGCGCGCGGTCACAACCTCCTTACCAGACGACTTACCGCCTGTTGAGATAGACTATCTCTATATGGACCAGGTCGTTACCAATCTGATAGAGAACGCGATACGCTATACCCCTGCCGGGTCGCCCATCGAGATGGGGGCCGAGATCAAGCAGGGGCAGATGTTCGTCAGCATCGCCGACCGCGGTCCCGGCATCCCGCCCGCGGATCTGGAGCGCATATTCGACAAGTTCTATCGCGTCTCAGCAGGTCCACGGGGCGTTGCGCGCAGCATGGGAACGGGGCTGGGCCTGGCCGTATGCCGGGGATTGATCGAGGCACACGGTGGACGCATCTGGGCGGAGAGCCGCACGGGGGGCGGTGCCGTTTTTCGCTTTACACTCCCATTGGGGAGAACGGAAGGAATGCAGCATGCGTAAGAGCGGAGCGCGTATCCTGATTGTTGACGACGAGATCGAGATCTTGCGCGCCTTGCAGCGCAGCCTGGCGGCGCACGAGTTCGAGGTCTTTACCGCCAGCAGCGGAGAAGAGGCCCTGGAGGCCATCACTCGCCATCGACCCGATCTGATGCTGCTGGATCTGGGCCTGCCCGGCATCAGCGGCCTGGAAGTCTGCAAAAGAGTGCGCGCCGAGTCCAGCCTCCCGATCATCGTGCTCTCGGTCAAAGATACCGAGCGTGACAAGGTGCTGGCCCTCGATCTGGGCGCCGACGACTACGTTTCCAAACCCTTTGGCATCAATGAAGTGTTGGCTCGCATCCGTGTAGCCCTGCGCCACACAGCCCAGACGCAGGCAGGCACCGAGCCAGTTTTTACCGCCGGCCCTCTCAGCATCGATTTCGCTCAGCGCCTGGTCCAGGTGAACAGTCGCGAGGTCAAGTTGACCCCCACCGAGTACGACCTGCTCAAGGCCCTGGTCAAGAACAGCGGCAAGATTATGACGCGCCACATGCTGCTCTCGCAAGTCTGGGGTACCGGCTACGGCAGCGAAGCCCATTACCTGCATGTCTATATCGGGCAATTGCGCCACAAGATAGAGCCGGACCCCACGCACCCCCGCTTCATCCACACCGTCTCAGGCGTGGGCTATCGCTTTCAGGCTGAAGATATGCCATAAGGAGGAATATCCACGATGCCTTTTCCCTCGCTGCCCAGAACCATCAAAATCTTTTTCTCCTATGCCCTCTCTGCACCTCAAGACAAACGTTTGTTTGAGAAACTTACGGCCCACTTGAGCCTCCTGAGACGGCAACATGTCATCGACGAGTGGTTCGACAGCGCCATCGGCGCCGGCAGCACGATCTCCCAGCAGGTTATCGAGACTCACCTGCACATGGCTGATATTATCGTTCTGCTCATCAGTGCGGATTTTTTCGCCGACGAACGCTGCTATGAACTCGAAATGAAACGGGCGCTTGAACTCAGTGACACAGGGGCAGCACGCCTGATCCCCGTGCTTTTGAGTCCCGCGGATTGGAGCATCTCTCCCCTTGATCGCTATCGCCCACTGCCTCTCAATGGCACCCCCGTGAGTCTCTGGAAGAATCGCGATGACGCACTCTCCCAGGTGGCAAAGGGCATCCGCCGGGTGGTTGAGGAACTCGTTAGCAAGACCATGGGGACAGGCGCCCACTCAGGGCCGCCGAAATTTTCTCCGTATGCTATCCCTTACCGCTCCAACGTCTTTTTTACGGATCGGGAAACGATTCTCGCCACCCTGGCCTCCTCCTTCGCCTCCACCCAGACCCCCCAGACCCCCATCCTGGCATTGAATGGCATGGGCGGTATGGGCAAGACGCAGATTGCGCTTACCTATATCTATCACCCTGCCCATGCCTATCAGACCATGCTCTGGCTCAATGCGTCCACTCGCACTGTGCTGAGCACTGAAGTGCGCGCCCTGGCTGACCAGCTCTCCCTGCCCCAGAACGAGCGAGAGGACGAACAGCGACTCTTCGCCTCCGTCAAGCGCTGGTTGCAAGATCAGCCGGCATGGCTCCTCGTGCTTGATCAGATCGAGGATCTCACCCTGATTGATCGGCTAGTTCCCTCTCAAAGCCACGGTCATGTCCTGCTGACGACACGCAAGCAGGCACTGGGAGGCCTCGCTTTCGCAGTCCCCCTAACATCGATGGAGAACGATGCAAGTGTCTTGTTCTTACTTCGCCGTGCCGGGCTCATCCCAACGGAGGCCACCCTTGAGCAGGCGCCGGCAGACACTGTGCGCGAGGCCAGCGCTCTCGTAGAGGCACTGGATGGCTTCCCGCTCGCGCTCGACCAGGCAGGAGCCTACCTCGAAGAAACGGGCTGTAGCCTCGCCAGGTATCTCGACCTCTATCACGATGAGCGCGCGGCGCTGCTCAGCCAACGCGGACAGCTTATCGACAGTCATAGTCACCCCGACTCGGTGACGAGCACCCTCGCGCTCGCCTTCGAACAGGTTGCCCAGAAACGCACCGCGAACCTGGATCTGCTGCGTTTGCTGGCCTTTCTGCATCCCGATGCCATCCCCGATGAACTACTCACGCGTGGAGCCCCTGAATTGCGCGCGCCGCTACGCTCGCTAGTAGCGCACTCGTTGACCCTCTACCAGGCACTCGCCGAGCTGCGCGACTTCTCGCTGATCCACCACGGAGCCGATAGGACAACGCTGTGTATCCAGCGGATCGTGCAAACCGTCCTCATTGATACTCTTACCACACGGCAACAGCGCCAATGGGCCAATCTAGCCGTACGCATGGTGAATCGCGTCTTCCCGGAAGCGAGCTTCGATACGTGGACAGAGTGCAAGCGCTTTCTGCCGCAAGCACAACACTGCGCTGCCTTGATCCGCGACTTCCAACTCACCCTGAAAGAAGGTGCGCTGCTCTTAGAGCGCCTGGGAACCTATTGCTACCGGCAGGCGGGCTATATTGAGGCCGAGACCTACCTCACCCAGGCTCTGCAGCTCTATGAACGCCTGCCGCGTACCAACTCCCCGGATGTTGCCCAGACCCTCAACTCGCTGGCACTCCTCTATCATCGACAGGCCCGCTATCAAGAGGCTGAAACGCTTCACCAACGCGCTTTGGAGCTGCGAGAACAGGTACTCGGCCCGGATCATCCTCAAACGGCGGAGAGCCTGCACAACCTGGCTGTATTGTATGGAAGCCGGGGACAGTACCAACAGGCCGAGCAGTTCTACCTGCGCGTGCTCGCCCTCGATGAACGCTCCATAGGCCCCGACCACCCCGATACCGCTAAAACGCTGAACAATCTTGGCCTGATGTACTACCTGCAAGGCCACTATCCCCAGGCCGAAACAGCATACCGCCGCGTACTCGCGATCTATGAACGCTCATTGCCCGCGAACCATCCTGACCTGGCCTATCCCCTGAATAGCCTGGGCGCGCTCTATGAGAAACAGGGCCATTACCAGCAAGCCGGGGAACTCTATCAGCGCGCTCTTGCCATTCGTGAGAAAACACTTGGAGAGAAGCACCCGGAGACGGCCCACAGTATGAATAAGGTGGCGGATATCTATGAATCGCAGGGAAAATACCAGCAAGCCGAAGCGCTTTATCAGCGCGCATTGACTGGCGCCGAGCAGGCACTGGGACCTGACCATCCCGATGTGGCCCTCTTTCTCAATAACCTGGCCTTCCTCGCCGACACCCAGGAACAATACCAGCAAGCCGAGCCGCTGTACCAACGCGCCCTGAGCATCTACGAACAGACCCTGGGAGCGCAGCATCCTGTTGTCGCGAGCGTGCTCAATAACCTGGGACAGATCTCCCGGAACACCAAAAACGAGCCGCGCGCGGAAGCGTACATGAGACGAGCGCTCGCCATCCGCGAACAGGCCCTCGGCACTGCCCATCCCGATACCGCCCAGAGTCTAAGCAACCTGGCAGACCTGTTGGCCGACCGGCACGCGTATGCAGAAGCTGCCCCGTTGTTCCAACGAGCGCTGGCTATGCTGCTCCAGGCCTTTGGCCCTGAGCATCCAGACGTTGCGCTCGCACGGGAAAAGTACACCTCCCTGCTAGAACGCATGCAGAGAAGTGAGGAGACCTGACCTACTTCTTTGTCTTTTTTGTCTTTGGCTCCTGCGACTCCTGCTGTTCTCTGTTACTCTTTTTGTCAGGCTGTGGCGGGGCTTTTTTCCTATCAGACTGCGGCGGCTCGGATGGGGGAGGGTCTGCATTATTTCTGCGCTTTTTGCCGAAAATGTTGAGTAGTCCGGGGGAAAACAACGCCGCGAGGGATCTTCCCCTCCTCCTTCCAACCGCCCCAAGGCTGAATTTACTTCGTACATTTCTATATAGGGATGCATCTATGGGGGGGGGGGG
>JALYTT010000036.1 GCA_030854145.1 Chloroflexota bacterium | reverse complement strand
ACACAAAAGACTTGACAGACTCGCTTGAACAGCTTTTACACTCATGATTACGACAGGAAATATTTTATTGAGTGGGGTTTATCTCCCCACCATAAAAGCAAAATCAACCCGGCTCCGGCGGGGCAGGAAAATACATCCGCTCCGCCTGAAACAGAAAACGCACCGGCTCAATGTGAAAGAGAAACCGAACTGGCATAAGAAACGCGAAAGCGGATTTTTAGAAACGGGCGGTTGCTATAAAACCTATTCGGAAGCCCATGATTGAATAAGAATTTTGGGGCTTGGGTAGCAGTGGAACGGTAGAAGGGGTTCTTTGCATAACGCCCCAGAAACAAATAACCGAACAGATACGGCGGGAAGAGGCACGGGAAAAGGCAAAGGAACGCAAGCAGGATACGCGCGTCGGAAAATCCTGGTTGGGGCTTTTATTCTTGAGAGGGCGAGCCGTGATGAACAGTATCACCGCTGGTTGCAAAAATCGCTTGAAGGTTTTCTGGTTCGTGCTGATGACCGCGTTTTATTCGGGCTGGCTCCTCTGCCTGGGTCGGCTGCCGTATCTGCACCGGCTCCGGTTTCTTCACCTTCATCTAATATTGGAAACCAGGAAATGCGCTTCTGAAGCTGTGGGTTTAATTTTTATAAACTTATCAGTATAAATTATGTAAAGTAAAAATCCATAAATTACACAAGTTTACTTATAGAAAAATATGAATATAAATTAAAACTTAGCCTGCTTGATTTTTCTAATTATATCCGCATTAGATTTATGCAACTTTTCGCTTAGAGATGCGTATTTATAGATACAGATAGTATGTTGTCTGTCAGTAATGTACGCGGCTCCGGCTAGCGTACTGTTCTCAAAAGAGTAGGTGAAACGTGGAAAGTTATTGCAAAAGGTGTGAAACTAACCGCAATTTCACGCTTAGTACTCAAGGACAAACAGAAAATATATACACATGCGATTATTGCGGTATACAAGCAAATCAAAAAACTCTTGTAGGTTGGGTAACTACGGCAGGCGGTTTAGTGCTTGCCGGTATTGGCTTATTATGGGGCATTAGCCATAACCCTACAAACCGTAGCTAACTAACGTCTTTTCTGTAGACTAACCGTATGCATACACATACGGTTAGTACTTATTTTTGTAACAAAAGATTCACTTTACAAATCCCAATTTAGATCCCATAATTTCATGATGGTCGAAAACGCAACGAATTCACATAGAAATTCTGTAAGTCTCTCACAGGCTTCAGTTCTTGGTGCGTTGGCTGGTGCATCTGGCTGGTTATCCCATGCTGCTAATAGTGCGCAAACAGACAAAGATATAGCTATGATTGTACGTTCAACAGCAATAGGTAGCATTATAGGCAGTGGAACGTGCTTTCTCGCGGCGGCCCTGTATAATAGGTTGAATAATGAAAAATCAGCGGCTCCCGGTCAATCCCGTTAATTTCGAGACATACCTCAAAATCGCATATAAATTAGTTTTCAGGTGGGTAAAATGATTTTCCTACCCCCCCTTCTGCTCAAATCTGACGGTTTAAAAACGATTTATTTGTATGTAATCTTAGCAGAGCGTCACGGTATCACCTTTGCGTAATTGTCCCAATAGCCGGTGCAACTCAGGACGATCCCAGCGACCGCCAGTGGCTTTCTCCTCAAAGATAAGCCCACACTTTGCCGCCTTGAGCGCGGCGATCTGCGCTGCCGTATCCTGATCCTGGGTTGAGACGCGGGCGTAACCGATGAACATACGTGCAAAAACCTGTTGCGAATAGAAATGATAGGCGTTTAGGGAGTAACGGAACAGAAATGTACGGTTTGGAGATATAAGCCAGAATCCATCAGAATTTTTGACAGCACATCGTCCTGCATGAAATTACCTATGAAACTCCTCTGCCAGCACCATGAGATTTTGCTAAATTCTGGCGGGGTTCTATACCTCTGGCTTGCGCTCCAGCAGCAAGCAGAAACGCTTCCAGCTTCTTTTCGTCCAGAATGTGATTGCTCATAACACTGGAGCTTACGTTAAGACCGAATGGCTCCACGGTTTGCAGAGCAAGGCTGACATTATCAAGGGTAAGTCCGCCTGCTAATATGATGGGTATCCTTTTTCCATGTTTTCGCACTACCTCTTTGCTTATATTCCAGTCGTGGGGTTTTCCTGTTCCCCCGGTTCGTCCCGTGGCAGGATTGAACGTATCCAGTTCTATTGCATCTACATGATGCATGAATCTTTCCACGTCTTTCATCACGCTCTCTACAGAAGAGTTATCTGCAACAGAAATCACTTTTATGATTTTGACGCCTGACAACCTGTTTTTGATACCCTTAATCTCTTGAGGCAAAACCGATTCACAGATTTCTATCGTGGTTACTCCGGTCTTGCTGGCTAGCTCTGCTATTTCTTGTGCATTAGTAAGGTGAGTAACAAGTACAGTCTGAGCATTATCCGGCAGATTCCTGGTTATGGATGCTGCTTTCTCAGGGGAAATTATATTGTCGAACGGCAGCAACCCAATCGCATCGGCACCTAATTCAAAGGCTTTTTTAGCCTGTGTCTCGTCTTTAATGCCAGTAATCATGATCCACACAACTTCTACCCCCCTAAAACCCACTACCACTCTGGTGTTAACTCTTTGCAAGCAAGCGTGAGACTGTAGCCGGATGCACATTAAACAGCCTGGCGGCATCGGCAGCGGTTTTTTGCCCTGTGTTAACGAGATTCCTTATCTCCTGCTTCTGCTGCGCTTTGAGTTTGGGACGGCGACCACCGGTGCGGCCTGCCCTGCGGGCAGCGGCAAGGCCGTTTTTGGTACGTTCACGCAGCATCTCCCTCTCGAACTCTGCGAATGAGCCTACCATCTGCATCATCATCCGGCCACCGGGTGTAGTCGTATCAATCGCCTCGGTCAAACTCTGAAAGCCTGCTCTGGCCTGCTGGATTTTTTCCATGAGCATAAGTACGTCTTTGAGGGAGCGGGACAGGCGATCCAGTTTCCAGACCACCAGGGTATCGCCTTTGCGTAACTGCCCCAGCAGCCGGTGCAGTTCAGGACGATCCCAGCGACCTCCGCCTGCCTTCTCCTCAAAAATGAGTTCGCACTTTGCCGCCTTGAGTGCGGCGATCTGCGCTGCCGTATCCTGATCGTGGGTAGAAACGCGGGCGTAACCGATAAACATAATTGCAGAAACCTGTTGCGAATGAAGGCAATAATGCAATATATTTTCGCAACGCGCAACGCCTTTATTTTCTGTATCCCTGTTTTTTGTTGCCCAAACGTTCGTTTACGCAATAACTCTTGCGCTGACCCCACTTGGGCTAAAGTTCCAGGGGAGCGGCATGAATTATTCCCTCTTGCACGTAATGTTAAAATATTCACTGTAAGTAATTGTATCCAGGTTTGAAAGGGGCAATTTCATGACTGGCAAGAAACGCAGAGGCGAGGAAAAAGGTTCCGGTCACCTCCATATGGGCACCGATAAGGAGGCAAGCTCGCCGGAAGAAACAAAAACAGGGATACCTTTAGATATCGCTCTGTCCTTGTTAACACCAAAGGAGAGATCAAAGTTACGCAACTATGTTCTCTATGGGCCGACGTTCTATCAAGCAAGTAATGCCATGAAAGAGGAGGCATATGCAATATTAGCAAAACGCCATGCAATATCAATTGATCACATAAAGACGCGCTTGCAAGAACCAGAGGAAGTCCTTCATGCTGAACTCCATGAGCTTCTTGTTGGTTTACGCCCATCTCGTTAACAGCTAGGTGTAAGAAACTGCAAACATAAATGCACCCATTCACGGGCGAGGCGTTTCCCTTTAGCGATCTGCTGCGGAGTCATAATTTTTTCAACTTTATCAAGAACTCTCATTGCAGCATGATTATTTTGTGCGGCTGCCAGCTTAAGCCACATATACCTCTGAACAGAATCCTGGCGCACTCCCTCACCATTACCATACATAAGAGCAAGATAATATTGTGCTTCGGGTAGACCTTGCACGGCGGCCTTACGAATCCATTTAACTGCTTCTGAATAATCCTGGGGTATTCCCTGGCCTTCTGCATACATAATACCAAGATTATATTGTGCCAGCATGTCACCTTGCTCGGCGGCTCTACGATACCATTTCATCGCTTTTGGGCAGTCCTGGGGTACTCCCTCACTGTTGTAATACATCAAACCAAGATTGTTTTGTGCCTCGGCGTTACCTTGCTCGGCAGATTTATGATACCATTTCATCGCTTCTGAATAGTCCTGGGGTACTCCCTTACCCTTATGATACATAAAACCAAGATTGTTTTGTGCCACGGCGTCACCTTGCTCGGCTGTCGTGCGATACCATTTGACTGCTTCTGAATAGTCCTGGGGTACTCCCTTACCCTTGTAATACATAACAGCAAGATTGTATTGTGCGGCGATATTACCTTGCTCGGCGGATTTATGATACCATTTCATCGCCTCTGAATAGTCCTGGCGCACTCCCTCGCCATGACTATACTTAAAACCAAGCGTGTTTTGTGCTTTCGCGTCACCTTGCTCGGCAAGGGCAACCAATTTTGATACGTCTTCTCTTGCTTCAGGAAAGAAAATATTTTTTACAGATGGCTTCGTTTTCATTTACCCTTCTCCTTGACTTCCCTGATTAGTTTTCCTTGCTCAATACGTCAAGGGCTTTATTGGCGCGTTCCGGCCATTGCCTTATACCCTAAGAAGAAAATGCATTGTGCTATAATAGCCTTATCTTTTGTCGGAGGTAATTTGGAAGGGAGAAACCATGCCAAGCTGGGAAGAAACGAAACGCGCAGGCCAGACTGCGTTTACCATGGCAGGAAACGGCTTTGAGGATGCCTATAGCGGCATCGGCAATGCCTACCAGCAAATTATGCTGACAGGCCACCTGTACCCGTCAACGGGAGGAAATAACCTGACTCAGGAGATCGTGCAGGATAGTTTTAAGGAGCCGGAGGCAAGGGAGGAGCTATTCTACTTAAACCATTTTCACAATGACCCAAAGCCCCCGGAACCAGAGCCGGAATTCGAACCTGAAATGTAAAAAACGGGAAGCAGTTAGAAAGGGAGATGAAGGGGATTGAACGACCCGTTATCGCAGTTCCGCAAGGAACAGACCACCACGAAAACGGCCAGCCAGGCTGGTAAAACCAGTGCCGGAAAGAGACCATACGAAGCATTTGACGCAAGCGGCAAGCCGGTGCCCTATACAGAAATCCTGTGCGTGACCCAGCCCTCGCAATCGCCGCAATCGCGGTTCTTTATGGCAGCCGTGTTCAGCGCAGACTTCGCCGAAGCTTTTACCTTAATATACAGCTATATGGCCGTGGAAGTAAAAGGCCGCAACCTCCGGGAGGTCAGGCGGGCCATACAAACGGGACGCTGCGAATTTATCCAGGAATACCACGAGAATGAGTTCGCGCCACCCTCCAGGGGCGCACCGGTCATTGAATCCATCAAATTCATCACCGGCGAGAAGCTGGATGATATTCTGGCTTCTCACAAAGCAGGAAGATAGCAATGCGATGCTCGACGATATGTTTTCTTTCATTGACCCGATAGTTGGGCTGAGCGAAGATGGCATGGCGCACATGGTTATTCGGGCGGAGCTTTTCTTTGATTTCCTGCAAGAGAACGATATTGAAAGACCGGTCGGACTACCGGAATCAGAAACAGGAATACCCTGGGAGGTTGCGCTATCCTTGCTAAAGCCGGATGAGCTGGAAAAACTGAAAAGATATGTTGCCGCCTACCGGGCGAAGCACGGCAGCGGCTAAATAGCAGGCTAAAAAATAAACGCAGCACTCTGCTAAGGGTGCTGCGTGTTTTCTATCTGGCGCCCTCTTGGAACAATTCAGCGAGTTCCGGCAGGATTTCGGCCAGTCTCTTTGAACGGCATTTGGTTCGGGCAGCGTAGCCTGTTAGTTTGCCGTTGCTGCCGATCACCCGGTGGCAGGGGACGATGACGGCGACGGGGTTGGCGCCATTGGCTGCGCCCACCGCGCGTACGGCCGTGGGCTGCCCAATAGCCCTGGCAATCTCAAGGTAGGAGCGTGTCTGTCCATAGGGGATATGTGTCAATTCTTGCCACACCGCTACCTGAAACGCGGTCCCACGCAGGTCCAGCGGACACGAGAATTGGAGTGCCTCTCCTTCCAGGTAGCGTCGCAACTCGTCTACCGCCTGTTGTAGAGGCGCGACCTTCTCGCCCTTGACGATATGCTCGACCTGGAATTTGCGCCTGACCCACAAAATGCCCTCGTCCACCGGGGTCCCCGGCGTGCCAGTCCAGCAGACCCCCTTTTCAGTTGCCAGGATACTACAGGTCCCATAAGCACTGGGGACGCCGCTCCAATAAATCGTTTGTGTGCCTGCTATCATGTTCGATGATTCCTTCTAGCTATGATTAATCTGTATGATAACATATCTAGAAGGCTACGTGACAACGGATACAATCCGCGTAGGGGCGATGGCTTGCCTCGCCTCCTACGCGGATTGGAGCTTGTCTCTATTTGACGATGATGCTGCCATGCATCGACGAATGGATGTTGCAGTGGTAGTCGTATGTACCAGCTTTGGTGAACTTGAAGCTGAACGAGGTCCCTGGGGCAAGGGTGTTGGAATCGAATTTCCCGTTGTCCGAAGTTACCGTATGTGCCACGCTGTCATTGTTGGTCCAGGTTACCTTGTCGCCTACGTGAACCGTCAGCGCGCCGGGGCTGAAGGTGAAATTGGAGACGCCCACCGTATTGCTGCCAGTGGCAGCGGTTGGCGTACTGCCGGTGGCCACGGTCGGCGTGACTCCACCATTGCCGTACTTGCCACCATTCCCGTTTCCCTGGGTGGCAGCGGGCGTGCTGGCGCTGCTGTTCGCCGTCGCCGTGGGGGCCGAACCGGTATCGGTAGTACTGCCGCAGGCTGCCAGTGCTACCAGCAGCCCGATCGCGATCAGCGCAAACCAGATTTTTGTCATGGGGGTTGATGATGTCGTTCGCATGTGTTTCTCTCTCCTAATTTTTTTGAATGGATTGAAAAGGCCGGCAGGAGCTTACTGACCCTAGAATGCTTCACGCTTCTCTCGTGTTGTTCCAGGTATCTCTCATGCGGAAATTATACCTGGTGGAACCCGCGAGAGACATGCGTAAGATTACCCAATCTTTATAAAAGCCAATACGCAGGATAGTTACATCTATAACACATGACCAAAATTTTAATGTGAACTGACCCCAAAAGCTCTTGACTTCCACGAAGCGGCTGGGTACACTCATACACAGGTTTGATTGTTATTGAGCAGGCTTGTAGTCAAAGATGGTTACAGACATCCTGAAAGGGGGTGAGTTCTATGCGAAATGTACTCGTGAGTACAGCGCAAAGTGTGCAACGTGGCAGAACTCATCCTATGAGCAGCGCCGGAGCATAGCGAACATTGTTGCTGTGCTGGCAGGTGTTGCAGCTCGGATAGTTCTCCGTCCGGGCATTTTCTTTTGCCTCGCGCTTTCCTCACTTTGCGCTGTTCCTCCTCCTGTTGAAAACACCATAGATTCCGTTTAAAAGAGGACTTGTATGCGATGTTTATGTGTCGCGCATGGTGTACTCAAATACCCGGCTAAAGTAACTTCACAGAAGAAGAAAGGTATGACCCTATTGCTGAGTGTAACACATCGGCATGCCTGGAATCAGATGGTTGCCATTTGGAGGAGAGAGGAGGTGAATGTGTGAGAGGAAAGCTACGTGACAAGCGCGCAGATACGAAGCGTGACAGCTTCAAGCGCGAGTTGGTGGTCCGTCGTCGCCCCGTGCGGCGTGATAACCGTAACCTGACCTGGCTGGGCGAGCAGCTTAGGGAGAAGGAAGACGAGAAGTTCGATGACGAGGGCGATCTGTTGTTGGAGCAGACCCAGAAGTAGACGTAAGGGTGGAATTGGCGTAGGGGCGCCGTTGGCGTAGGGGCGCAATTGGCGTAGGGGCGCCGTTTACAAGCCCGCGTGACAGATATGATCGTGATGTCACCTGTTGCCAGGCGGGCTTGTAAACGGCGCCCCTACGTTCACTGCCTCTATCCCTTTATGGTGCGGGATATTCTACTAGGGGATATCCACCTCTGGGAACAGGCGTCGCGCGATCACCAGGCGCTGGATCTGGGCGGTGCCCTCGAAGATGTCAAAGACCTTCGCGTCGCGGAACCATTTGTGGATAAACTGCTTGCGCTCGCAGTCTTCTCCTGGCGCGGTCATGCGCACGGCGGCGGCGGTGACCTTCATTACCAGGCCTCCGGCGTAGGCCTTGCACATCGAGGCCTCTTTCGAGTTGGGGATACGGCGATCGGCCATCCAGGCGGCGCGCCACGTGAGGAAGCGCGCCATCTCCAGCTCCTGGCGGATCTCCTCCAGTTCGGCCTGGATCTCGCGCCGCTTCTGCGCGGGATAGCCCCTGGGCAACTCCTCCTGTATCCACTCGCAGGCCGCCTCGTATGCCGCGCGCGCGATCCCCAGCGCCAGCGCCCCCACCATCGGTCGCGTGGCGTCGAGCGTGCCCATGGCTGCCTTGAAGCCCGCCTTTTTCGTCTGCTGGCGACCGCTGAGCAGGTTGTCTTTGGGGAGGCGGCAATTCTCGAAGATCAGTTCGGCGGTCTGCGAGGCGCGCAGGCCCATTTTCTGCTCGATGCGCCCCACGATCAGCCCCGGCGTGCCCTTCGGCACCACAAAGGGCCGAATCCCTTCGCGGCCCAGGCTCTTATCGATGGTCGCGAAGGTGACGACCAGGTCTGCGCGTTCACCGTTCGTGATGTAGTGCTTATGCCCGTTGAGGACCCACTCGTCGCCATCCAGCACAGCCGTTGTGGACATGCCGGCGACATCGGAGCCAATACCCGGCTCCGTCAGGGCCAGCGCCCCCCAGTGGAGCTGACCGTCCATGTAGGGTGCCAGGAAGCGCATCTGCTGCTCCGGCGTGCCCTGCGAGAGGATCGGCGGGGCCGCCAGACCCGGACCCGGTATGGCGGTGGAGAGGCCCGCGTCGCCCCAGGCCATCTCCTCCTGCGAGATCACCGAGAGGACGCCATCCTGCTTCTCTTCCTCTGCCTGGGCTTGCTGGCGCGCCTGGCCCGCCGCTCCTGCCCAGAAGCGTTTTTGCATGTTCCAGAAGAACGACTCCGGGATCTTCTCTGTGCGGTCGCTCTCCAGCGAGATCGAGCGCATCTCTTCCTGGGCGACCGTGTGCGCGTAGTCGCGTGCCGCCTGCTGTGAGGCGCTGAGAGTGAAATCTAGCATCTCTTTTACTCCATCGCGGCCGCATTACGCATCCACATCTCGGCGGGGTGGTCCTGCATGAACCCTGCGCCGCCCATGATCTGAATGGCATCGGTCGTCGCTGACTGTGCGATCTTCAGTGCCTGGTGGTGTGCCGCCTCGGCCTCGCGCACCAGGGTCTCGCCGCTTTCGCCGCGATCCCAACTGGCGGCGGCGCGCCAGGTGAGCAGGCGCGCCGCGTCGAGCCTCATGGCCATCTCGGAGACCATGAAGGCGATGCCCTGATACGAGGCGATGGGGCGTCCGAAGGCGATGCGCTGTCTGGCGTAATCGATGGCATATTCGAGCGCGGCCCGCGCTGTGCCGCAGGCGAGGCCCGCGCGCAGGATGGTGTAGAGAGTTGCGCCGCGCACAACGCCGTTGCCGCCCGGCTCTCCCAGCAGGCAATCTGCTGGAATGCTCACATTCTCAAAGGTATATGAGGCGGTGGGAGCGGCACGAAGTCCCAGCTTCAGTTCGTCTGCTTGAATATGCAGACCCTCGCTCTCCGGTGGCAGCATGAGCGCGCATAGGCCCTCGTTGCCGGAGGTACCTTCCAGGCGCGCTAGCACGACGCGCAGGTCGGCGTGTGCGCCATGAACGACATCACGCTTGCTGCCGTTGAGGATGTAGTTGTCGCCCTCGCGGCGCACGCTGGCACTGATGTCCGCCAGCCTGTAGCCGCCGGTGCGTTCGGCGAAAGCCAGGCTGCCGCGTCGTTGAGAGCCAGCGTGCTCAGCGCAGAATGGGCGCACATACTGGTCCTGCTGCTGCTCGCTGCCTGCCAGCGTGACTGCCAGTGGACCCGCCAGCGAGCCAATGATGTTCAGCGCCAGCCCACCATCGCCGAAGCTTAGCTCTTCGGCAATCAGCGTGTAGGTCACGGCTTCAATGGGACCGGAGCCGCCATACGCTTCGGGGAAGGGCGTCGTGAGACCGGTCTGCGAGAGCGTTTGCTGCAATGCCGGCGCGCTATCGCCCTGGGCCTCGGCGTCGCGTCCATGCGGGCGCAACTGCTCGTTTGCCAGGCTGCGTGCCAGGCCGCGGATCTCTTCCTGCTCTTCGGTGGGAGCGAAATTGGGCATGACGCTACATCCTTTCGATAATCGTGGCCGTGGCCATGCCGTGTCCGATGCACATGGTTTGCAGGCCGTAGCGTGCGCCGCGTCGCTGCAACTCATGGACCAGCGTGGTCATCAAGCGCGCGCCGCTGGCTCCCAGGGGATGGCCCAGGGCGATGGCGCCGCCGTTCACGTTGACGCGTGCCATGTCGGGATCATACTCGCGCGCCCAGGCCAACGGCACACTGGCGAAGGCCTCGTTGATCTCCACCAGGTCGATATCCTTCAAACTCAAACCAGCTTTCTTCAGCGCTTTGGCGGTGGCGGGAATGGGGCCAGTGAGCATCATGACGGGATCGACGCCCGCCGTGGCCATGGACACGATGCGCGCCAGCGGCTTGAGGCCGAGTTCGCGGGCCTTCTCCTCGGACATCAGCAGCACGGCGGCGGCTCCATCGCTGATCTGGCTGGAGTTGCCGGCGGTGACGATGCCCTCGAGCCGGAAGGCGGGTTTCAGGTTACCCAGTTGCTCCATTGAGGTGCTGGCGCGGATACCCTGGTCGGTGGTCATGGTCTCGCGGCTGCCATCAGCCAGCGTCACCTCTACCGGCATGATCTCCTGCTTGAAGCGGCCCTCGGCGGTAGCGGCCGCGGCGCGCCGGTGGCTCTCCAGCGAGAACGCGTCGGCCTCCTCGCGCGTGATGTGCCATTTCTCGGCGATCATCTCGGCCGATAGCCCTTGTGGAACCAGCGGGTAGCGCGCCATGAGTTTCTCGCTGAAGCTCGCTCCGGCGCGGTCGGAACCCATGGGTACGCGGCTCATGCTCTCAACGCCCGCGCCGATGGACACATCAACGGTCCCCGATATGATCTCCTGGGCCGCGAAATGCACAGCCTGCTCGCTGGAGCCGCACATGCGGTTGATGCTCACCGAGCAGACCTCCACCGGGAAGCCGGCGATGAGGGCTGCCACGCGCCCGATATTTAATCCCTGCTCCCCGATCTGTGCTACGCAGCCCATCACAATATCCTCGACCAGCGCGGGCTCGATCCCGGCTCGCCGCACCACCTCCGCCAGCGCCAGCGCGGCCAGTTCATCGGGGCGGATACCGCTCAGCTTGCCTTTCTCCGGTTTGCCAATGCCAACGGGCGTGCGCACCGCTGCGACGATCACTGCTTCCTGATGTTTCATGCTTAGCTCTGCTCCTTTGCGTCTCTCATGCCTGCATCCTTACTAGTGATTGTACGCGATGGGTGGGTTTTTTGCCAGTGTAGCTGGCTAACACATAAAAGCATTGTGCCCTAAAAATTTAACGAAATTTTTATATATGTCTTATTGACTCTCCTTTTTATTATTCGTACTATACGTTTTGTCATATATTTTTGTTAGACTTTATGCATGCCCTGGCCTGATGAATACATCCAGGGCTGAAACACCAAATTATATGTTGGAACATGATCTCAATCATCAATTAAAAATGTCGATATAGTACGTAGGTATAGTAGCCTTGCGTATAAGTGCGGTTTCTGCTAGAGTTCATCCAAGATGTAAATTACATGAAGGTACTAATTACTCTACTTAGGAAACACAAGCCTGCTATTTGTATGAGGATGGACAAATAGAAGATCAGGCAGTAGACCCATGCTACACAGAGGCATAGTGGTCGGTATTTCTGACGTACTTCATCAACATTGCATAGACGGACCAGTCGTCATGCAAGCTAATGGAAGAGAGGTAAATTGTGTTCGTGCGTTCTACCAGGAACATGGGTAAATTTCTAAGCATCTTTGGACTTATCGTCCTGGTGTTGGCAGCCTTGAGCGCCTGCTCTCAGGGCGGTAGCCCCAGCGGCACCCAGGGCACTCAGGGGCCGATCAAGATCGGCCTATCGGTCTCGCTTTCAGGAGACTTTTCATCCGATGGAAAGTACCTTGAACAGGGATACCAGCTCTGGGCTGCCACTATTAACAAGAATGGGGGTCTGTTGGGTCGCCAGGTACAACTGGATATTCTCAATGATAACAGCGATCTCAAACAGGCGACCACTGATTATCAGAAGCTGATTAACGTCGATCACGTTGATCTGGTTGTGGGACCCTTTGGCTTTGAGGCGTTGCCGGCGGCCAGAGTTGCTGCTCGCAATGGGTATGCCTTCATCGAAGGCGCGGGCTCGACTCCTGACATGTTTCAGCAAGGTCTGAACAATATTTTCTCCGTTTCCCTTTCGACCCAGAACACTTTAGCGAGCTTCGCGCTCTATGTCCTGTCGCTGCCTCCCCTTGAGCGTCCCAAAACCGTGGCCTATGTGACCGCCGACGATACCTTTGCGCGGCCACCGGTGGATGTTGCCAAGAAGCTGTTGGACGCTGGCGGCGTTACTTCTCTTATGTACAAGACGTATCCAGACGAGACGACTGATTTCACCCCCGTTGCCAAGCAGATAGCCCAATCGGGGGCGGATGTGGTGATCATGGGCAATCTAGGCCTTCCGGATTGCGCCGCTTTTATCCAGACCTTTAAGCAGCAGCACTACAATCCCAAGGCGTTGATCTCCGGCGCTGGTCCTGATCAGGGGGGAGACTTCATCAAAGCTGTCGGTTTGTCGTCTACTGAAGGCATATTCGTACCCAATGGCGGCTGGTTTCCGACCATCAAGACCTATCAAAACGATCAGTTTGTGCATGACTATGTTGCCAAGTATGGTGGTACCCCCGACGCTATTAGCTCGGATGTGGTCCAGGCCTACGCCACTGGTCAGGTTCTGGAGCAGGCCGTGAATAAAATTCACAGCATTAATAATGCCGCGCTTATGCAGGAACTGCGTAAGGATACCTTTAACTCTCTGCAAGGGCCGGTGCATTTCCAGGCCGATGGTCAAAACGATGCCGCGGTGGCCTTTCTGTTCCAGTGGCAGAAGGGACAGTTGATCCCGGTATACCCGACCAACCAGGCCGCGGCTAATCCATTGTTCCCCAAGCCAGCCTGGCCGTAAGGTGCTAGCTTGACTATCCATCTGGGGGAGCGTATGTTCCTCAGATGGATAGTCAAGATGGACTGTGTCGCAATCCCAGGAAGGATATCTCGTGACGCTCATCATTGATGCGATTATCTCAGGAATATTGACAGGTAGTGTCTATGCGCTCATGGCATCGGGGCTTTCCCTGATCTTCGGCGTGATGAATATTATTAATATTGCGCAAGGTATTCTGGTGGTTCTGGGCGCCTACTTGAGCTATGTAGTTTCCCAAACGTTACACCTGGATCTCTTTGTCGGCCTACTTGTGACGCTACCTGCGATGTTTTTTCTGGGCGTTGGGATCGAATGGGCCTTCGTGCGCCGTATTAAACGGGACCGTGTCTCCCTCTCGGTCCTGGTAACGTTCGCACTGGCTTTGCTCATTGAAGGGATACTCTCGCTCATCTTCTCCACGAATTATGTTCAGCTCCATGCCTGGTACGCCGATGCTTCGTTTCAGATCGGCCCCTTCTATTTTCCATACATCTATATTTTTAGCTTCATGCTGAGCGTGTTCCTGTTAGCGGCTCTCTATCTGCTGGTATATCGCACAAAGTTTGGCTATGGCCTGCGTGCATCCATGCAGAACCGTACCGCCGCGCTGCTGCTGGGTATCGATGTAGGGAAAATTTCGGCCATCACCTTTGGCATTGGCGTTGCGCTCGCGGGGGCCGGCGGTATGGTCTTTGGGGCGACCAACGCCTTCAATCCGGCTAGCTCTTATGACCTGATCTCGCGCCTGCTGGTGATAATCGTGCTTGGTGGCATGGGGAGTCTGCGCGGCGCACTGATTGGCTCCCTGGTGATGCTCATCATTGGCGATGTGACCGCTGTTGTCTGGTCTCCTGTCTGGTCGAGCACGGTCTTCTTCGCGTTGCTCGTGGTACTCCTCCTGTTCCGCCCCCAGGGGCTGTTTGGACGTGTTGAAGGAAGAAAGCAATGAGAAGAATCGCCTTACTTGTTCTGGGCGCTTGCCTGGTCCTGCTGCTTGCGTTCCCGGTGCTGTTTTCCAATCCAGCCGTCACTACTATCGGGGTCTTCACCTTGATCTTCGCGGGCGCAGCCACGAGCTGGAATATTTTTTCGGGCTACACAGGCTATATTTCCCTGGGTCATGCTGCGTTTTATGGCGTGGGCGCGTATACTATCACGTTACTCTGCAAAATCTGGCAGATCCCAGGTGGCTATGTGCCGTTCTTGTTGATCCCGCTGGCAGGCCTCCTGGCCGCACTGCTTGCCATCCCGCTCGGATGGATCGCTCTGCGTATCCGGCTGTACTCCTTCGTAATCATGACCATCGCCTTTCTCTTCATTATGCAGTTGTTGGCCTACAATATACCGGGTATCACCAATGGTAGTAATGGCATATATCTTCCTGCCCCTCCCTGGAGCAGTGACCTCTACAATATGCCTTTTTACTATGTCGCACTTGTGGTCTTTTTGCTGGTGCTGGGTGTCTCGTGGTGGATACGTCACTCCAAATATGGCCTCAGCCTGCTGGCGATCCGTGACGATGAGGACCGCGCCCAGAGCCTGGGCGTGAATACCAGACGCCATAAGTTGACCGCCTTTGTGATCTCAGCCATCTTTACCGGTATGGCCGGAGCAATGATGGCCTACTTCGTCGGTATTGTCTCTCCGCCTTCGGCATTCGATCCTTCCTTCGATGTCACGGTCGCCCTGATGACCTTTATGGGAGGAAGTGGCACCCTGCTTGGGCCGGTTTTGGGTGCCTTCCTCCTGGTGCCTCTCCAACAATACCTGACCTTACAATACGGCGAAATCGGTCTGGACCTGGTGTTGTATGGAGCACTCCTCCTGCTGGTGATCCTGTTGCTGCCTGAAGGCATCGTTCCAACATTGCGCCGCAGGTGGTCCGCTAGACGCGCCTCTCACCATATCGTGCCTGCTCCCGCCAATCAAGAGCGGACCTGGCTTGTAGAGGGAAAGGAGAAAGGCGTTAATGTATAAATATGCTGGAAGTTCTCACTGTTCCAGGCCAGTAAGCAGAAATGGGAACGCAATGGATAGGCCGTTGCGCATTGTGTCTAGAGATCATAGAAGGGATAAGAACGAGGATGGATAAACTCTTTCGCAATATGCCCATATTCCGTCGCCTCGTGATAGCATTTATCATAGCGACAGCCCTCCCCGGCATCGTTATTGTGCTGCTGGGCGCTTTCTATTTCAACTCATTGGAGGTGCGCGATCAGGCAGTAAGAACGAGTTTTGATGCGCAGAGCACCGCATCGCAGCAGGAGATAAACCTTGAGCGTATGAATGCGCTGCTCCAGACACGCCATACCCAGATCTTTGCCAGCCTCTTTGCTAGCCAGGGAGGGCATAAGCCAGACTCTTCTCTGGATGCGTCGAGTTCATTAATAGAGTTTGATATCACGGCTCGCATTCAAGACTTTGCGCAGACGCTGAACCAGTATCAGAGTAGTTACGAGCTAGCTACCTCTTCCAATATGAGCACTATTCGTGATATCCTGGTGAGCGATAATCCGGGTACCACGCTGATAAGTGACCAGCAGTCCGTGCTGACAGATGTCACGCAGACACTCTGGCCGCATTATCAGGCTTTACAGCAGGAAGAGTTATATCGGCTGTCGCTTCTGCAGCAGCGAGAGGCAAAGGGTCCGTTAACCTTTGCGCAGGCTCAGACCGAATATGCTAATGACTACCAGGTCTTATTCGACGCGAACAAAGCCTTTCTCAACCTAAGAAATAGCTGGCAAAATGTTACCGATAACGCGGTAGCGATGGGCAAAGCCGTCACGGCCGTTGGACCATCACAGACGCAGCCTGTGTTGATCTCTACCGCGCTGGCTCTCCTCTTTACCATCCTGGCAGTTTCCTTGATTGGTTATATTCTAAATAGAACCATTACGGTGCCCCTGCGGCGGCTGGCTACGCTGACCAAGCGTATTGCCAGGGGTGATACCAGCGCGCGCTCAAATATCGGTGGGCGTGACGAAATTTATATGGTTGCGCTCTCGATGAATTCTATGTTGGATAGCATCGTACGGCTCATTCAAGATGCGCAGGCTCGCCATGATGTCCTGCAAGCCCAGGTCGAGAAGCTGGTGAGCGAGGTGAGCGGCGTCGCCGAGGGTGATCTGCGCATACAGGCCGAGGTGACGATCGATGCGCTGGGCGTGCTGGCCGACTCTTTTAACTATATGGTGGAGGAGCTGAGCGGCCTGATCGTGCGCGTGAAGTCCGTGGCCTACGAGGTCAAGAATTCGACCGCCATGACCTATGAGCGCATGGCCCAACTGGTGATGAGCGCGGATAACCAGATCAATCGCATCAGCGAGGCGGCGGCCAATGTGACGCTGGTGGCCGATTCAACGCGGTTGGTGGCCGAGCGTGCCGAGGTGTTGCATACCATCGCAACGCAGGCGCGCCATAGTGCGCACCAGGGACGCGGGGCTATTGTGCAGGCCATCGAGGGCATGGATCGCATTCAAACGACCGTGCAGGATACCTCCGCCAAGGTCCAGGTACTTGGTGAGCGCTCGCGCGAGATCAACAATATCGTGGAGGTCATCTCCTCCATTGCCTATCAGACAAACCGCCTGTCGCTCGACGCGGCCATCCAGGCGGCGATGGCCGGCGAGAATGGCAAGGGCTTCGCGGCTGTGGCCGCCGATATCCGCCGCCTGGCTGAACTGAGCAAAGGGCAGGCAAGTATGATCTCACGCATCGTCCGTAGTGTAGGCGAGGATATCAACGCCGTGGCTGGCTCTATGCAAGACACCGAACGTGAGACGCTTGACAATTCCCGGTTGACTCACCAGGCGAGCGAGGCGCTGGAGTCGATCTTCTCGGTCGTTGAGAAGCAGGCCAGTGAGATTGAGGGCATTAACCAGATGGCTGTCCAGCAGTTGCAAACGTCGCGTGCTGTGGTGGACGTTATGCAGAATGTCTCTGATGCTACCCGGCAGAGCAGTACCAGTACCCGTGAAGTGTCACACCTGATGGAGCGCCTGGCCTGGCTCGCGGACCAACTCCTGACCTCTGTGGGCGCGTTTAAACTGCGCGACAACGAAAACTACCTGAAAGCGCCAGCCTACCCGGCGCCCTATACCACTGTCAGAGAGGTAGCGCCTGATGCGCGAAGGCTGCGGAATGGCAATGGCGCCTCCCGTGCTCTGAATGCGCCGCCACAGTATCGTCCAGATGGCAGAGGGACCCGTGGCGGCTGGCAAGGGCAGGAATCGACCGACTCTCAGTATTATCCGACCCGCTAATGGCTCACCTGCTCAGCGAAAAGGTTCCACCTCCAATGGGGGTGGAACCTTTTCGCTGTCTACGCCGGACGCGATCACGCGTGTCTTTACGATGTGGAAAGCGTTCCGCCGAAGAACAGGCGCCCCATCTCAGGATCGTTCAGCACGGTGTCTGCCGGACCTTGCATGCGTACCACGCCACTTTCCATCACGATGCCATAGGTAGCAATGCGCATACCGGCACGCACGTTCTGCTCAACCAGCAGGATCGTGGTGCCTGTGGCGTGCATCAGCACAATGGCTTCAAACACCTGCGCGAGGGTCTTAGGGTCCAGACTCATCGACGGTTCATCCACCAGCACCAGCACCGGTTCAAGCATGAGGGACCGGGCGATCTCGATCTGGCGCTGCTGGCCGCCTGAAAGGCTCCTGGCCTGCTCCTGCGCGCGTTCCTTGATGATGGGGAAGTGCTCCTCAATCTCGCGCAGGCGACGTGCAACGCGGCGCCGATCTCGCAGCAGCAGCCCGCCCAGTTCCATATTTTCGCGCACCGTCATATCCGGAAACAGGCTGTGCTCCTGGGGAATCTGCGCGATGCCCAGCTTCAAAATATGGGAAGCTGATAGGCCTGCAATGGAATGTCCGGAAAAGGTGACCTCGCCGCGCCGGGGCTTGAGCAGCCCACTGATCACGCGCAGCACCGTCGACTTGCCTGCGCCGTTCGGCCCCACAATACAGGTCAGCGATCCCTGTGTGACTTCGAAGGTTACCCCTTTCAGGACATCTCCTCCCCCATAGCCGGCAATCACATTCGTTAATTTCAACATAGTTACGCTCCTAAGTAGGCATCAAGGACCGCCGGGTTCCCACGTACTTCGTCAGGTGAACCCTCGGCAATGCTTGTGCCGCGATGCATCACGTTCACCTTATGGCAGAGGCCCATTACAAATTCCATGTTGTGCTCCACGATCAGAAACGTGATCCCCTGTTCTACATTGAGCGTGCGGATATGCTGCGCCAGGATGTTGATCATGGTCGGATTGATGCCGCCGGCCGGCTCGTCCAGGAGAATCACCTGTGGCCGGGCCACCAGGATAAGCGCAAACTCCAGCAGCTTCTTCTGTCCATAGGAGAGGTCGCTCGCGGGCGTCTCCTTGTATGGCAGCAGGTTGACGAAGTCTAGCAGCTCCAGCGCATGGCGATTCTCCTGCGTGGAACTCCAGCGACGGAACAGGTCTCTCAGGCCCTTGCGCTGGGCCGCGACATGCATATTCTCCAGCACCGTCAGGCGGGGGAAGATGCGCGTCAATTGAAAGGTGCGCCCCAGGCCCTGGTTGAAGACGGCATCGGGCCGGGCCTTGGTCATGTCCTGGCCCTTGAAACGAATCGTCCCCTGGTCCGGGCGCTCATAGCCGGTAATCGTGTTGAACAATGTGGTCTTGCCCGATCCGTTGGGACCGATCAGACCAGTGATCGTCCCCTGCTCCACGTTGAGGGTGCAGTTGGAAAGGGCCTGGATACCTCCAAAAGCCTTGGAAACCCCCTGCACTTCTAACAAACTCATGGTGTTACCCCTCCCCTTTCTCTGCTAGGACGGGCTTATCCTGCTGCTTCAGTATAGCATAGTGACAATCCTGCCTGAGCCGATTTCCTCTATGCCGTACCTTCGTTTTTTCAACAAAAATACCGGTGCCATCCAAGAATTGAAGGCGATCCAGATTTCACGCCGCTTCTGCCGCTTCTGCCGCTTGAGCCAAAGCGGCTTGCTCACCCTTTTGTGCAACCAGAGTAATCAAAATGAAACCTTCTCACTCCGTCTACTTAACTCCTTAAATACTTTAACAGCTAGTTAAGCGGTATACAAGAAGATTACCCGAATGTACCAGCGCGTCTCTGAGTGGTTCACAGTTTCGTTGTGGCCCTTGGCACAACAAAATCAACCTGCAAGACCAGTGGTTGCGGGTAGTTGCCAAACTTTTCGCCAAAGAGATTGAGGCCGCCCACATTATGGGCGTCGGGCTTGACGCCCAGGCGCACCTCGATGTACGGTTTCTCCTCCAGGTGTAGATCCTGGATGTGTACAGAGCTGAGCACTTTGCCATCGATATAACTACCCTCAGATGCCACACACCATATTTTGAGTTGCCCATACTGGCTATCTTTGGTCTCCCACCACTGGGGGGTCAGCAGGCCACGCTCGCCCCCGAAATCAGCGGGACTGGTCCACGTACCTATCTCCACATCGTTGATCCAGAGCGTGATATCTGAAGGCCAGTCCAGGTGGTGCAGCGGCGCCTCCGAGCAGATCTCCGCGCTCAGATCAATCCGCGTCGCTACGCCGCCGGAGGGCAGGTGATTCGGGAAGCGATAAGTCACGTAGCCGCAGCCAAACCAGAGCAGTTGCGCGGCGATATGCTCCAGCTCATAAAAACTGGCCGGTGTGTCCAACAGGCCGATCAGCGCCTCCTCGCTCGCCAGCCCACAGGTGGGGGAGACATCGAAATCATAATACTGGCCGATCGGCATGGAGACGCTGAATGAATTGTGTGAATTGGCGTTCGTGCGCTCTAATTTGATATGCACATCATCATAGGTACGCCCACACAGCTTCTGTAAACCGTGTGAAGCCGGAATAATCTTCGTCCGTATCAGATCGGCTTTTTCGAGGATCTGAATATGTGTCGTCGCGGACGAAGGCGAGATCTGGAGCGCGGACGCGATGTCGTTGACATTCACCGGCCGATCACCCAGGTAGGCCAGGATCGCCAGGCGCGTCTCAGAACTGAGCGCCTTGAGCAATGTCAGGGCCGTTTCGCTATTGTTTGTAAGATCTAAAAATAACACTTTTCCTGTCATACATTCACTAAGCGCTCACCTACTGCACAGTGTCGAGCCACCGCTAAGAGCATCACAAACTTTTTGCTTCGTACTCTACCTAATCGATAGAACATAGTATAAAGTATACCGGCTTCAAAAGTCAATCGTCTATACTTCGAACTCTGCTCATTCGATTAGTGTTCTACCTACACAAACAAATAGGCAGCAGAATTTTAGCGGTATTAGCCCCCTTTAGGCTGGTATTTCTGAAGAAAAGAAAAAACTTTCTCATAGGCTTGACATTTACATAACTATAGCTTAAACTTTACTCATTCGATTAGGATTTATTCAATATGAAGATGCTGTTCATGGTCACACGGCAGAGCGAAAGGAGTGATGCCTACTTACGACTATCGTCTACCCCTGGCCTGTGCAGGTGCAGATGCACATAGAAAGGTGCATCTGTCGCTGACAAAGAACGACAGGCTCTTGTTTGGCTCTCCCGGTGAAAGGAAGGATATTTGCGATGAAGCACATACTGTTCTCAAAGGTTCGCGTCTCTCTGTTGCTCCTCACGCTCGTTGGTGGCTTTATTCTAGCCTCCTGCGGCGGTGGTAGCACTGGTGGCAATGGTAGCCCTGGTAATGGAACTACCGGGTGTAGTTCACCCCCCAAATTGGTAAAGAAAGCTCACTACAAGGTTGGTTTCTCTCAGGAGGTTACGAACTCCCCCTGGCGTGTAGCCGAGACCAATAGCATCAAGACAGAGGCCGCCAAGCGTGGCGATCAGGTGATTGTCACGGATGCCCAGAATTCGGATAGCAAACAGGTCTCCGACATCCAGTCCATCATCGCGCAGAAGCCTGATGTGATCCTGATCGCCCCCCTCACGGAGCAGGGCGAGGTTTCCGCGATTAAGCAGGCTGCTGCTGCCTGTATCCCGGTGATCCTGGTCGACCGCGATGCCGATCATACCCAGGTTCAACCTGGCAAAGACTATATCACCTTTATTGGCTCCGACTTCGTCCAGCAGGGCAAGCGCGCAGCCGACTGGCTGATCCAGGCGACGCACGGCAAGGCGAAGATTATTGAGCTGGAAGGCCTCACCGGTTCCACGCCCGCCAACCTGCGCAAAAAGGGCTTTAATGATGAAGTTGCCACCTCCTCCGGCATGACGATCATTGCTTCGCAGGATGCTAAATTCGATCGCGACACCGGCCGTAAGGTCATGGCGACCCTCTTGCAGGCTCACCCTGATGTGACCGCCGTGTATGCGCACAACGATGAGATGGCGCTGGGCGCCATTCAAGCACTGAAAGCTGCTGGTAAGAAGCCCGGTAAGGATGTCATCGTCTGCTCAATCGACGGAGAGAAGGATGCGCTGAACGCCATTCTCGCCGGTGAAGAGGGCACCTCGGTACAGTCCAGCCCGTTCTTCGGCCCGGTCGCCTTCGATACCATCGACCAGTACGCCAATGGCACCCAGATCCCGACCTGGGTCGTTGTGAAGGACAATCAGTACACCAAAGACAACGCCGCCCAGGCTCTGGCCAACGGACTGGGGTTCTAGGAAAAAGTTAATGTGAGGGGCGTAAATCGTAGGGGCGCCGTTTACAAGCCCGCGAAGCAACCA
>JALYTT010000409.1 GCA_030854145.1 Chloroflexota bacterium | reverse complement strand
ATGGCCTATGGCTACTCGTTCTACCTGTTCTTGTCATGGATACCGGGGTACCTCCAGACGGCACTGCATATGACCGTCTTAAAGAGTGGCTTCTACACGATTATTCCCTGGGTGGTGGCCACCATCACCGATATCGTGATTGGTGGCTGGTTGGTCGATTTCTTAATCAAGAGAGGAAAGAACCCGACCAGGGTGCGCAAGACGTTCTTTACCATTGGCCTGATCCTGGGAATTGCCGTGATCGGTGCCGCCTTTACCACCAATGCCAATGTGGCGATCATCTGGATCTCCATTGCGCTTGGTGGCCTCGCATTCGCGGCCCCCATTGGCTGGAGTATCCCGGGATTGATCGCCCCAAAAGGAGCAGTGGGGACCGTCGGCAGCATCATGAACTTTTTCAACAATCTGGCGGGGATTGTCGCCCCCATTGCGGCAGGGTTCATCTTTCAGAGCACTGGCTCATTTGCCGCGAATTTCTTAGTGGCCGGTGCCATTCTCGTGCTCGGCATCATCTGCTTTCTGCTCTTCCTCGGGAAAATCGAGCAGATTCAAGCACCATCCATCAGTCCCGAAGAGCCACCAATTACGCCGGTTAATCCTGAAGAGCCACACATTACTCCGAAGGCAGGACCGATTGCGCGTACAAGCTAAACGATGCTCGGTGTTCGTTGTACACGCGTCAGGCCACAGGCAACTGCTGGCCTTCATCTACGGTTGTCCATCACGGAAGGAGGAAGAGACGATGGCCCATCTCGGCTGTACTATTGGCATCGATATCGGGACGTCTTCTGTCAAAGCCATTGCATTTGATGCAACCATGCAAGCACTAGCGCATGCAGAAGAGGAAGTGGAATCATGGCACGATGATGCGGGAGCTGCGGATCAGGATCCCATGGTCGTGTATCAGTCAGTGATGAACGTGCTGACCAAGACGGCTCAGGAAACGCAACGTCTGGGCTACACGGTAGAGCGAGTTGGGTTGAGCGCAGCCATGCACAGCCTGATACCCGTGGCTGCGGATGGAACCAACCTGGCACCGTCTAGCACCTGGATGGACTTGCGCGCAAAAGAGGAGGCCAGCGAGCTCTGGAAGACCCCTGCCGGTCAGTCCGTCTATGAGCGAACCGGCACGCCGATCCACCCGATGACCCCGCTGCTCAAACTCATGTGGATGCGCACACACCAACCAAAAATCTTCCAGGAGGCGGCGAAATTCGTCTCGCAGAAAGAGTGGATCTGGTATCGATGGTTTGGAGAGTGGCGCGTTGATGCCTCGCTCGCAAGCGCGACAGGGCTGTACAATCTTCGTCAAGGGAGCTGGGATGATGGAGCATTGTCGCTGGCCGGTATTACTGCTGAGCAGCTCTCGACCATTGTGCCAACCACCTATGTGAAGCAAGGGATCCGCGAGCCACGACTCCACCTCTCAGGGATAGTGTCAGAGACCGTATTCAACATCGGCGCATCGGATGGCGTGCTCGCGAATCTTGGCCTGGGCGCTATCGGCAGCGATGTGATGGTGTTAACCGTGGGGACCAGTTGTGCGATTCGGACAGGAAGTTCGAAGCCTTTCACGGATGTCTCCACCCGCTCGTTTTGCTACGTGCTGGATGCCGACAGATTCATCGTGGGTGGCCCAAGCAACAGCGGCGGCATTGTCCTGGACTGGTTGTATCATTCGGTGTTGAGCAGAAACCCCACGGACCGCGACCCGCAACGGTTCGTGGAAATGCTTGCTGCTGCGGAAACCGTGCAAAGCGACAATCTGCTCTGCCTGCCCTACGTTGCCGGAGAGCGCGCGCCCTTGTGGAATGCCGATGCGACGGGCGTCTTTTTTGGCCTACAGTTACACCATACCGGGCCTCATTTGATGCGGGCAGCCATCGAGGGCATCATCTTGAATGCCTATTGGATCGCCTCGGGATTGTTTCAAGACGTGGGGCAACCACGCCAACTCAGCGTCTCTGGAAAAGTGCTTGAGACCGAGTGGATTCGGCAACTCGTTGCCGACATCTTCGGTGTTCCTGTGCAGTTCCAGGGTGCGGTTGACGCTTCAGTAGAGGGGGCGGCTCTCCTGGCGAACGTTGCGACCGGCGTCGTGACGTGGCAGCATGTTTCACAGCACCAGGAGATGGCGCAAGCGACACAAAAGGAAGCTATCAAGCAGCCATCGCAACAGCACGTATACGAAAGCAAGTATCAAAGCTATCGCAAATTATGCAACGCCATACTCTCTGAGTGGTAGACGCCTACCACTCGTGAAGGGCTTCTTCTAGGACAGCCATGTGCGATGGCCACGCGAACAGGGAAAGCAGGTCATGATTGACCTGTTGGAAACGAGTGCAGAGCGGCAACGGGAACTCCTGTGGGCGTTGTGGCACTCCTTACATGACAGGAGAGTCTGGATATGCTCCGCGAGAAAGGAAAGTGGCCGTCATGAATGATCGCATCCGCGAAATGTTAAGCTGGTACGCCAGCGAAAATCCTGGTGTCCGTACCAACCTGGCCCGTATGCTCAATCACGGGCGCCTGGGCGGCACCGGAAAAATGGTCATTTTGCCCGTCGACCAGGGCTTTGAGCATGGCCCGGCCCGCAGCTTTGCGCCAAACCCCGCCGGCTATGATCCGCGCTACCATTTCGAACTCGCCATCGAGGCGGGCTGTAATGCGTTTGCCGCGCCGCTCGGATTGCTTGAGGCAGGTGCCTCCGACTATTGTGGGGACATCCCCCTGATCCTCAAGTGCAGCAACCATGACCTGCTCTACGAGGAACGGGACCCTCTTACATCGATCACCTCGTGGGTGGATGATGCCTTACGCCTGGGCTGTGTCGCTGTGGGCTTCACTATTTACCCAGGCTCAACGGAGCGTACCAGGATGTATGAGGAGTTGCGCACACTCACCAGTGAAGCCAGGGCTGCTGGCCTGGCCGTGGTCGTCTGGGCGTATCCCCGTGGCAGCGGCCTGAGTAAAGAGGGGGAGACCGCCATTGACGTTGTCGCCTACGCTGCCCAGATTACGGCCCAGTTGGGAGCACATATCATCAAGATCAAGTTGCCCAGCGCCAGGGTGGAACAAGCGGAGGCGCAGAAAGTCTACCAGCAGTACGAGATTCCCATAGCGACGCTGGCAGAGCGTGTACGCCACGTTGTGCAGAGCGCTTTTGCCGAGCGTCGCATCGTCATTTTCTCGGGCGGGCCCGCTACCACCGATGAGCAGATCTTCACCGAAGTGCGTGCGATCCGCGATGGTGGGGGGTTCGGCTCGATCATCGGCCGCAACTCCTTCCAGCGGAAGAAGCCGAAGGCAT
Source organism: Chloroflexota bacterium (assembly GCA_030854145.1). Next base: position 3,171 of record JALYTT010000409.1, on the reverse strand, counting down.
TGCAATTCTTTGCGACCATCATGGGTTTGTACGAGGGTTCCGTGCAGTAGGAGTGGCTCCCCAAGAGGCCACATACCCTGGTGACAGGAGGACGAATGACCACAACACAGACAGATCCAAAGGGGCAACAATGGACACACCTCGCACGGCAATTGCGCGTCGATAGCATTCGCTGTACGACAGCCGCAGGCTCAGGACACCCGACCTCTTCGATGTCGGCGGCAGACCTGATGGCAGTGCTCCTGACCAGCTACCTGCGCTACGACTTTGACAACCCGCAGCACCCGAACAACGACCATCTCATCTTCTCGAAGGGGCATGCGTCGCCCTTGCTGTACGCGCTCTTTAAGGCAGCAGGGGCGATCAGCGATGCGGAACTCATGACGCTGCGCAAATTTGGTAGCCAACTCGAAGGGCACCCGACTCCGGTACTGCCCTGGGTGGATGTTGCGACTGGCTCATTGGGACAGGGTTTGCCGATAAGCGTGGGCATCGCGCTGGCGGGCAAGTACCTGGAGAAGCTCCCCTATCACATCTGGGTGCTGCTGGGCGATAGCGAGATGGCCGAGGGCTCGATCTGGGAGGCGTTTGATCATGCCTCCCACTACAAGCTCGACAACCTGGTGGGCATCCTCGACTGCAACCGCCTGGGTCAGCGCGGCGAAACGATGCATGGGTGGAACACCGAGGTCTATGCGGCACGCGCCAAAGCCTTCGGCTGGAATGCGATCGTCATCGATGGTCACAACGATGAAGAGATCGATCAAGCGTATGCGCAGGCTGTGTGGCCCAATGGCGCGCCCACGTTGATTACTGCGAAGACGATCAAGGGCAAGGGCGTCTCGTTCGTGGAAAACAAGAATGGTTGGCATGGGAAGGCCTTCAGCAAGGAGCAAGAAGAGCAGGCCCTCAAAGAGCTGAACTATGTACGCAGTCAGACCTTCCCGGTGCAGAAGCCTGAGAACCTGCAGCCTGCCGAGGCGCCTGCAAAGAAACCTGTGGCATTGCCAACCTACGATGGCACAGAGGCGATCGCCACACGCAAAGCTTATGGTGATGCATTGCAGGCCCTGGGTGCGGCCAATCCAGATGTCGTGGCGATGGATGGCGAGGTGAGCAACTCGACCTATGCCGAGGAATTTGCCAGGGCCTACCCTGACCGCTTCTTCGAGCAGTACATTGCCGAGCAGCAACTGGTGTCTACCGCGGTCGGCATGAGTGTGCGCCAGAAGATCCCCTTCGCCTCCACCTTCGCCGTCTTCTTCTCGCGCGCCTCTGACTTCATCCGTATGGCCGCGGTCTCTCGTGCGAACATTCGCCTGTGCGGGTCCCACGCGGGTGTCTCGATCGGCGCGGATGGCCCATCGCAGATGGCGCTGGAAGACCTGGCGATGATGCGGGCCGTCTCTGGCAGCACCGTCCTCTATCCGTGTGATGCCAACCAGGCCGCGCAGCTGGTCGCGCACATGGCTGACCTGCACGGTATTGTCTACCTGCGTACCACGCGCGAGAAGACGCCGATCCTCTATGGTCCTGATGAGCAGTTCGCGGTGGGCGGGAGTAAGATCGTGCGCCAATCGAGCAACGACCAGGTGACGGTTGTCGCGGCTGGCATCACCCTGCACGAAGCTTTGCAGGCGTATGATCAGTTGAAGAGCGAAGGCATCATGGTTCGCGTCATCGATGCGTACTCGGTGAAGCCCATCGATGCAGAGACGCTCGTTGCGGCGGCACAGGAGACAGGCAAGAAGTTTGTCGTTGTAGAAGACCACTGGCCCGAGGGTGGACTGGGTGATGCGGTGTTAGAGGCCTTTTCGCGGCGCGGAGGTCCGCCGCCAGAGGTCGTCAAACTGGCAGTGCAGTCCATGCCTGGCTCTGGCACAGCCGCCGAATTACTGGATGCGGCTGGCATCAGTGCTCGACATATTGTCGCAGGCGTCGAAACGCTTGTACGGAGCAAGTAAGAGTGTGATTCACAGGGGGCGTAGAGGCCCGAAGCTTCGCTTGCGGAACGCTTTCGCGCCCGCCCCGTTCAGGGGCATTGGGAGTGTCCTCTATTGCTCTTTCATCAACTGCATTTGAAAAGTGGGTTCACAGAGGACGCAGCCCTATTGCTTCCTTCCTTACATGCAATAAGAAAAGAGATTGGCTTGCAGAGCCAATTCATGATTATTACTTTATCTATCTAGACTTTTAAATAAAAGCACTCACGTGTTGAGATAGGAAGCAGAAGAGGGAGGCGGGAACGATGTTTGACAGTAAGTTCATTCAGCGTATGAAAAAGAGATTCTCGAGAAAGAATACGTGCCTAGAACAACAGAGTAGCGTCCAGAAACAGCTGAGCGTTGAAGAACAGGTTCCCGCTCAAGAGGATCGTATAGAACAGGAGCCGCCTCTCAAGGAGGAACAGATTCTCCCCCAAGGGGATCTGACGGAAAAAAAGCTTCTTGCACAACGTGGTTTCACACCAGAAGAAGTTTTCGCGTTGTGCTGGCTTCGTCAGTGGTATCAGCATGGAGGAAGTGATCGTACGAACATTGTGCGGCACCTGGAGTTCCTTAGACGCTTAGTAAGGAATGGTACCCTGGAACTTTAGGTTCGCATGCTACATGCTCGAAAGAGCACGTCAGGGAGTCAAGTTTTTTGCTCACTGGCACGTCTAGACCTGGATAAGGCCGGGTGACACTGCCAAACAGAAGTCGGTTGGTGACAGTGCGGGGGAGACTTTGTCGTCGATAGGTAGTTGGCATGAACCGCTGCGCCTGACTCTAAATGCATCAACGCAAAAAACCCTGAACAGAAAACATCACTCAAGTAGCTGAGCTTCGAGGGCAGCGAGGGAGGCAGCGATCTTCCTGATCTCACCCGCAAGTGACGGCTCAACGGGATTACACTGCCAGTCCAGGCCAATAAGCACTGATACAAGACAAGGAAGGAAGAGCATGGTATGGTCGTAGACAGAGATCATCTACGTAGCAATGGACATATCGTCGGGAGTCATGGGCAGAGCGCTCACGTCAAGAGGCAGCCGAGGCAGGTCGATTATCCCAGGCTGCTTGTGTTAGGACGGGAGTTGCTGCTCGCCATCGGGGAAGATCCTGATCGCGAAGGGCTCCTGGAGACGCCGCGTCGTTGGGCCGACTCCTGGCGTGAATTTATGGAGTATGATCC
>JALYTT010000408.1 GCA_030854145.1 Chloroflexota bacterium | reverse complement strand
CCTGTATCGAGTAGCCTGAGAGGCGGAGAGAGAAAAACTGAAAAACTCCTCACATCCTCTTCAAAAGCATCTGCTTTCGAATCATCAAAAGCGCGGAAGACCCATCATGCTATTCAATATACTACTCATGAACTTGAGCTGGCTGAAACTGTCGCAGATCTCGCCATCACCATCTTCGGCGACGCAGTTATACCACGTATTCAGCAGGAGCGGGGATGGTATCAGGTCTACCTAGCTGCGAGCCAACGGCTTACTCATGGTGTGCGCAATCCCATCGCTGAATGGTTAACTAAGTTAGGAGTATTTGGTCTACGTTCATTTGAAAAACGTGTACCCGAACAAGTCTTTGCGCAACCAGTTGAGGGCATCGCGCGTTTTCTACGTCATCTGTGGTCTACTGACGGCTGCATCAACTTGAGCATTGGTAAAAAACATTATGCTAACATCTATTATGCTTCAAGTAGTGCTGAATTGGCCCGAAATGTGCAATCACTTTTGCTGCGTATAGGCATCAACGCAACGCTATCAAGGCATCCGCAGATCAAGAAGGGACGAGATCAGCATCATGTAACTGTTAGCGGAAAAGAAGAGATCGAACGTTTTATTACGCAAATAGGCGCATTAAGTCAGAAAAAACTTGTACATCAGGCAGCGATGGTTGATTACCTTGCACAACGACTAGCCAACACGAACCGTGACGTTGTGCCTCGTGAGGCATGGAGACTTTTCGCTGTTCCTGCTATGCAAACAGCAGGTCTAACAAGCCGTCAAATGCAAACTGCACTCGGTAATGCTTATTGCGGTACGAGTCTCTACAAGCAAAACTTAAGCCGCGAACGAACTGCACGTTTAGCCCAGGTTGTTCAATGTACAAGGCTAAGTAGCTTAGCGCAAAGCGACGTATATTGGGATGAAATTATCTCCATCGAACCCGATGGCGAGGCCGAAGTCTACGACCTGACGGTAGATGAATTGCACAACTTTGTGGCCGGCGATATCGTCCTGCACAATAGTATCGAGCAGGATGCCGACATCGTGATGTTTATTTATCGAGACGATGTCTACAATCCTGAGTCAGAGCGCAAGAATATCGCCGACATTATCGTCGCCAAACATCGAAATGGACCGGTTGGCGAGGTCAGTCTCTACTTCCAGGCGAGTCATACGCGCTTCCGAGACCTGGAGATGACGCCGCCGCCTGAACAATAATGCTTTTTCCCGCCGCCTGAAGACCGGTGGGTATCCAGAACGGATGGATGATGACTTCCTTTGCAGGGTTTCCATCGGGGAAGAATCCCTATGTGCCGATACCGGAGATATTCTTCACGGTATTGCTGCCGGAGATCGAGGATAACGCTGAACTAAAAGTGACGCTGCACCTCTTCTGGCTGCTGGCACAAAAAAAAGGCGAGCCGCGCTGCGTCAGCGAGCAGGAGCTGCTGGCGGACCGCGTGTTGCTGCGAAGTCTCAAGCGCCGGGGCGATCCGCGACCGGTGGAGGAGCGCCTGCGCCAGGGTCTGGAGAAGTCTCTGGCGCGCGGCACCATCCTGCGCATCTACCTGAAAGTCATGGGTGACGACAGCGATGATGACGAGATCCTTGGCTGGTATTTCTTTAATACCGCTCGCAGTCGCAAGGTCGTGACCGAACTGCAAGGGGGCGAAATGGTGCCGGTACGCCTGCTGGATATGCAGTCGGAGCGCGCCGAAGTGCAGAACGAGGTTGCGGTTCCGGTAGGCGGACATATATTGCCGAAAGGACCTGATCGCATACATAATATACACATACAAATTGATCGCCCGAATATATTTGTATTATACGAACAAAATATTGGTTTACTTTCCCCGCTTATCGCCGATGAATTGCGGGACGCCGCCGACCACTATCCAGTTGAGTGGATCGAGTCGGCATTTCGCGAAGCGGTGCAGCAGAATAAGCGAAACTGGAAATATATTCGCGCTATCCTGAGGCGCTGGGAGACGGAAGGCAGGTAACATGGAACGTTTGAATGAGATTATGACGAGATCATCACAAAGACGCCAGCCGCTGAACACGCAACGCTCACCGCAAGGCGATGCAGCGCAGGGGCCGCGCCCAGCACGGCCCCTGAGCGAACAGACGGCGCGCCTGGACCAGCCGCTTGCGCGCGCCTCCCAGCAGCCGCGCAGCCAGCCGCCCGACCAGTACGGCCAGCGTGGACCCTCCCCCCGCGTGCGCGAAACCCAGCCGGGGCCAGCCCCCTCGCCGTCAGCGCCTCGTCCTACGCATCTGCGCCAGCGCCCGGCCGGCAGTCGGCCCACGGGCTACCAGACGCGCCCGCCACAGGCGCCCCAACCTGCGTATGCGCCAGCGCCCCCACAGCGTAGGGAAGATTACTACGCGCCCGACGACTATGGTCCCGCGCTGGCCGCCGATGCGCTCGAAGAGTGGGGGGATGAAGAAGAGGTAGGCATGCGCTATGGGGATTGGGAAAGCGATGAGAACGAGGTGCAGATGTACCTGCGCTCGAAGGCTGACCCCCTCGCGCGGGGCGATTACCTGCAAACGACGCGTGAGATGCCGCCCCTACCGCCACCAGAGTCCAGAGCGCATATTACACGCAACCTGCGCGAACTCCCGGCGCCGGTGACGCAGCCGCCTGTGTCGCGAGCCGTCGTCCAGACATCGCAATCGTATCACCGCGTTACCCAGCCGCTGCGGTCGCGCACCCTGCCAGGTGGCACATATGACGCGCTGCCCGAGCCCCAACAACCGCAGCGCCCAGCGCGCCAGCCTGGAGGACAGGAGAGGCAGGATACCTATCCAGTCGCGCCGGGCATGTCGCTAGCTCCGGTAAAGACCAGAGGCGTCTGCCCGCGCTGCCGGGGAGCGGGCTATTTGCGGCAGGATGTGCCCTTTGGTTATCCCGGTTTTGGTAAGCCCGTGCCTTGTAGCTGCAAGGATGCGGTTTTGAAAGAGAAGCGGCGCCAGCAGTTGCGCGGCCTCTCCAACCTGGACGCCTTTCGCGATAAGAGCTTCAAAACATTTAACACGCGTGTGCCCGGAGTGCAGCAAGCGCTCCAGGCGGCGGAGAACTTTGCGCTTGATCCCGATGGCTGGCTGCTGCTGCTTGGCCCCAATGGGTGTGGCAAGACCCACCTGGCGGCCGCTATCGCCAATCTGCGCCTGGAAAGCGGCTCCCTAGTGCTCTTCGCGACCGTGCCCGACCTGCTTGATCACCTGCGCGCCGCCTTTGCTCCCACCTCCAACGAGGTCTACGATCAACTGTTTGCGCGCATGCGCGAGGCAGAATTGCTCGTGCTTGACGACCTTGGCACACAGCAGAGTTCGCCCTGGGCCAGCGAGAAGCTCTTCCAGTTGCTCAATTATCGCTATAACTCGCGCTTCCCGACAGTGATCACCGCCAATAACAAGGGCTTGCAAGCTGTCGATGAGCGCATTCGCTCCCGCCTGTCCGATGCTGGCCTGGTAACCGCGATCACCTTCGATGGCGCCTACGATTACCGGCCGCGCAATCCCAGGTAAGATGAATGTGAGCCTGATGCACTGCTCTTTGTCTTGCGTTTGCAACGCGTAGGTGCTATCATAACTGTACACACGTTCCTTCATATAAATGGGGAACTCCTCTGCACAAAGCGTTCTTAAATGGCGAGATATCTTGCGTATATCTCGCTTAGCTTAGATAAGACGGTACAGAAACAGACCGTTACAAAGGAGCAAAGATGGGTGCGGTTTTTAATCCCAACGACCCGAAATGGATAAAGGAGTCGCGGGAGATCCTGGAGCCTAAAGGGCACATTCCCTATCCCAGCATTCTCGAGACCACGCCACGTGGCGAGCGGCAGTGGGACATCTATTCGCGCTTGTTGAACGAGCGCATCATTTTCATCGGGACGCCGATTGATGACACCGTAGCGAACCTGGTGGTGGCTCAGTTGCTCTATCTCCAGAGTTCGGATGCCTCCAAAGACATCTCTATATATATCAACTCCCCCGGTGGCAGCATTTACGCGGGTCTGGCCATCTACGATACGATGCAGTGGGTCAAGCCCGACATCACCACGGTCTGCGTCGGTATGGCGATGAGCATGGGTGCGGTCTTGCTGGCTGCGGGTGCCAATGGTAAGCGCTTCTGCCTGCCGAACTCCACAGTGCTGATTCACCAGCCGCTGGGTGGCGCCGAAGGCCAGGCGGCGGATATCGAGATCACGGCGCGCGAGATCTTGCGCCTGCGCCGCAGCATCTATGAGATCCTGTCCAAGCATACCGGCCAGACCCAGGAACGCATCATGCAGGACTCCGATCGTAACTACTACCTCTCGGCAGATCAGGCAGTCGAGTACGGTCTCATTGATGAGGTGCTCAGCAGCGGCGAAGAGGTTCCTTCGCACTAAACGTACCCGGTCCGCTTGGAGAGATGTGCCAGCACCGGCAGGTTTGAACTCTCTTGTTCATCCTGCCCGTGTCGCTCATCCTGCTCATCGAAAATTGTTCTCTCCTCTAGCGCTAAGGATACCCTCTCCGGGTGAGTCCCGGCGCTAGAGGAGAGGATCTGGTAGTTTCGAGCTACACCGTTTGATAGGGAAGAGCACTTGTCTAAGGATTCGCTACCATCGCTCAAGAGGCGTGTTATTCGCTGCGTCCTCTTCGACCTAGGAGACACGCTCTGGTATCGCAAGGATATGCATACCTGGCATCGATTGGAGACCGCTTCCAATCGACGAGCGGCCGCACTGCTGCGCACGCAGGTCACGTCCGATCTCCTGGCGGATATGGACGATGTGCTCCTGGGCAAACAGCTCCGCGACGAGCTTGATACGCAGACGCGCATGGCTATTCGCCAACACCCGGAGATCGAGCGCAATGGGCCGCTGATCACTACGCGCGTGATCGAGCGCCTGGGCCTTGGTCCGGTCGACCTGGCTACCGGTGCGGCGGTCTTCGAGGCACTGCGCATCCGTATCCCTGAGTCGCGCCCACTTTTCGATGATGTGCTGCCAACCCTGGCAGAGCTGCGACAGCGCGGCTTCCTCCTGGGTGTGGTCACCAACCGCCTGTGGGGCGGCAAGCTGTTCGAGGAAGACCTGCATACCCTTGGTCTCCTTGATTACTTCGATCTTCCCAATATCGCTACCTCTGCCGATCTAGGAGTACGTAAGCCGGGCGCGGCCATTTTTATGCACGCGCTCAATGCGCTGGAGGTTCTGCCCACGCATGCTGCTATGGTGGGAGACTCGCTGCGCTCGGATATCGTGGGAGCCAGGGCGCTGGGAATTTTTGCGATCTGGAAGCCCAAGCCGCATGTCAGGGCCGCTCTGAAAGCTCACCTGGTTGCTCCCGGCGTTTCTTCCGGTGGGCATCAGGATCAAGCACCACCGGCCTCACCACAGGAGGAACTTCCCTCCGACCTTCCTCCCGGCATGCATATCACCGATGATGACTATATCCTCTCGTTTGTGCAGCGCCACGATAATCGCTACAAGTGGGACCCGCTGCATAATGACGAGATCCGGCCCGACCTGACTATTGAACACCTGAGCGATCTACTGGATGTATTGTTGAAACCGGGGGAGCAGTAAGCCGTGACACCTCGTCTGCGCACGTTACTATTTGAGACGCTCTACAGGAACCGCTATCTCTACAGGTTCGCCAGTACTGTGCCTTTCGCGGGCCAGTGGCGCGTCTGGCAGCGTCTCGTGTTGACGCGACTGCATGGGCGCGATGTGCTGGAACTGGGCTGCGGCCTGGGCGATCTGCTGGCGGATATGCTTGAGACCGGCTATAACTGTCGCGCCGTTGAGCACTCTCCGCAGATGGTGGAGGCTGCGCGCGCCACGCTGCGCCAGCGGGGTGTGGGCCAGGCCGGCTATGTGATCCTGGGTTCCGCTCAGCACGTACCCTTTTCCGATGCCTCGTTTGATACGGTCGTCAGTACCTTCCCCTCGGAATATATCTATGACCCCGATACCATCGCCGAGGTGACTCGTATCCTGCGGCCAGGCGGGCGCTTGATCGTGGTGGAGGGCGCGCATCTGCTTTCTGTAGGTCTCCTGCAGCCCTTTCTGGTCCTGCTGCAGATGCTCGTCTATGGCTTTCCCAGTCGAAGTCGCCATCCTGGTCCCGGCGAGGCTATGATGCGCCAGCGGGATAAGCGAGGCAACATCATCTATACCGACCGCGATACAGGCACCGGCGTGACGACCGACGTGTTGCCGGGAAGGCCTTTCGGTCAGCAGATCCCCCTCGAACAGTCAGGCCTGCTCCGTCGCTCCGAACGCGTGCGCAGTCGCCGCTGGGAGGTGTATATCACTATCGGGGAACGGGAGACAAGCCAGCCGGACGTGAGGGAGCGGGGCGTAGGTCATGTCGGCGAGTAAGATGCGGCCGGGGGAGCAGGGCGCAGACCAGCGGCGCCCAATAGGCGTCAAGTGAAGGCATCGCTTGCAGAAAGCGAGCGGCGAATCCGTAGGGCGTGGCTTGCCTCGCCAGTCACCAGGAACC
>JALYTT010000407.1 GCA_030854145.1 Chloroflexota bacterium | reverse complement strand
GTGCTCTTGCAGCAGGGCTATGCGTTGGCTGGTTCTTCTTATAGCCAGAATGGCTGGGCGCTGCAACAGGCGTTCCACGATCAGGCCGCGCTGCTGCATTTCTTCGATGTTACCTGCGGTCATCCAACCCGCACTATCGCCTGGGGTCACTCGCTGGGCGGCATCATCACGGCCGGCCTGATTCAATTGTTCCCCGAGCGTTTTGACGCTGCTCTGCCTATGTGTGGAGTGCTTGCTGGTGGAATCGGGACCTGGAACCAGGCGCTCGATAGCGCCTTTGCCTTCGATGTTCTGCTGGCGGGGAACACGCTGCCCGTTGTGCATATTGCCGACCCTGCAACAGCTTTCAAGCAGGCCGAAACCATCCTTACAACGGCGCAGAGTACGGCCCAGGGTCGGGCCCGCATTGCCCTGGCCGCGGCCCTGGGAGACCTCCCTGGCTGGTTTGACTCGGCCTCGCCTGAACCGGGGAGCAAGGACTTCAGCGCCCAGGAACAGAATCAATTCCTCTGGGAAAGCAAGGTGGACTTTTTGTTCGCCTTTTTTGGGCGCGCCGAACTTGAGGCCCGCGCCGGAGGCAACCCCTCCTGGAACACTGGCGTTAACTACCAGGAGCAACTGGAGAAGTCAGCCAGTCACCACGAAGTTGCCGCCCTCTACAAACAGGCTGGCCTGAGTCTGAAGCAGGACCTGAAGGCCCTGGATGCGGCTCCCAGCATCAAAGCTGATCCAGCGGCGGTCACGTACCTGAATAAGTTCATCTCCTTCAATGGCGACCTGGATATGCCGGTCCTTACCATGCATACAACCGGCGACGGGCTGGTAGTTAACCAGGACGAGCAGGCTTACGCCAGCGTGGTGCGCTCGCATGGGGATGCCAGCTTGTTGCGGCAGGTGTTTGTCCATCGTGCCGGCCATTGTGCCTTCACGCCCGCCGAGACCCTGACTGCCTTCCAGACGCTTATTCAGCGCCTCAATACCGGCAGGTGGGACGATTCTACCGATCCCGGCCTCATGAACCGGGAAGCGACCGCCCTCGGTCCAGCATTCAACCCCGCGCCGCCCGCCTTTATCAATTTCAAGCCAACGGTATACCTGCGCCCATTCGACGCTCGTAATGATCGTCGGTAATATGCCATCTACCTGCGTGCCGGTGAATTCACCGGCACGCAAACCCGTAGGAACGATGGTTTTGCCAGGACGACCGAAAAGATGTTAAGGAAGGTAACAGGTCCTTATGGAAAAGCCTGTGTTGATCATTGTGAACGGTCTGCCCGGTGCGGGAAAGACCACATTGGCGAGACGACTTGCCGCTGATGTACGACTTCCGTTCTTCTCAAGAGACGGTATTTATGAGACCCTGTACGATGTGCTTGAATGTCAGAGCAATGGGCTTCCCCCTTTGCTAGGTTCTGCAGCGTTTACCCTCCTCTACTCCGTCGTCAGTTCCGTGTTAGCAGCAGGTCAATCATTGATCGTTGAGGGATTTTTTGGGCGCCCCGAATTACGCAGTGCTGAGTTTCTTCACCTGCAAGGTATGTATGATTTTGAAGTCCTTCAAATTTTGTGTCAGGCAGAGGGGACCGTCCTCCTGGAGCGCTTCCTGGCACGCGTGGATACTGCTACGCGACACGCTGGTCATTCTGACCTGCAATGGCTTGAACAAAACAAAGAGCGACTCTTACAAGGGTATCTTCCCCCTCTTGCGCTTGAGGGTCAGCTCGTTGAAATCGACACCACGGCCCCTGACAGTTTTGAGTATGCTAACCTTCTCCAACGAGTTCATGCAGCTCTGGTATAGCTCGAAGCTTCCTGGTACTCCGTGGAATCTTCTTGTATACTGTGAGAAGCATATTCATTGAATGAAACGCGTCTCACTCTTCACAAACAAGGAGAGGACTGGTCATCATGGATTTCGAACTTTCCGAAGAGCATCAACTTGCCTATGAGAGCGCCTTTGCTTTCGCGCGCGACGAGATTCGGCCGCATAATACCGAGATTGAGCGTAGCGACGACTTCCCACCCTGGCTGTGGAAGAAGCTGGCCGAGCAGGGCTACACAGGGGTCGCCGTTCCCGAAGAGTATGGCGGCAGCGGCGGCGACTTCTTGATGGCGGCGCTGGTCTCGCGTGGCATCGGGCGCGCCAATGGCGCGATCGCCATGTCGTTTGGCGCGCACCTCAATCTCTGTACGCACAACATCCTGCGCAACGGCAGCGAGGAGCAGAAGCGCAAGTATCTACCAAAGCTCACTAGCACCGAGATGATCAGCGGCCTGGCCCTCACCGAGCCGAACGCGGGCTCCGATGCCATGGGCATCCAGACCACGGCGCGCCAGACCGACGGCGGCTACCTGCTCAACGGCACCAAGGTATTTATCACCAATGGGCCGATTGCCGACCTGTTGATCGTCTATGCCAAGACGCGCCCGGAGGCCGGCAGCCGGGGCATCACCGCCTTCATCTTCGAGACAAAGACTCCCGGCTATCACGTGGCGCGCAAAATCGAGAAGGTGGGCATGCATGGCTCGCCCACGGGCGAGTTGGTCTTCGAGGATGCCTTTGTGCCGGAGGAGAATATGCTGGGCAAGGTCAACGAGGGCTATAAGGTCGTGATGAGCGGGCTTGACCTGGAGCGCGCCTTCTTCGCGGTCAGCAGCGTAGGCGGCATCGAGGCGGCGCTGGATGTCTCGCTCAAGTATGCCAAAGAGCGCACGCAGTTTGGGCAGCCTATCGCCAACTTCCAGTTGATCCAGGCCAAGCTTGCCGACATGTATACCGATCTGGAGGCCGCACGCCTGATGGCCCATCGTTGCATGTGGCTGGCGCAGCAGGGCATCCGTGTCAGCAAGGAGGCGGCGGCCGCGCTACTATTCACAGGCCGTGCCGCGTCGCGGGCGGCCAACGAGGCTATGCAGATCCACGGCGGCTGGGGCTATACCACCGACTTCGAGGTCGAGCGTATGTGGCGCAATGCGCGCCTGGGCGAGATCGGCGCGGGCACCAACGAGATTCGCCAGTTGCTGATCGCCAGAGAGCTGCTGGGGATGAGGTAGGCGCTCATGAAATCAGTTCGTATTGCCGGGGGTCTGGGCTTCTATGGCGACTCCTGGCGGCCGATCAAAGCCAGCATCGAGCGCGGCCAGGTGCAGTATGTGGCCTCCGATCACCTGGCGGAACTGACGCTGGCGATCCTGCAGAAGGACCGCCAGCGCGACCCCTCCCTGGGCTACACGCGCGACCTCGTGCCCATGCTCACCGACCTACTTCCTATCGCCATGCCTCGCGGTGTCAAGTTTATTTTGAACGCGGGCGGGCTGAACCCGCTGGCCGCGCGCGAGGTGTTGCTGGCGGCCCTCAAGAAGTTCGGCCTCAAATTGAAGGTGGGCGTGGTACTCGGCGACTCTGTGCTGGAACGGCTCGACGCGTTGCGCGAGACGGGTGTCTCGCTGGCGCACATGGATACGGGTGCGGATATCGCCACGGTACGTGAGCGCCTGCTGTTTGCCAGCGCGTACCTGGGGGCGCGGCCGCTGGTGGAGGCGCTGGACGCGGGCGCGGATATCGTGCTGACGGGACGGGTGGCCGACGCGGCGCTCTTCCTGGCGCCGATGGTGCATGAACTTGGCTGGCGCTGGGACGAGTGGGATAAACTGGCCCAGGGCATCGTCGTCGGTCACCTGCTGGAGTGCAGTGGGCAGGCCACCGGGGGCAACTTCGGCGGCGATTGGCGCGCGATCCCCAACCTGGCGCATATCGGTTACCCCATCGCCGAGGTATGGGAGAACGGTGACGCGCTGATCACCAAGGCCCCGGACACAGGTGGCCGCGTCAGCTTCGACACGTTGCGCGAGCAGTTGTTATACGAAGTCCACGATCCCACCCACTATCTGACCCCCGACGTGGATGTGAATATGACTACGCTGCACATGGAAGAGCGCGGCCCCGACGAGGTGTACGTGACTGGCGCGACCGCGCGACCGGCGCCGGCGGCGCTGAAGATCGTTGCTGGCTACGAGGATGGTGTGATGGGGCAGGCGCTGCTTGGCTATGCCTGGCCCGATGCGCTCGCCAAGGCCCAGGCCGCCGCGCAGATCATCCAGCAGCAGATGGCCGAGGTAGGGTTGAAGACCGAAGAGACACTGATTGAATACATGGGCTATAATTCGATCCACGGTCCCCTGGCCGACGCGACCCATGCCGGCGACCTGAACGAGGTCTACCTGCGTATCGCCGTGCGCTGTGCCGATAGGCGCGAGGCCGCGAAACTGGGTCGCCTGTTCCCGCCGCTGGCCCTGAGCGGCCCCCCGTTCATCGGCGGCGCCGGCGGCATGCTGGAGCCACGAGGTCTGCTCGGCATCTGGCCCACGCTGGCGCCGCGCGAGATCATCGAAGAGTATATACGGGTCAGCGTAGAGGAATCATAGCCATGAGAAAACAGCTCGTCTCCCTGGTCCACGCGCGCTCAGGCGATAAGGGCGATAAGGCCGACCTGAGTCTCTTCGCGCCCGACCAGGCAACCTATGATATACTGGTGCGAGAAGTCACCGCCGAGCGTGTGCGTGAGCATTTCTCCGGCATCAGCAGCGGCAAAGTCGAGCGCTTCGAGGTACCCAATGTGCTGGCCCTCAAATTTGTGCTGCACGGCGCCCTCAACGGCGGAGCCTCGCGCTCGCTGCGCAGCGACGCGCTGGGCAAATCGCTCTCGTCGGCGCTGCTGCGCATGGAGATCGATGTGTAGGGAATTGGTGTGCCTGCGTAGGGGCGACGGCTTGCCCATGCGTTGATACGTATTAGGGAGATGCCGCACGGAGGCTGGCATGCCGCGTGTGGTTGGAACAGGGCGCCCGCAAGGGAACGCCCCTACATTTCTAGCCAGGCGAACAGCGCATCAGCGTCGGCGTGCTGGACATCCTGTTCCATCTCATACATTGTTCCCTTGAGGAATGGACATGTAGGGGCGTTCCCTTGCGGGCGCCCTGTTCCAAGGCTGCCATCTTGCCCTTATTTTGTATCAACCAATGCGGCATGCCTACACGATGAGAAAGGACGATCTATCCTTATGACAAGCAATGCAGAGCGGGCTGCTGCCGAGATAGAGCGCATCAAGAAGGGCGGCGCCGAGAAATACCACCAGCGCAATCGCGAGCAGAAGAAACTCTTCGCGCGCGACCGCCTCAAGCTGCTGCTGGACGATGGTAAGATCGAGTTCGAGGACTATATGTTCGCCGAGAGTCAGGACCCCGAACTGCCGGCCGATGGCAGCATTACTGGCGTGGGTCGCATTCATGGGCGCCCGGTAGCCTTCAGCGCCTCGGACTCCACGGTCAAGGCCGGGTCGGCGGGCGAGAAGTCGGTGCAGAAGAGCCTGCGCATCCAGGAGATGGCCATGCAGATGCGTATCCCCATGTTCTATCTGATCGACTCGGCGGGGGCGCGCATCACCGACCAGGTGCGCCTCTTCCCCGGACGCAACCAGGGCGGGCGCACCTTCTACAACCAGGTCAAGATGTCGGGCGTCGTGCCCCAGATCTCGCTCATGTTCGGCCCCTCGCCAGCGGGCGCCGCCTATACTCCCGCCTTCGCCGATATCGCCATTATGGTCGAGGGCAATGCCAGCGCCTATCTTGGCTCCCCGCGCATGGCCGCGATGGTCACAGGCGAGCAGGTCACGCTCGACGAGATGGGTGGCGCGCGCATGCACTGCACGGTCTCCGGCCTGGGCGATTTCCTGGCCGAGAGCGAAGAGGACGCCATTCGCATCGCGCGCGACTATTTCCGCTACATGCCCCAGAACTATCTTGGCAAGCCGGCAGATGCCGGGCCTGTGCCGCCCACCAGCGATCGCCCCCTGCAAGATATCGTGCCGGAGGCGCAGAACAAAGCCTTCAACATGTATGATTTCATCGACGCGCTGGTCGACGGCGGCAGCTTCCTGGAGGTCAAGAAGCTCTTCGCGCGCGAGCTTATCGTGGGCTATGCGCGCCTCAATGGTCGCGCCGTCGGCATCGTGGCCAATCAGCCACGCGTCAAGGGCGGTGTCCTCTTCCCCGATTCGTCGGACAAGGCCACACGCTTCATCAATACCTGCAACGCCTTCAACATCCCCCTGCTCTTCCTGGCAGATGTGTCGGGCTTCATGATCGGGTCGGCCGTAGAGAAAGCTGGCATCATCCGGCATGGCGCGAAGTTTATCGCGGCGGTCTCGCAGGCTGTGGTGCCCAAGATCCTGGTAGTTGTGCGCAAATGCTATGGCGCCGGACTCTACGCTATGGCCGGTCCAGCTTTCGGCACCGACGCCGTGCTGGCGCTGCCTACGGCCCAGATCGCCGTCATGGGACCTGAGGCCGCTATCAACGCCGTCTTTGCCAACCAGATCGCCCAGTTGCCGGAGGAGGAGCGCGCGCCCTTCCGCAAGATGATGGAGGAGCAGTACGCCAAAGATATCGATATCTTCCGCCTGGCCTCCGAGATGATCGTCGATACTATCACGCCCTTCGAGGCCTTGCGCGACGAACTGATTGCGCGCTATG
>JALYTT010000738.1 GCA_030854145.1 Chloroflexota bacterium | reverse complement strand
CTGTAACCACGAGGACGGCGAGGCAAGCCACGCGCTACGGTCGAGGGGAGTGCTACAACGCCTTACCATCATCCACGGGTACAGTGCTTACCGCGCGTTCCCGGCCAGAATTCAGCTCGATACGGCGCAAGATGAAGTAGGAGATACCCGCCAGCACAACACCCAGTTCGAAGCCTACGTCCATCCCGTAAGGCGGATTGACCAGATTCGCGATAAGCCCGACATGGTACACTTGCGCTGCTCCCAGGTACACACCCACCAGGCCAATCGCCATGGAGACAATCGCGGCCCAGCCCAGCGGGAGACGGCTCGGCGTGTTCCAATCATTGACGTTGTACTGTCCCCGGCGGAAGACAAAGTGTTCCAGCACCAGGATAATCGCCCAGGGGCCCAGCCAGTAGGCAATCAGCAGCAGGAAATTTGACAGCGTCTCGTTGAAATTGGAGGCGGTCAGCAAGGCGATCAACACATAGACCACGGCGCCAATCAACGTCCAGATCGCGCGATTGACGCGCTGGAAGGGCCGTCCCAGGACCTGCATAGAAAGACCCAGGCTATAGTCGTTGGGAATGTTGTTCGCGATCACACTCAGAGCCAGCAATATCAGGAAGAAGGTGCCAATGGCACCCACAGGACCTAAGATGCCCGCCAGCAGCTCGCCGCCGCCCTTGGGAATCCAGGTGGTGAAGGCCAGACCCAGCAGCTCCAGCGCAACGCAGGGGATAAAGACACCCAGAAAGGTCAACCAGAAGACGCGGCTGGCCGGCGTATCCTCAGGCTGATTGACGTTATAGTCGGCGGCGTAAGAACTCCAGCCGGTCGCGAAGCCGTAGATCGAGCCACCAAAGGAGATCAGGCCGGCGATCTCGGCCGCGCCCATGGCCGGGGTCGGGATAATCTTCATATGGGGGGCAGCGATCACCAGCATAATCACGAAAATAATCGCCATGGGGATCCAGGCAAAGCGCTCATAGCGATGCACATAGCGGTAGCCATAAATGCTGACCAGGGTCGTGAAGATGGCGATGACCAGAATGCCGATACTTCTCAGGGCGATGCCACTGAGCGCTATGCCGGCGACGGTGGTGTTACACTTATCGATGCCTACGCCTCCACAGGCAATGGCGGCCACCAGTTGTCCACCCACGATCACATTCACCGCCGACCAGCCAATACAGGCCGCGACGTTGAAGAGCGCCATGATGATGCTGCCAATCCAGCCGAAGGAGAAGCGCGAAATGGTCATCTGGCGCAGGCCCAGCCGGGGGCCAAGGGTGGAGAAAAAGGCCACAGGGAGGACGCCAAGGACATTAAAAATGAGAATGATAGCGACGCTATCCCAAAAACCAAGCCCGAAGACTGTGGTGGCCAGCGCTCCCAGGGCAACAGTAGAGATCACCAGGTTGGCCGAGAGCCACATGGTAAAGTTGTCGAAGATACGCATGTGGGTACGAGTTTCGGGAGAGACACGCTCAATGCCGTGCGTCTCTATACCCCGTTCTTCGGGAATGATAGCGGTGTCAGAAGCCATGTTCTTGTCTCCTGGAAAAAAACTAAGCAACACTTCCTAGCAGATACCAGTCGAGCCACGCCCCATCATGAGGCGCCTGGCCTCAAAGGTGCTCCCACGCCTCTGAGCAACTCCCACAACGGCGAGCCATGATGCTCATGTGGTAGAGCATACATCTATGAAGATAGCTGTAAAAATGTACTCTACCAGGATGAGCGGGGTCAGGTATATCCTACAAAGTAGGCGTATACTCTGTTCTTCTGAGTATACCAGAACCAGGCTCAACTAGCTAGTGAATTCCCTATGACAAGTGGAGCTCTCTCCCCCTTTCGTAGCTGCGCGATAAACTCGCGCAGCTACGAAAGGGGAGGTCTCATTGCCAGTCAGCACATGAACTGGGCAGGGCTTTGGAGTGTACCCGAAAGTCCCGAAAAATGGAAAAGGAGGCTACTCCTTGCTAGAATAGGAAAAGCATAAATCACCTATAAAGGCAGGGAATAGCTGGAGTGAACCTTACCATATTTG
>JALYTT010000035.1 GCA_030854145.1 Chloroflexota bacterium | reverse complement strand
CGGCATGCCAGATGACGCGCCTCTTTCGTGTAGGGGCGCCGCTCGCCTGCGCCCTGCTCCAACGACGCGCGGCATGCCAGATGACGCGCCTCTTTCGTGTAGGGGCGCCGCTCGCCTGCGCCCTGTTCCAACCACGCGCGCTCTCCGCATTTCATGTACGGGCGCCGCTCGCCTGCGCCCTGTTCCAACCACGCGCCCTCTCTTTCATGTACGGGCGCCGCTCGCCTGCGTCCTGTTCCAACCACGCGCTCACGTCAGCGCATACACCCTCAAGTTGCTATACACTACATCAGCCGGCGTATCGGTCGTGGTGGCCAGGAAGGCTACCGCGCCATCTGGATAGCTGGGGTCCGTCTGCGTGCCCAGGTACACCCCGTTGGCGTAGAAGAGCAGCGTGGCGCCCTTCGCGATCACTTGCAGGGTGTTCTTGACGCTCAGGCCCTTCTTCAAGGCGGGTGAGGCCGTCCAGTCCTGGAGCGTTGAGGGCGAGCCGCCTGCAAAATTGGAGATTTTGTAGTTGCCCTGCGTATCTATCTCGAACAGGTAACCGCTGTAGTTGTCAAACGTGTCGGTGTGCAGGCGGAAGAAGAGGCCACCAGAGTGTCCACTGAGCAGGGTGACATCGACCGAGACTGCCATGTTCTGATAGGTATTGTTTGACTCGCGACACCCATGCAGGTTGACGAGGTTGACGCCTTCTTTGACGTGATAGCCATCAGCAGCAAAGACACACTGGCTATTCTGGTCCCAGCCGGCCGCCTGCGTCTGCGCCTTCGTCCCATCGGTCAAAGCGTCCTTATACGTAGCTTTGCCGGCCGTCGCCGTCTGCACCACCCCGGCCGTCGCGCTGGCCTGGGCCTGCACTGTGGCGGTGGCACCCGCGATGGCCGTGGAGGTCGCGTGTACCTGGGCGACGACTGTAGCGGTGGCAGCAGCTCGCGCCGTGGCGGTGGCGTTGGGTGTAGGAGTTGGGGTTGGTTGGTCTGTTGGCGTGGTCGCCGTCGTCGGGATCTGCCCCTGGCCCGTTGCTGTTGCGGCCGGAGGGGTCCCGTTGCGCTGTGTCACCGCGAAGGCAATGGGGATCGAGATGACGAGCAGGGTCAGCAGTGCCAGCACAGCTACGATCCACGTGCGCCGGCGCGCGGGCGATGGCGGCGGGGTTGGCCGAGCGCGTCTGACCTCCGCCGGCATCCTGGCCAGGTCGGTCACCGGCGCCATCGGAGAGGGATACACAGCTTGCGGCACCGGACCCAGCACGAGCTGATCCTGGGCCATG
This sequence comes from Chloroflexota bacterium, assembly GCA_030854145.1. The sequence goes on along the minus strand of JALYTT010000035.1, from coordinate 21,122 downwards.
TGGAGCGCGGGCACGGAGCTGGCCACGACAGTCGCAGGCGGCGCAACAAGATCTTGCCGGCTGCCGTTCTTGTTGCCAGTGGCGCGGCAAAAGGCGTTCGCCAGTTCGGTGGCGCTACCATAGCGCTGCTCCGGCTTTTTCTCCAGCGCCTTCATGATTACGCGCTCGACCGCCGGCGAGATCTGCGGCGCGATAGTGCGCGGCGAGGGTGGTCGCTTGTTCATATGCATGGTGACCAGCGCGATGGGATTCTCCGCGTAGAAGGGGAGTCGCCCGGTGACCATCTCGTAGAGCAGGACCCCCAGCGAATACAGGTCGCTGCGCGCATCGGCCTTGCGATCCACCTCAAAGAGTTCCGGGGCCACGTATTCGACGGTGCCCAGCACATTGCCCGTGGTGGTCAGTTGCGTGGCATCGGTCGTGGTGCGCGCGATGCCGAAATCCGCGAGGTAGCATTTGCCCTGACTATCCAGCAACACGTTCGAGGCCTTGATGTCGCGGTGAATAATCCCCTGGCTGTGGATGTAGTCGAGCGCGCTGGCAATATCGCTCATGGCGCGGCAGGCTTCGGGGAGCGAGAGCGGGGAACGGCGAATGCGCGCACGCAGGGTGCCCCCTTCCATAAAGGGCATGACGATATAGTACCAGGTGACGCCATCCACCAGGCTCGTGCCGGTATCATAGATCGGCACAAGATGGTCATTGCTAAGCGATCCCATCAGCCGCGCCTCACGGATGAAGCGCTGCAGCATCTCCTCGTCTTCGCGCTTAAAAACTTTGACCGCTACCTTGCGCTGAAATTTGGGATCATAGCCCTCGTAGACATCCGCCATGCCCCCTCTGCCAGCCAGGCGGTTCAGCGTGTAGCGCCCTAAGTTTTTCCCCTCCATGCCTGCCATACAAATTTCTCCATAGCTCTTTCTGGTGGTAAACGGTTGCTTCCCTGCCAGGAATAATTTTCTGCTTACATCTATAGAACGGTCTGGCCGCCCTCTCGTTACCAAATTAAGCCCCGCTTCGCCAGAAAGTTAAAAATCGGGTTGATGGCAATAGCATCAGCTTCAGAGCGCGCGTCGGGTCACAGGGCGACCGCAAGGGATCGCCCCTACATGTCCATTCTCCCATGGAACAGCGCGTGGAATGGAACAGGATGTCCAGCACGCCGACGCTGATGCGTTGTTGGCCTGACCGGATATGTAGGGGCGTTCCCTTGCGGTCGCCCTGTTCCAACACCGCCATCTTGCCATCTATTGTGTACCAACGAATGGGCTTGCCGCATCCGTGTGAAGCATCCCTTGGGGGGCCTGTGGTGCCTCCTGCCAGGCCCAAGGGCCTACCCCACGGATGCGGCAAGCCGGATCCCTACGCGGGATGGGGAATCGCCCCGATACCCGTGCCATGAAGCTTGGCAGAGCACTACGCGGATTGGGGCGTCCACAATAGGTCCTGGGATGCGCACGACTTGTAAGCGGCATTACACGATAGGCCAGCGGGGCTTGATCTCGATGCCGGCGCGGCGGTAGAGTTCGTAGGCGTGGCGGCGCGCCTGCTCCATCACTTCGTCCTCTTCCATGGTCAGCAGGTTGCCCTGCTCCACGACAACCTCGCCATCGACGACCACCATGTCCACCTCGCCACCGGTGGCCGCGTAGACCAGCGTGGAGATGGGATTGATGGAGGGGGTGGTGTGCAGGCGGTTAAAATCTAGCACCACGAGGTCGGCCTTCTTGCCAACCTCCAGCGAGCCGATTTCGTGCTCCAGACCCAGCGCGCGCGCCCCGTTGATCGTGGCCATCTCCAGCACCGACTCCGCCGGGACCAGTAGCGGATCATGGCTGACGGCCTTGTGAATGATGGCCGCCAGCTTCATTTCGCGAATCAGGTCGTAGTCGTTGTTGCTGGGGCCACCATCGCAGCCCAGCGCGACGTTGACGCCGCCGGCGAGCATCTGCGGCACCTTACACACGCCGGATGCCAGCTTGCTGTTCGAGGAGGGATTGTGGGAGACGGAGGTGCCTGTCTCGGCCAGCTTGGCAATATCCTCAGCCGTTAACCAGACCATATGCACCAGGACCGATTTGGGACCGAGCAGGCCCACGCTCTCCGCGTAGTAGACCGGCGAGAGGCCGTACTTCTCTTTGAGGAAGATTTTGTCGGCCTCGACCTCCGCCAGGTGCATGGTGATGCCCATGTCCCGTTGCCGCGCCAGTTCGCTCATCTCGCGATAGAGTTCCGAGGTGACCCCACCCGGTGTGCGCGGTCCAAACCACACGTGGATGCGATCATTGGCGGCGCCCTCCCACTTGCTGTGCATATCCAGCACGCCAAGCAGGCTGGTCTCGCGACTCTCGCGCAGGCCGGGATGCATGGAGTTCTCCTGCGTAGCATAGGTGCCAATATCCATCACGATCCCCGCGAGGCAGGCGCGAATGCCGCTCTCCTCGACGGCGCGCGCCACGCCGTTGAAGCCATAGCGGTGCGCCAGCATCGATTCCAGGAAGGTGGTAGTGCCGGACTTCAGCATCTCAGCAATGCAGAGGCGCGCGCTGACATAGCCATCGTCCTCGGTGAAATTCCCCTGTAGCACCCAGACGCGCTCACAGAGCCACTGGATGAGCGCCATGTCATCGGCGCAGCCACGAATCAGGGCCTGGGCAAGATGCACATGCGTATCGATCAGGCCGGGGATAATCAGCTTCCCCTGAACGTCAATGACCTCTTCCTCGTGATACTGGCGCACCAGGGTATCCGTCTTGCCAAGCGCAACGATGCGATTGCCTTCAACCGCCAGCGCGCCATTGGTGATGATCTCGCGGGCAGGATTCATGGTGACGATGGTCGCATTGGTGAAAAGCATATAGCCTCCTGTGGTAGCGTGGTTGTCGTCTTCTGCGCGTATGTGCTACCCGCAATGCTAACACTACTCGCCTATGATTGCAAGATAGCTGGCACGCCCCAACAGGGCTATTCATCTGAAGCAGAAACGCGTGGGGAAGCACCGCAAAGCGTTTATGTGCGCTTGCTCGCGCCGTCGCTCCCATCGCCGCCGCTGGCTGGCTGGCGCGGTGGACTCCACAATGGATAGGGAATGCCAGCGAGCCGGTTGATGGCCAGCGCTTGCAGGGTGAGCAACACGACCGCTCCCATGAGCAACAGCAGTTGCCAGGGACGCGTCAAGAGGCCGAGTGAGATGATAAGTGTTGTGGCACCAGCCGGCGGGTGCGGCGAGCGCAGCAGCACCATCACGCCAGCCGTCAGCCCCAGCGAGAGGGCGGCCGCGATGACGCGCGGCCACGTCACACCAACCGTGAGGGCTGGCCCTGCCAGTGTCAACCCCGTCACCACCAGGCTGAGGTAGCCGGCACACACGCCGACGGCATGACCAATGAGGGTATTGCGCGGCGAAGCGCTCGGCGCCGTGGGGGTGTAGAAAAAGAGAAAGGCCGTCGGACCGAGCGAAGGAAAGACAAAAGGCGAGTGTGTGAGCAGAGCCAGCGCGGACATCAGCCCGATGCTGATGCAGCCATTGAGGAAGCTAAATATCGCGAGGACCGGCACCTGTGCATAATGCTGCAACAACCAGGGGAGGCGCACACGCAGCAGGATACCGCGCAGGACATCGGACATCTCACCGCCAAGCGGATGGTTGCGATCAATGCGACCAGAGGCCCCTCTCTCCACGCCTTTTTCCGGGGACGTGCTACTGGCCTCTTCCGGCCCAGACACGTGTATCTCCGGCTCCTGCTTCATGTGATTCCTTCTCTCTCTTCACGCGTGGCTTCTACATATTCGTGAGCCTCGCATTTCCTTTATGTGAGGTAGCACTGCCGTAGCCTCTGGCACGCCTCAGTGTACCGAAGTTCGCCTCTTCCGTCAAGGCTATGAGATCTATCCAGCCTCGTCTTCTTCCAACATGATAACATAGGTGCGCGCGGCCGCGCGCAAGATCGAAACGGAATCGCCGCGCCCGTTACGTATAGAGCTGCCGGAGTTTTTCTTTCTCAACTCCTTCCATATCCGTATTATCGCTCCACTGATTGATGTTACCAATGAGCCGTCGTCTGGCAATCTGTTGTACTGACGGATCTGCAATCTGCTCGACCAGAGCCTGGGCAAACCGCTCTCCGTGAATGACGGGGAACGGACGATCATAAAAGGGAGAAACAGTGGCGGGTAGTGTGCTACTCATCTTCAATGCATTCTGCCTGCGGGCAAGCGCCTCGTAGGCATGGGCGAGAGCTTCTGCACGCTCGCTCCAGGTGCTCGCCTGCTGGGCGCGCCAGAGAAGAGGTCCTAGCTCCTGAGCGCAGTGTAGTCGTTGGAAGGCTGTGCCAAACCATTTCGGGTAGGGCGCATATTGCTTCTCCAGAAGAAAGCCCAGGTTCATGATATCGCGCACCAGGCGCGAGCCGATGAGAGCCGAGCCAGGTTCATCCCCTGCACTGCCAGCGCGTGGCATCAGATGCTCCTCCTGGCCAATCCGCTGCCAGCCAGAGGCCAGCAGGTACAGCCATACATCATGGGGATACCACACAAAACGCGCGCGTAGCGCGATAAGTTCGCCAATGTCGTCGTGATAGACCGCTCCAGCCACAAACTCGCCCAGAGCATGCGACGAAAACGTGAGCCAGTCAGCCGTCAACAATGGCCGGGCCAGGTCATAGCCGAGTTGCACGCGCACAAAATCGCGCACAGTACTCGAGATAACCCGATGCTTCACAGGACCTACCAGCGGCCGGGTCATGAATCGCGTTCCTGCCTCCGTGGGAGTGGGGAACGAGACGGGAAAACCGGCGAACATCTCAGGGAGCTGGTGGCTCAACAGATTACCAATAGTGTCACCTCGCTTTGCATCTTCTGCGCGTAAGAAAAGAAACAGACGTGGACCCCAATCATGGTCCATGGACATCTCGGTATCAAAACCAAGAATCTCGCTCCCTGGGCCAAGCAGGGCGGCTGCGTAAGGCACATCGGGAAAAGCCGTCGCTAGGAGAGGACGAACAACCTCCTTGAAAAAACGGCGACTCAGATCAAGTCCAGGAACAAAAACGGGCATAGTCACTCCTCCTTGCCACAAGCAAAGTAGCATATCAAAAACGTAAAACGTCGGTTCGCCATCACCCCTCGAATATTTTAATTCTCGCCAGCCCCTAAGAGTATACCCAGAAGACACGTTTGAGAGTTGTGGTACACTTTGAGAAAATACACAGGAGAAGATATATGACGAAAACGCGCCCATTCCGCTTCGGCGTGGTGACAGAGAGCGCCCCTTCACGGGAAGCGTGGATTACGCTGGTGCGCAGGGTTGAGGAACTGGGCTATACAACGTTCCTGCTGGCGGATCACTATGTCAACGAATTTCCCCCCATCGCGGCCCTCATGGCAGCAGCGGATGCTGCCATGACGATGCGCATCGGCAGCTTCGTGTTCGACAACGACTTTCGTCATCCTGCACAGCTCGCCAAAGAGGCAGCGACACTCGACCTGCTTTCCGATGGACGCTTCGATCTCGGCATTGGAGCGGGATGGCACCGGCCCGAATACGAGCAGGTTGGCCTCCCTTTTGAGAGCGCTGGAGTTCGTATCGGTCGCTTAGAAGAGGCGCTGTCCATCATCAAACAGTTCTTCACCAGAGAAACTGTCACTTTTGCCGGACGCTACTATACCGTGACCGATCTGAAGGCCTTCCCCAAGCCCCTCCAGCAACCTCATCCGCCTATTTTTATGGGCGGCGGTGGAAAAAAATTGCTCACGCTGGCAGGTCGCGAGGCTGACATTGTTGGCTTACACCTCAAGGTGAACGACGATGGCACAGTCGATGCATGGGAGCGCTCCGAGGCAGCCATTGCACAAAAGGTGGAGTGGGTTCGACAGGCGGCCGGCGAGCGGTTCACAGAGGTGGAGTTGAACCTCCTTGTCGGAAGCGTTGTGATCACAGAGGACCGGCAGCAAGCGGCAGAGCAGCGCGCGCGTGAAAGTGGACGACCAGAGGTAACCGCCGAACAACTCCTGGCCAGCCCATACCTGCTTATTGGCACGGTCGAACAGCTTGTGGAACAGATACAACAACGACGCGAGCACTATGGCATCTCATACCTGGTCGTTGGCTCCGAAGACATGGAAGCCTTCGCACCGGTGGTCGCTCGCCTCGCCAGTGCGTAAAACAGAGCAAGGTTCAGGTTTCTTATCTATCAGGAGCAAAACATAGTGCTAGCATTACACGATATCCAGACGGCCCAGACCCGCATTGCCAACTATATTCGACACACTCCCCTGGTAGAAGCCAGGCCAGTCAAACAAGCAATATGCCAGGCTCAGGCTCTCTATCTCAAGCTGGAATGTTTGCAGATCTGTGGCTCTTTCAAGGCGCGAGGCGCGGTGAACAAACTTCTCAGCCTCTCCCCGGAACAGCTTCAACATGGGCTTGTGACCGCCTCAGGCGGCAATCACGGCCTGGGGGTCGCGTATGCCGGCTGGCTCGCTCATGTCCCTGTGACCATCTACCTGCCCCAGGGTACCCCGCTTGTGAAGGCTCAAAAGTTGGAAAGCTGGGGCGCCAGAGTGATCTTCGAGGGCGCCGTCTGGGACGAGGCCAACCGCGCGGCCCTGCACACTGCCGAGCAGGAAGGCATGAACTATATCCATCCCTTCGCCGACCCGGCCGTGATTGCCGGGCAGGGAACCCTCGGCCTGGAGATTCTGGCAGACGCGCCAGACCTCGATCTCCTACTGGTAGCCATCGGAGGTGGTGGCCTGATCAGTGGTGTGAGCCTGGCAGCCCGCAGCATAAAACCGGGCATAAAGATCATCGGGGTTGAACCAGTGGGCGCGCCCACGCTCTACGAAAGCCTGCGCGCCGGCCACATCATGGAATTGCCACAGATCACGACCACCGCCGGGACGCTCGCTCCCCGTCGCAGCGCGGCCATCAACCTGGAGATCATTCAGCAGCACGTAGACGACATCGTGCTGGTCACCGATGAAGAGATGCGCGAGGCAGCCCGCTGGCTCTGGTTCGAGATGGGCATAGCCGCCGAACTGAGTGGAGCCGCCGCTGTGGCGGCACTACTGGCAGGCAAGGTGTCTCCTGCTCCATCTGAGAAGGTGTGCGCGCTGGTGTGCGGGGCAGGAGACGATGGGATGCAGTAAGTTACAACTGACGAATTTTACCTATTGCTTCCTTTCCACGATCTGGAACGTGGTTAAATATCCTGTCCCCACCAAAAATATTCCGCATCTTAAAGGGGGCAGGTGTTGTCGCAAGCAGCCACGACCGCCGGCTCCACTTTTCATAAAAGAACCATGGTTCAGGTAAGATATAACATTCCTGAGATGTCCAGTCAGGAAAGGGCAAGTCATCCTGCCAGCAAAGCCACTCGACCATCGCCGCATAGAAAGCCGCCCAGCGATGCAATTCAGGAGTAGGAGCAGGAGCTAACGGCGTATCTATCAATTCACGCCTGTGCTCAACCGCAAAAAACCACCAGTCATTTAAAAAGTAGCCTATTGCTACCCAGGGCGTCTGACCATTACAGATTTGCTCAAAAGTCTCCGCAGCACTATGCCATCGATATTGGTGCCTTGCAAGCGCGGTCATATCATCGTTTCCCTCCCTTGCCTATGGCTCGAAGTGTTCCTCAATTGTATCAAGCATTTCATCCCGTAAGTATTTTTCAATATCTTGTTTATTCAAAGCATTGCTCCACGACCAGGCACATTTGAGGAGTTAATAACTCCGTTGGTATATAGGGTGCTATCCGCTCGTACATGCCCTGAACCTGCGAGATATGTAGCTTCTTTGCCAGTACTTGAATATCTTCGCTATCTCGCGGGGAGCAGGCTGTAGCGACCTTCATTGCAAGCAGTTCATCCAATGGTGAGAGGTAGATACGCACCCCTGAATATTCCAACCACTTTTCATGGGATGGTTGTGAAAAGAAAAATTGCCAGACCGCTTGACGCAACCAATCGTCTGGTAGCCCTTCACAGTCTGCTATATTTGCTGCCGCTTCACGGGTGACTGCTCCATTCTTCCCAAAGTACACATCAATATCTTTGCGCCTATGCATTGAAAGTTGTTCTTTTTCAGGGCCCACGAGGTGAGTATCAATATCTATCATCCTCTCCGGCCGCCGAATATCAAGGAATAGCATGACTTCATCAGCAACCAGGATCTCAGCCGTCATGTGTTTCTTTTGCAACTCATGACCAAGCATGCGTAAGTACTTTTTAATGTCATCCCTATTCATTCGTCGCCCCTCGTGAGCCATTTGCAACTACTTGAGAGCGGATTGACTGTAGAGTGCATCCCTCTTTTCTGCTGAGAACTATAACATACTTACAACTTTCTCCGCAAATTCCGTCGTACTCGCGCTCCCACCCTGATCGCGGGTCAGACACAACCCCTCGCCGTAGAGCCGTTCGATCACGCGCTCTAACCTCTGTGCCTGCTCGCTATAGCCCAGGTAGGTGAGCAGCATCGCGCCCGAAAGCAGCATCGCCGTGGGGTTGATGATACCTTTGCCGGCCAGGTCCGGCGCGGAACCGTGGACCGGCTCAAAGTACGCATAGCGCTCGCCATAACAGGCGCTGGGTGAGAGACCCAGACCCCCAATAGTGCCACTGGCAACATCGGCGAGGATATCGCCATGCTCGTTGGAAAGGACCACGACATCCAGCGTCTCTGGCGCGGCCACCAGCCGGCGTGCCAGGTCGTCGATGAGGAATTCCTGGTACTGCAAACCGGCATAGGTACGCACAGTCTCCGCTACAATCGTGCGCAGGCGACCATCGGTGCGCGGCAAGATCGAGTATTTGGCGCCCAGAGTCACGCGACCAGGATAGCCGACGGTCTGCCGCTGGAGCGCCAGTTCACAGGCGGCCACGGCCACACGCTGCATCTGCTCCTCGGTGAAGACACGCACCGCGTATGCCCCCGGTTTTTCAACCGGGGGCGCCTGCCACCATCCCTGGCTACTGGCCAGCGCGCCTAGCTCTGCGATGTCTCCCTCGCGCGGGGGATACATGCCCTCCAAATTATCGCGCACGATCACATAATCGATGCGCTCAGGGTGGAGCATAGGACTAGCGCAGCCAGCATACCAGCGCACCGGCCGCACATTCACATACGTCTCTTTGCCCCAGCGCAGGTACCACAAGATAGGCCGGCTTGGTCCTCCGCTTGCCCCGAAGAGTGTGCAGTCGGCGGCATCTATCGCCTGGCGGGTCTCGTCGGGAAACGCCTGCCCGTAGCGTTTGAGCGCCTCGCTGCCACTGAGCGCCTCCACAAAGCGCACATCCGGCGCTAACAGGCGCAGCACCTCCACAGTTGGGCGCATGACTTCGGGGGCCGCATCATCGCCAGCGATCACGCAGACGGTCGCTGGCTCCGACAATGCTGGCTGCTGCCTGAGGAATCCCGCAATCATCGCAGTGTCCCTTGCTGGCGAATGTAGGGAATGATGCCGCCCGCGGCCACGAGGCGCGCCACAAATGGATCTAAGGGGTCGGCCTCAAACTTCTGCCCGGTCGTGGTGTTGTGAATAATTCCGCTCGCCAGGTCTACCTCCATATACTGCCCATCGGCGCTGGCGGCGACGACCTCCTCGCACACAAGCACCGGCAAGCCGATATTGACGGCGTTGCGGTAGAAGATGCGCGCGAAGCTGCGCGCAATGATCACCTGCACACCGCAGGCCTGCAAAGCGGCAGGCGCATGTTCGCGCGACGAGCCACAACCAAAGTTGTGACCGGCCAGCACCACATCCCCCGCCTGCACCTGCTGCGCGAATTCTGGCAGCACTTCGCACAGGCAATAACGAGCCAACTGCGAGCGGTCTGTGGTCACATTGTAGCGTCCCGGAATGATCACATCGGTGTTTACATTGTCGCCAAGCATCCAGATACGGCCCATGATCGTGTGTTCCTCTCTATGGTTCATCAGAGGGAAATAGCTTGCTTCCCTCTGTCTTACTGTCCTGTTATCTTACGACTATAAGAAGTTGCGCGGATCGGTAATATGGCCGGTCAAGGCGGTCGCGGCAACGGTAGCCGGGCTGCCCAGGTAAATTTCGGCCGTGGGGTCGCCCATGCGGCCCGTAAAGTTGCGGTTCATCGTCGTCAGGGCGCGCTCTCCTGGCGCCAGCACGCCGAAGTGCCGGCCAATGCAGGGGCCACACCCTGGAGTACCCACTGATGCTCCGGCCTGAATAAACGTCTCCAGGTAGCCCAGGCGCATGGCCTCCAGGTACACCTCGCGTGAAGCCGGCACAACTACCATGCGAGTGTGGGGATGCAGCGTCTTGCCGCGCATGATGTTCGCGGCGATAGCCAGGTCGTCAAGGCGTCCGTTCGTGCAGGTGCCAAGAAATACCTGGTCGATCTGCACATGCTCGACCGCCTCCACCGGCACCACATTGTTGACATCCGGCGGACAGGCGATCAGCGGCGACAACTGCGATACGTCGATCTCCACCACACGCTCATAGTGCGGATTGTGCGGCGCAGGCATAGGGTAGTCGCGCTCGACACGCCCCTGCAGCCAGGCCGCGGTCGTAGCATCGGGGGTCACGAGTCCCGCTTTGCCGCCCATTTCAATCGCCATGTTGCAGAAGGTGAAGCGCTCGCTCACCGACATCTGCTCAACCAGTTCGCCGCTGTACTCGATAGCGCGATAGTTCGCGCCATCGACGCCCAGCTTGCTCACCATCGTCAGGGTCACATCCTTGGCATACACACCGGGGGAAAGTTCGCCCATTAAACGAATATTGATCGTTGGTGGGATACGAAACCAGGCCCGCCCGGTTGCATAGGCACAGCCGATGTCGGTCGAGCCCATGCCCGTGGCAAAGGCGCCCAGCGCCCCATAGGTGCAGGTATGGCTATCGGCTCCCACGATGATATCGCCAGGAGCCACATAGCCACGCTCCGGCATCACCTGGTGACAGATGCCCTCTTGTAAAATGCTGATGTCCTGCTCCTGCGCAAAGGCGCGGATATCGCGTTGCAGCCCGGCGGCCGCAATGGTCGCAGCCGGCACGATGTGGTCAAACACAAGATGCGAGCGCTTCGAATCGAAGACGCGCCCGCCGTGCTGCTGCGTTAAGTTGCGAAACGCCTGCATCGCCAGGGGCGTCGTTGTATCATGACTCATCACACGGTCGACATCCACCACGACCGTCTCACCTGGCGCGACGGCGCGCCCCAACTTGTAACGAAAGATCTCCTCGGTTAACGTTCCCATGTGACACTTCCTTTCTCTTGATACCATGTGTGAATAAATGCATCGACTTCATGCTGACTCAAAGAGGCCTGCTCGGCCCGCTCTCTTAGAGCCTGCGTAAGCTGAAAAACTTCGTCATCGCTGAGGCGCAGCCCCAATAACGCGGCCCGGTGGCCAACGGCATAACGCCCTGTGAAGCGCGACCCCAGATCGATGTGGCGCATCAGCCCAAAATCGGCGGGCGTGAGCACCTCGTACGAACGGGGATTGCGCAGCACGGCCTTGGTATGGACGCCCGCCCTATGCGTGAATGCCCCCGGAGCGGTGATCGGCATATTAAAGGGGATAGGCACATCCAGGCACTCCGCCACAAAGCGATCAAGTGGGGCCAGTTGGGTGAGATCATAGGCCTCCAACAGTTCCGGGTGGTGAATATAGAGTTGTGCGATCAGACCACTAAGCGAGGCAATACCGTTGCGTTCGCCGATGCCCATCACGGTCACATCCAGGCAATCGGCGCCGGCCTCCAGCGCCGCCACGGTATTGGCGATGGCGCAGCCGGTATCGTTGTGACCATGGAACTCGATGCCAACGCGCGGATAGCGTTCAACGCAGAGGCGCACAAGCTGGTCAACCTGGCCGGGTGTGGCGATACCCACCGTATCGGGCAGGCCAATGCGCTGCACGCCGGCATCGACGACGGCATCAAAGATGGTCAGCAGGTCAACCAGGTCGCTGCGAAAGGCATCCTCGGCGGAGAAGCGCACGTAGCGCCCGGCCGCACGGATACGCTCAATCAGCGGGATGGCCTCGGCCTGTATCTGGTCGATGCGCCTGCCATGACTGAAGGTACGTAACTCCGCTGAAGTCCCGTAGAAGAGGTTCAGCCCGAAAACGGGGGTCTCCAGCGCGGCCTGGACATCGGCCTCGACACAGCGCACGTGGGCCATAATGCTCGCGCGCAGGCCCAGTCCGCAGAGCCGCTGCACCATCTGGCGCGTCTCCGACGATACGGCAGGTGAAGGCACCTCTATGAAGGTGACGCCAACGGCATCCAGGAAGCGCGCTATCTCCAGTCTCTGCTCAAGGGTAAAGAAGGCCCTGGCAAACTGTTCGCCCTCGCGCAGCGTGGAGTCGAGAATAGCAAGTGATCTCATGATAGCGTTTCTCTCTGCAGGACAAGTTCCCGCACCACTAACTCCAGCACAGCGATGGCATGCGTATACTCGGCGACACGAATGTGCTCCTGGGGAGTGTGATCAAGGCGCGAGTCCCCCGGCCCATAGGCGACGATGTTCTGCCCCCAGGCCGGCCCGACAACATTCATATCGGATGTCCCCGTTTTATGCTTGAAGACGGGCGCTCCCCCGGTAGCACGGATAGCCCCGATAAAAGCGCGCGCTACCGGTGTGACACGCGTTGTCTGAAAGGCGCTCTCGGCCCCCGAAAAACTGATGCGCGCCTCATCTTCGCCGGCCCATTGCTCTAACTGGGTACGCAAGCCTGCGCAATCATAGCCAGGCGGTAACCGGTAGCCGATATGTAGTTGTGTGTGTTCGGCCAAACCATCCTGACCGCTGTTGATACTACGCAGCGCGGGCATGAGTGCCGCGAATGTGGAATTCGGCGCGTGCTGCTCATTCCAGGCAGCCGCCTGCGCCTGCACACGATTCCAGAAGGCCACAGCCACTTCGCTGCTGTTGTGCTGCGGACCCGCGCTATGCTGCACCGGACGCGTAACACAGTACTCCACCAGCAATCTGCCTTTGTAGCCCAGCGTCACCCCCCGGCTGCCGCTCGGCTCTCCGATAATGCAGGCAAACGGTTGATAGCGCTCCACAACTGCGCGCGCGCCGCGCGAGGTCGCCGATTCCTCTTCAACGGCGCCGATCACAATCACCGGCCGCTGCAAAGCATCCAGGCGTTCATGTTGTCCCAGGCGAGCGGCCGCGCACAGGAAAGCCGCCAGCGGCCCCTTGGCATCTACCGCGCCCCGGCCATACAGCACCCCATCCTGTAGCTTCACTGGCACCTGCCCACGGACGGTATCCATATGGCCAAGCAGGATAACCGGCGGCAGGTCCGCAGCGCTGTCAGGCAGATGCGTGCTGGCGATGAAGTTTCCTGTGTCGTCTAGCGAGGCATGCAAACCCATATGCTGCGCCTGCTCAACCAGGTAGCGGGCCAGAGGGCCTTCCTGCCCCGAATAACTCGGAATAGCCAGCATACCGGAAAGCAGAGCTACCTCCGGGTCTCCATCCTGGGTCAGAGGAGTCATACTAGCAGCCCCATCCCGGCCCTCCAGCACCTCCTGCACTGCGTCCAGCACGTATGCCAGTTGAGTTTCCGTAATCACCAGGGGCGGCAACAGGCGAATGACGTTCGGTCCAGCGGTGAGAGCCAGGATGCCGCGTTCAAGCAACGCGTCAAGGTACGGCTGCGCGCGCTGCTTGAGTTCGATGCCAAGCAACAGGCCTCGCCCGCGCACCTCGCGAATGAGCGGACTACGCAACGTCCGGAGCCGGTTGAGGGCGCACGCGCCAAGGGTAGCAGCGCGCTCCGGCAAAGTGTCCTGCTCCAGGATATCAAGGGTAGCCAGCGCGGCGGCACAGGCCAGCGGGTTGCCGCCAAAGCTGCTGCCGTGGATGCCCCTGCTAATGTGCCCGCTCTCCAGCACGCGCGGACCCAGGCAAATCGCGCCTGTCGGGACGCCACCCCCCAGGGACTTCGCCAGGCAGAGGATATCCGGTTGCAGGCCATAGTGCTCGCAAGCAAAGAGGCGTCCTGTGCGCCCAAAGCCTGTCTGCACCTCATCGACGATCAGCAGGGCGCCGCGCTCGCGACAGAGCGCCGCCAGGCCCTGGACATACTCATCGGACGCCACATGCACGCCGCCCTCTCCCTGCACCAGCTCAATGATGACCGCCGCAGTCTGCTCGTTGATAGCTGCGCGCGCCGCCGCGAGATCGTTGTAACGGATATGGCTGACGTTGGGGACCAGCGGCGCGAAGGGTTCGCGGTAGTGCGGTTCCCATGTTGCGGCCAGCGCGCCCATGGTGCGACCATGAAAGCCGCGAAAGGTGGCGATGATGCCTGTACGCCCGGTGGCGATACGCGCGAATTTGAGGGCACCCTCCACAGCCTCGGTGCCGCTGTTGCACAGAAAGATCCGCGTCAGCCCTTCCGGTGTGAGGCGCGCCAGGCGTTCCAGCAGGCGCGCACGCACGTCATTGTAGACCAGCTCAGGGCAGGTGATCAGACGCTGGGCCTGCTCCGCGATGGCAGTAGCTACCTCCGGCCGTCCATGCCCAACATTTGCTACGCCGTAGCCTGCCATGCAGTCGATATATTCGCGCCCTCCGGCATCCCATAATGCAGCGCCACTTCCTCGTACGATAGCCACGGGACGCTTCCGGTATACGCCACTGCTGTAGCTGTCCTCTAGATCGATAGTTGCGATCATGCCCTGATCCTTTCACTTCCGCTAGATACGGCTTCAATCGTCGTTCCCACCCCATTAAGCACCCCCAACAACGAGGCGCTGCCGATGCAGACGCGCGGCACACCCCCTTGCAGAGCCTCCTGCGCGCCCAGCAGCTTCTTGCGCATGCGCCCCTGGGCATACTGCATGTAGCTGGCCAGGTACACAGCGGGGATGGTAGGGATGAGCGACGTGCTGACCTGCGGGTCCTTGAGCAAGCCGGGAACATTCGTCATGATGACCAGGGTATCGGCCTGGAGCGCCACAGCAACGGCAGCGGCGGCGCGGTCGCCATCGATATTCAGACGCTCTCCCTCGTGGCTCAATGCCAGCGGCGCGATCACGGGAGTATAGCCGGCGTCGAGGAGCTGCCGCAGCAGTACAGCGTTCACTTGCTCGATCTGCCCGGTGTAGTCGTCACGCACGATATGGACGCGCCCATCTGGAGTGAGCGAACGCAGCGCCGACTTGCGCCTCGCCAGCAGCAGGCGCCCATCGACCCCCGCCAATCCCAGGGCATTGACTCCCTGCTGTTGCAAGCTCGCTACCAGTTCGGTATTGATCTGCCCGGCAACGGCCATCGCGTAGATACGCAGGGTTTCGCTATCGGTGTAGCGACTGACCATCCCGGCGGGCGAAACAAGCGTACGCGCCGGATGTCCCAGGCGTTCAGAGAGCGTATTCGTGAGGTCGGACCCTCCATGCACGATAACCATCCGCTGCCCTTCAGCAACACAATCGGCGATCTCATGCACAATATGCTCGCTGGCGGCGCCGGCGCTCCCGCCAATCTTTATCACAAGTGTCATAGCAAAGCTCCATTCTTCCTCGGCCTAGATGGGATGCAGGCCCGGAAAGCTCAATCCCAACGACTCGTCCCAACCGCACATACAGTTGAGAGCTTGCACGGCATTGCCGGCGGCGCCTTTGCCCAGGTTATCCAGGGCGGCCATGACCACCAGCCGCTGCCCTGCCTCCCTACCTTGCTGCTGGTGAACATCGAGTTCAAAGCCGATATCGCAATAGTTGCTGCCCGCCAGAATCTTCGGTTCGGGATAGCGATACATGCCACTGCGCTCCTTGACCAGGCGCACAAACGGCTCATGCTGGTAGGCCTCGCGATAGAGCCGCCACACAGCCCGCTCATCCACACTCTCGCGCAAGAAGACATGGGCCGTGATCAGCACGCCACGCACCAGCTCGATAGCGGTAGCCGAGAAGGCTATCTGCTGGCGCAGGGCCCCGCCAGAGGCGCGCCCAAGCTCCTGAATGAGTTCGGCCGTATGCCGGTGCCCGGTCGGTTGAAACGAGCGCACGGCCCCGCTCCTGTCGGGATGATGGCTGCCTGCACCGGGCGTGGCGCCCGCCGCCGATGAACCAACTTTGGCCTCGACTACCAGTGGCAGCGCGCCATTCACGAGGCCTGCCCGGTAGAGCGGAGCCAGGCCCAGGATGGCCGCGGTCGCCATACACCCGGTGCCGCTGACCAGCCTCGCATCAGGCAGTTCCGCGCGATGCAGTTCAGGCAGGCCATAAACAGCCTCCGCCAACAGGTGAGATGCGCTATGAGGCTCACCGTACCAGTGCTCGTAGAGACCGGCAGAGCGCAACCTGAAATCGGCGGCTAGGTCGATGATCCGTGGCGCTACAGCCCGGTAGCGTTCAATCTCCTTGGCCGCTACCCCGTGTGGCAGGCACAGAAAGAGCAGGTCGCATGATGTCAGGTCATCGGGATGACAAAAACGCAAAGCACTGAGCTTGCGCAAATTTGGATGCACGCTATGCACATACTGCCCGGCATGACTGCTGGACGCCACTTGCGTCAACTCAACCTGCGGGTGGAACAGCAGGAGCCGCACCAGTTCACCTCCGGTATAGCCAGAGCCGCCGGCAATCGCCACACGCAGACCACTCATCGTACTGCCTCCTCCTGCACTTCGCTGAGCACATAATCGAGCATGGCATTGGGGATATCCACACCTGTGGGTGCAATGCTATTGCGGAACTCCATCGTGGCATTGATCTCATTGACCAGCAGGCCGCGCTGTGGATCTTCCAGCAGGTCGATTGCCAGGATACCCCCGCCGACCGCCTGGGCGGCCCGAAGGCACAGGCGCTCAAGCTCAGGCGTCACCGGGCAATTGCTGGCCACGGCGCCGCGCGCCGTGTTTGTAACCCAGTGCTCGCTGGTGCGATAGATCGCGCAGATGGTGCGCTCGCCGACGACAAAAGCGCGAATGTCACGCTGCGGCTTGGCGATATGCTCCTGGACGTAGTGAATATGGTGCTGGTAGGAGCCAAGCGTCTCCTGGTGTTCAAGCACGGCCTCGGCCGCGTCACGATCATTCAGGCGCGCCAGCAAGCGTCCCCACGAACCTGTGGTGGGCTTCAGCACAACCGGGTAGCCCAGCGCCTCCATCGCCTGGAGGGTCACCTGGATATCAAAAGCCAGCAACGTGCGCGGTGTCGGGACATCCGCCCGCAGCAGGGCCAGCGTCGTCAGCAGCTTATCGTTACATGTGGCCGTCACCGCCGCCGGATTATAGACGCGAACACCCCAGTGCTCCAATATGTGCAGCGCAGCCTGCGCGCGCGCCTGGCTGAGACTGCGACAAAGGACGGCATCGTACTCACGCCAATGTGCATCGGGACGCGCCAGGTCGAACAGCAGCTCTCCATCGTTGATAATGTCAAAAGCAATGGCTCTCTGCTTCAGCGCTTCGATCAAGAGTTTCTCTTCCACGCGGATGCGCGACGTAAGAATAGCTAAGCGTGGCATCTCACTCCCCCCAATCTTCTTCAACCTGGGGAGCCAGCGCCACCGCTGGCGGCTCCAGGCGTACGACCTCCAGTTCCGCGTTACAATCAGGACAGTAGATGACCTCTCCCACCAGGAGACCTTGCACAGGAATTTCGGCTTCGCATTCTGGACAGTGTGCCATATGTTGTATTCCTCCTTCGAATCGATTTCATTACAGAGTACAAAAAAACGCCCTTCATCCCCTTGTTCAGGAAAGGACGAAGAGCGATATAGTTAGCTCTCGTGGTACCACCTTCATGTGTTGACGCCTCGCGGCATCAACCTCGTCGAGTACAAACATACTCCCGCCCGTTAACGGAGGCTACCGGCTAAGGTCTACTCTCGCGTGACGCGATTTCTTCTTGCGACTCCGGGATCTTTTTCGCGGTGTGTTGACATACGGGCTTTCCACCAATCGCCCGCTCTCTGGATGCAACCAGGACCGCTACTCGTCCCTTCAAGGCCTGTCTACTATGCAATTGTGCGTGACGTGTATGCTTCGAAACGAAGGACAAATAAAAACGCCCTTCATCCCCTTGTTCAGGAAAGGACGAAGAGCGATATAGTTAGCTCTCGTGGTACCACCTTCATGCGTTGACGCCTCGCGGCATCAACCTCGTCGAGTACAAACATACTCTCGCCCGCTAACGGGGGCTACCGGCTAAGGTCTACTCTCGCGTGACGCGATTTCTTCTCGCAGCTCAGGGTCTTTTTTCACAGTGCATCGACGTATGGGCTTTCCACCAGCCGCCCACTCTCTGGACGCAATAGACAACTGTTACTCGTCCCTTCAAGGCTCGTGTAATATTGTGTTGTGATTGTCCTGGTCAGAATGTAACATGAAATGGACGAGTTGTCAAGGATGTATGCCTTGCTCCTCTTTTACCGGCTCGATATACAACCGGGCCCAGATGATCTGGCCGGCCGAAATACCCTGGATGGTTACGCCCCTGATATCATGCTTTTCCCCATCGGTCCGGGTGCCGTGGTAGTGCAGTTCGGCCCATACAGTATCGCCTTCTACCGCCTGATTGAGGATTTCTACCTGCATATCCGGTACAGTAGCGAAAAAGAAGCTCCAGTTTTTCCGCACCCCTGCCTGTCCAGTGAAAGCTCTCTCAGGATGGAAAGGCTGCTCGCTGCGAAAGTCCGGCGCAAAACACGCCACCATAGCATCTAGATCGTGGCGATTCGTGGCCTGAATCATACGCTCGAATACCAATTGGGGTGATGGATGCATTTGCGCATCCAGTACGTGTTCCACTGACATAGGATATCTCTCTTCCTCCAGGAATTCATCTCTTCAGAGAACTCATCTCTTCTTTGGCGACTCTGCCGATAACTTCCTTCAATGAGGTCAATGGGACCCCGAAGGTGCGAGCGCTCTGGCTCGGATCGTAGCTTTGATTCGCGGTATCCATATAGATGCCTGCGCCTATCAAACGACTCAAGGCAGGATTGACCGGCCGCATCACAATAGATATAACACGCATCATCGGCAGAGGAACATGGCGCTTTTTCGCCTGGCGTCCGCTTGCCCGTGCAAAGGTTTCTGCTACCTGATTCAGCGTCAGGCTCTCCGGCCCAGCAACCTCGATCACCTGGTTGTGGGCACGAGGGTCCTCCAACGCTGTGCAGACAAAACGCGCGACATCTTCCACCGCCACAAAATTGACCGGATTGTCGCCACGCCCGAAGATCGTGGTCTTGCCCTGCTTTAGCATGGGCTGACCGATCAACCCGGCCCACAGATCCATGAATGCACCGGGGCGCAGGATAGTGAAGGTCAGACCACTGGCGCGGAGATACTCTTCCGTGCGGTACTTGATGCGGAAGAACTCCAGTGGAGCATCCGGGCCGGCCCCCAGAACAGACACAAAAATGAAGTGTTTCACGCCCGCGTCTCTGGCCATATCGATCAGGTGACGATTGCCCGCGTCATCAACTGTATGGGGGTTGTTATCACCCTTTCCAGTGAGGGCATGGGCGGTCGCCAGTACCTGCTCGACCCCCTGACATGCGTTGAGAAGGGAGGCTGGATCGCGCAGGTCGCCGCTCACCACTTCTGCCCCTTGTTGCTGCAGATGAGCCAGGGTGGACGGCGTTCTAGTCATCACACGCACCGTTTTACCTTGTACAAGCAAGTGTTGTGCCACGACGCTGCCGAGATGGCCGCTGGCTCCAACGATTAAGATCATAAGTAGTTCCTTTCACATATCTATAGTCTACATGGGCAGGCTTTCTTACACCATGAGGAAGAGGCACATCTTCCTCACATATTTCTCAGTCCCAGGCGATGTGCTATCATAGGGCAGAAAGGATGGTGTACACCAGGACGAGGGATGTATGCAGGAACAAAGCAGCTTCGGAGCGCTCCTCAAGCGCTATCGTCTGGCGGCAGGACTCTCACAAGAGGCACTGGCGGCCCGCGCTGGCTTGAGTGCGCGTACGATTTCCGACCTGGAACGTGGCATTCACGGCACACCACGTTATGACACACTCGAATTGCTGGCCAGCGCGCTGACTCTGACTGCACAGCAGCGTGATGTACTGCGGGCCTCCACGCAACCAGAGAACGCCACTTCTCCTGGCCTTCTCCCGGACCTCTCCCCATATGGTCTTCCGCTTCCCCCTACCACGCTCATTGGTCGTGAGCAGGAACGCTCCCAGGCCCTTGCTCTCCTGCGAGGCACATCTACACATTTGCTCACTCTAACAGGACCCAGCGGCGTGGGCAAGACGCGGCTCGCGCTCCAGCTTGCCCACGACCTTGTCCCTGACTTTGCCGCAGGTGTGGTATATGTTCCGCTGGCGCTCATCCGCGATGCCGCCCTTGTTTCCCCTACGATTGTACAGGCGCTCAGGCTCCGCGAACAGGGGGACACCTCGCTCGCAGAGCAGGTACGCGAGTTCTTGCGCAACAAGCAACTCCTCCTCATACTCGACAACTGCGAACAGGTTCTGGAGGTCGCTTCGTTCGTTGCTGACATGCTGGCGAACTGTCCCCGGCTCGTTATCCTGGCGACGAGCCGGACGCCGCTGCATCTGCGCGCCGAGCAGGAACTGCCGCTGGTTCCACTGCCGCTGGAGGATGCGGTAACCCTCTTTCGCGAACGCGCTCAGGCGGTACGGCCCGCGAGAGTCTATGCAGTGAGCGAGGTGGCAGCCATCTGCGAACAGGTGGATCGCCTGCCACTGGCCATCGAGCTAGCCGCTATGCACGTCAAGGTGCTCTCCTTACCAGAGTTGCGCACGCGGCTCACCCACCGTCTGGCGCTCCTACGCGGCGGGGCCAGAGATCTGCCAACACGCCAGCAAACGATGGAGGACGCTATCGCCTGGAGTTATGAACTGCTCACGGAGGAACAACAATGCTGTTTCCGCACAATCGGCGTCTTTGTAGGAGGCTGGACGCTCGCAGCGGCTGAGGCGGTGTGTCGGTCCGCGGGTGAGGGCGCGGACGAAGAAATGATCCTCACACTGGCTGCCCTGGTCGATGCCAGTCTGATCCAGGTGGAGATAACAACCGGCAATACGGCTCGCTTTAGCATACTGGAACTGATTCGGGAGTATGCTCTGCAACGACTGCACGCAGCAGGGGAGGAGGAGCAGTGCCGGCG
>JALYTT010000406.1 GCA_030854145.1 Chloroflexota bacterium | reverse complement strand
GGTAGTTACAGGACGGCGAGGCAAGCCACGCGCTACGGGGGTGCCCTTACATACCGGGTTCGCGGAAGTCAGCCGAGGCCCAACGCCGAAGGAGAAGACGTGAGTGAGTGAGCATGGCCCGACCACCGTCGATATCTTGCTGCCAACATACAATCGTCTGCATTCGCTGATCATGACGCTTGCCGGCGTGGCCGCGCAAACGTTGCGCAACCTGCGCGTCATTGTGGCCGACCAGAGCGCCGAGTCGGGCGAGCATGACCAGGTTGTGCAGACCCTGCGGCGTGTCATCGAGGCACGGGGTGGGACTGTAGAATGGCATACGCGTCCACCTATGCACGGCATTGTCGAGCAACGCGATTTTCTGCTCAAACAGGCGAGCGCTGATACTGTATTGTACCTCGACGATGATGTCTTCATGGAGCCGTGGGTCGTTGCGCAACTGTTGGCGACACTTCAGAGCGAGGGATGTGGCTTCGTGGGCGCTTTCCCGGCTGGCCTATCGCATCGCGACGATGTACGGCCCCAGCAGCAAATTGTGGAGTACTGGGATGGACCGGTGCGCCCGGAGGTGGTGGAGCCGGGTAGCCCGCAATGGGAGCGCTGGCAGCTCCACCGCGCCGCAAACCTCTACCACGCGAGCCTGGCGCTACCGGCCGGCGAATTCCGGCGCTACAAGGTGGCCTGGATCGCCTCCTGTATCCTCTACGATCGCGCGAAGTTGCTGGAGGTCGGCGGCTTCGCCTTCTGGTCGCGCCTGCCCCGCTACCACTCTGGCGAGGAGGTGCTGGTACAAAACCTGCTCATGAGACGCTGGGGCGGCTGCGCCATCATGCCGTCGGGAACGTACTACTCGCAGGTGCCAACGACAGTGTTAAACGATGCCGGCACCGTCGATGGGCATGCCCTTGACCTGCTGCCGGAGATGGCCGCCCGTTATACCTGAGCCGTACACAGCATCAAGATAAGATGCTTCTCGCCCCTGGTGGCTGCGCGATACATTATGCAGCCACCAGGGGCAAGCCATTTTTACGCAGCTCCGCTGAAGAACTTGCTTCCGTTCATCCTACTACAGACTCCATTCGGCGAATCAACCACCCATTCACCCTCAGATATGCGCCTGTTAACCCCGGCCATGCTCCAGCCGGCTGCTTTTTGTAGAAACAGGAAATTCCCTATGCTACAGTGTTGACAGGTCAGGTATCCATGACCAGCGACTGATACGCAATCAAGTGACCTGCTCAGCAATACTCAGCAAAGGGAGCGTGTACCATATAATGCATATGCCTGAACTCATGATTGAGGCCCGCGACCTGCGGCGGACCTTCGGGACGAAAGAGGCTGTCACAGGGATTAGCTTTAGCGTGCGACGCGGCGAGATCTTCGGGTTGCTCGGCCCCAATGGCGCGGGCAAGACGACGACCATTCGCATGCTCACCGGACAGATTGATCCCAGCGGAGGCAACGCCAGTGTTGCCGGCTGCGATGTCGTCAGGGAGCGCGCGCGGCTCAAAGAGTGCATCGGCGTGGTCTTCGAGGCACAAAATCTCTACGAGCGCCTCTCCGCGCACCAGAACCTGCAATTCTCGTGCTGGCTCTATGGGCTGCCGGCCAGCCGGGCGGACGAGGTACTCAGCCTGGTCGGCCTGCGCGACCGCGCGAAGGACAAGGTGAGCAAGTATTCCAACGGTATGAAGCAGCGCCTGATGATCGCGCGCGCCCTGCTCCACAGACCACCAATGCTGTTTCTGGATGAGCCGAGCCGAGGCCTGGACCTGATTGCCACGCGCGCGATTCACCAGGTCATCCAGCAACTACGCACTGAGGGCGTGACCATCCTGCTGACGACGCACCTGATGGATGAGGCCGACCAGCTCTGCCAGTATGTCGGTTTTATCGTCAACGGCCGCCTGGTCGCCAACGATACCCCACGCAACCTGAAGCTCGCACATGGCCAGCGCTCGATGATCGTCACGCTGGCCGATCAGCCCGGTGACCATCTGGCCAGTGCATCTGTCGCTCACGATATGCGCGAGGTCAGCCTGAACATGGATGATCCCGCCGACCAGCGTCGTCTGGCGGAGTGGATGGGGCAGGGCAGAGTGTTGTCCGTGCATTCACGCGAAGCTACCCTGGAAGAGGTTTTTATCGAGATCGCAGGTACCAGCCTGGTCTGACTGAGGAGGATAGATACATCATGCATCCACGAGCCATTCTTGCGATTGCGCGCAAAGACACGCTGGATATTCTCTTAAATAAGTCAACTTTGATCATACTCATCTCGCCAATTGTCCTGGCGGTCCTGTTCACAGTATTGAACGGGGTGCTGTACAGCCAGAAAACCAACCTGCTGATCTACAATCCGGGGAATTCTGCCATCGAGCAGGTCGTGATCAACGCGTTTACCAATGTGGTTATCACGCGTGCCAGTTCGCCCGCTGACGTGAGCGCAGCATTTGGCGTCGACGGGACACACAAAGGCTCAATCTACACGGTCGGGCTGGTCGTGCCGCCCAACTTCGACGCCGACCTGCGCGCGGGCAGTCATCCGCGCCTGAGCATCTTTATGAACGGCGACGATGTAAGCACACAACAGAGCCAGTTATTGCAGCAGGCGCTCACCGATTACGCGCGCGCAGTCGCCAGCCCACAGGCACCGGTCAGTATCGCGGCGGCGACGATTAACCCACCCAAACCAAACGCCTTCGTAACATCAGGCAAGGGCTTTTTCGTGATGTTCGTGCTCCTCTCTTCGCTAATGGTGGGCACATCGGTTGTGCCGGGACTGCTCACCGAAGAGAAAGAGCGAAAGACCGTGCGCATGCTGATGGTGTCGCCGGCCTCCTTTGGTGATATCGTGATGGGGAAGCTCATCGTGGGCTTAGTGTATCAACTAATCTTGCTAGCGGTGGTGCTGGTGGTCATGCAGGGGTTCATGGGACAGATCTCCTTGCTGCTGGCCTTCATGGTGCTGGGTGCCGGCTTTAGCATTGCGCTGGGTCTGCTGGGAGGCAGCATCTTCAACACTACCAGTGGCTCTGGGGCCTTCGCGGGCTTTGGCAGTTTCATCTACGTTCTCCCCGCTCTGTTTGTGGGGCCGCTGGGCCAGGCCTTGCAGGGCAATGTGATCGTGCAAATCATGAAAGTGATGCCCACTTACTACATGGCCGAAGGTCTCTACAATGCCTTGCTGGGCCAGAGCACGCTCAACACGATCTTGCTTGATGGCGGCATCGCGCTTGGCAGCATTGTGGTGCTCTTCCTGGCCTCGGTCTGGTTCTTGCGCCGCCAGGCCACGGTGATGAGCACGATATAATGCATCAAGAACGGGTGCAGGCCTTGTCGGCGGGCAAGGCCTGCACCCATGGCAGATTTGCGCCCTGTACATCTTGAAAAAGCGCATCTTTCCATGTACAATTCTATGAGCGCGAAGATTGCGCGTTCATGATGAATATCGAACGAGAGATGATACCTTGCACCTGCGTAGTCCCTGTTAATTCGCTCATTGTGTAGGGCCCCCAGACGGGCCTACAGTGTACCCGCGAGGGATGCCCCTACTACATATATACATACCGGCATGTGAGCCTTCCCTTCTCCAGCCAGCCCAACCTGGCGCGTTCTGTCATGCCCGCGCGCCACCCCTCTGAAAGCGATGTTGAGCATCTTCGATGAGATCCACTTAGACGCTTTTTCAGAGAGGAACACTTCATGTTACGCCGCTTTCTCTATTCTCGCGCCGGGAAAACCTCGCTACTGCCGGCCGCGTTGCTCAGTGTCGAGCTATTGGACGAAATAGTCGCGGGTTTTCCGGTGATCGCGCTGCCGCTGATACGGACACAATTCGGGCTTAACTATTCACAGGTGGCCTTGATCTTCAGCGTGGGCGCGCTGAGTGCCATGTTGCTTGACCCCATTATCAGCATTGTGAGCGACCGCGGCTCGAAGCGCTGGTGGGTCGTGGGAGGTCTGCTGGGCCTGGCGCTCAGCAATTTTGTCAGCGGCAACGCTCCCAATTTCGCCTGGCTGCTAATAGCATTCGCATGTGGTACGCCGGCGGGCAGCACGGCGGTGGGTCTCGCGCAGGCCAGCCTGATTGATCTGGCGCCGGGCGAGAGCACGCGGACGATGACGCGCTGGACGGTATTGGGTAGTGTGGGCGATCTCCTCTCGCCTATAGTAGTGGCCGCACTGGTAGGCATAGGTCTGGGCTGGCCGGCGCTTTGCTGGCTGGCCGGCACGATCTGGCTACTGGCCGCGCTACTTGTCGCGTCACAACATTTTCCCGGCGCGCGGGGTGAGACAGGCAGCGACGAGGTAGTGCCGTACCGGGACCTGTTGAAGGGGATGCGCGAGGCACTGCGTGATACCCAACTGCTGCGCTGGGGCGTGGTCTCGCTGGTCACAAGTATGCTGGACGAAGTGTTTGTGGGCTTCGTGGCGCTTTACCTGCACGATGCGTTGCACGTCAACCCGGCGCTGATCGCCCTGATCATGATTGTGCCTATGATCGGAGGCTTGCTGAGCCTGCTGCTGCTGGGCCGGCTTCTGCGAAGGTACCCGGCGCGGGGCATACTCTTCTGGCTCGCCCTGATCGCCCTGGTGGGGGTGATCCTCTTGCTCAGCGGGCACACGCTCTGGCAGGCGACCGGCGCGCTCTTCATCATCAGTGTGGGCGCGGCCGGCTGGTACCCGCTGGCCAAGGGTGCGATGTACGCCCGGCAGCCCGGACGCTCAGGAACGGTCCGCGCGATAGCCAGCCTGGGCGCACCATGCGAGATCCTGCTGCCAGCCATCGTGGGGCTGCTCGCCGCGCGCTTCGGTCTGCTGGCCGGCCTGGCATTTCTGGGGACGGCACCACTGATCGTGCTGCTGGTGACG
This sequence comes from Chloroflexota bacterium, assembly GCA_030854145.1. The sequence goes on along the minus strand of JALYTT010000406.1, from coordinate 1,668 downwards.
CCGTGGAGAGGCGATAGGTAGGGATTCTAGTTCTACAAGGCGGGTTGAAAAGCGATTGACGGCTATGGTAGAATTTGGACGTTGGGGCTGTAGCTCAGTGGATAGAGCGTCGGTTTCCTAAACCGTGCGTCGGCGGTTCGAGTCCGCCCAGCCCCACTACCTGTATCTTATCCTCACAAACCTGCTCCAAAAGCCAGAAAAAACCCTTCTGCCGGTTGCTTGCTTACAACCAGTCAGAAGGGCCTTTTTTGTCGAGACCGCATGTCGGAAACACCTCGTTTAAACAGCGTCTTTCAGATGTACCGTGCGTCGGAACAGTCTCTCAATCGAGTTCAGGACGAATACGACGCTGAAACCCTCGATGTGATTTTTTCATCTTGAATTCCGCAACCGGAGAAAAATTACTTTGATCGACCCTGGCTTCTCTGCTATTGAAATCGTGTAAGTACCACTCTGTCGTACTCACCTTGCCATGTCCGAGCAAGCGGGAAAGCTTCGCAATCTCACCACCACGAGAAAGGTACGTCCGAGCAAAGGTATGGCGCAGCGTATGAGGAGACACACGTATCCCTTCGATACCGGCACGCTTCTTCATATCTAGAATAATCTGGCCCACCCCTGTAGGTGTCAATGGCTGACCATACCGATTGATGAACACGGCCTTTTCACTAGCATTATGAGGGTGACGGTAGTGATAAATGTACTTCCAAAGAAGCTCAGCAGTAGTATCGTGTAGCCCTACCTCGCGTTCTTTCCGACCCTTGCCCATAATCTTGATATATGGGTCATTGTTCAGCCGGATGAACACACGATCCAGTGTCAGGCTACATAACTCTGAGAGTCGAATACCTGTATCAAGAAACAACCACAAGATCAGGTAATCGCGGAAGCCCAGGGACGTGCTTATATCACAGACTGCAAACAACGCCTCCACATGATGAGACTCAAGCGTCTTAATGAGATACTTAGCAACCTTAGGCATCTTCAAAGACGCCGCCGGATTTTTTCTCAATAATGGAGGCTCTTCACTCACACACCATGTAAAAAAGCCTTTTATCACCTGGACATAACCCTTTACTGTCAGGTCGCTCAGGTTTGCATCCATCCTGGCGTGGTTATGGGGATTGTTTTCACCCGCTTTTGTTCGTTGTAGACAATCTACGAAAAGGCGCAGGTGATTAATTGTCACTTTTTGAAGGGTTGTGATATCATACTCCACTTCCATATAATCGCAAAAGTGAAGCAACTTCTGACGATACCAACTCATCGTCTTTTCAGTACAGCCTTGCACTTTACGACTGAGTAGGTATCCTTTCATCGCATCAATCAACTTCATAGTACACCTCACAATTCAGTGTTTAAACAACGAATTTACTATCATCCTCGCTCATCCTCAGAGCGGTACAAGCGGAGCTTGTGCTCGACCAGCGCGGCGAAATCTTGTTCTTTCTCTTGTAGGTGGTCATGACCTGCGTCATGGAGCCAGTGAAGCACCAGAGAAAGGTCAACATCCTGGCAGGCCAGATCACCACCGACCCAGGCCGAGAGCGTTGACAGGTAGCCCAGGACCGAAGAGAGGCCCCGCTTGATATTCTCCTCTCGAATGCGCCTGCGCACCAGCGGCCCCAGTCCGGTATCTTCAGTGGTAAAGGCCTGCTGCACGACTCC
>JALYTT010000405.1 GCA_030854145.1 Chloroflexota bacterium | reverse complement strand
AATGGATCATGTTTCCTCCCTGAGAACGGTGTTGTTTTTCAGACTTTCACCTTATTTCTCAGGGATTCTTTTTGTCAATTTTTTCGTCAATTGTCACATTGGTTCAAGCTCACTTTGAACCATGCCTAAATGCCATAAATAAGGCCTGCCCAACACTGTTGAGGATGTTCATTGATGCTCCCTCTCAATCGCGGGCTGTTTTTCGTTATTCTGTTCTATCTTGACCCATACCCTCCTGGGAGGGGTACATGCTTTTATATTATACATAGTTGTGTCAAGAGTTGCTGTCGACCCGGATAGAGATGATGGTGTGCCTAAATATAGGAAGCTTTTTGTGCAAAAAGAGATAGGTAGGGGTTTCCCATTAAAAGCCAGAACACCTACCAGCTTTGGTAGGTGTTCTGAGTTATCGTACTGCTTGTTAGCATACGAAGTTAGTTCAATGGTCGTTCTTGTTGTGGGTACTGCACTGATTGCGGGTAACTGTACTGCTTTTCATCTTCTTGATACGTCTCGGTTGACTGTTGAGGTGAAGGCTGATATCCTTGTCCATTCATTTGATAAGGATTTTGTTGCGGCAGGGATGAAAGAGGTGGAGCTTGTTTGTTCTTCAGCGAACGCATCACGAGCCAAACGACTGCTCCTATGATGGCAATACAAACAAGTACCCCAACAATCATCATCCATCCGCCTCCCATTCCCTCCCCACCATAATTTCCGTTCATCATACCTGTAGCCTTTCGTTATCGCTTGGAAATAAGGCACTTAATTCTAAGCGTTTCCCTATAAGTATACACGTTTGAATTGACATTTAGTTGCACTTCTCCACTAATCCGTGATTCGCTAAAAATACGTCCATACACTATTAAGCTTCCAACACTTAATGGTCGTCTTTTGTGAATTTATTTTAGGAAGAGATAGTGAGAGATGTGCCCTGAGAGAAGCATGAGCGCGGCCTCTGCACAACCATTTCAAGCATATAGGTGCCTGGCTGTATATGCTGAGGGATCACAATAGTACGTGGATACGACGATCCATCTGTATTGGTAATGTGAAGCTCGTCAAGTAGAATTGACGGATGCCAGGCACCACACACCTGCTGATTTACACTCTTTGCATCAACCAGCAAGATCTTCAATGTTATCGCCATAGCCGGCACATCTTTCACTTCATCGTGGGTTGCCCATATCAACTTCATGTGATCACCGGATTGTGCCGTTGAGATATTTGGAAATAATCCATTATAAGTGTAGAGCTGATCTGCTCTTCGGTGAATGAGAAAGTAGCCAGTGAGAACGACGACGCCAACAAGAGCTAGCAGAAGGAACACACGGTATTTTCCTGGCATAGATATTCACTCTCCTTTTCGCATATGCTTTCTTTAAAAAGCACATTCCTGGCTTTTTAGGTTCTCTATAAGAGAGAACGTTTTAGTGTCTTGCTTATCAAAGAATGAAAAGGAGAATGTTACCTTCTTCTTGCATTAAACAGCGGTTGCTCGCGCAGCTACGCAGGACGAGCAACTTTTCCCTATGTTGTTTCCCTCCTCAATGCGCATTGACAACTAGAACGCCAGTTCAGTATACTATACCCATGTTAGTGCAAACGCTACCTGACACCCTGACGAAGCTCGCGCAGATGGGCGATGCCACTATGTTTGAGCCTGCTGGCGATCGGCCGCAGCAGGAGCGTCCGCGCGCGGCTTACCAGTCGCGTAGCCTGGCGGAGTGCATCACTAATGTCGCGACGCCCAGGGGGAGCCTGCCGATTCTGAAGGCGATGGTCACAACGGCGTGCGAAAAAAACTGTCATTACTGTCCCTTTCGCGCCGGGCGTAGCAAGACGAAGCGCCTGACCTTCACTCCGGACGAGTTGGCGAGCGGGCTGGATACCTTGCAGCGCGCCGGCAAGGTGCAGGGGATGTTCCTGTCGTCGGGCATCATCAAGGGGAGTGTGACGACACAGGATAAGATCATCGACACGGCAGACATTATTCGCCAGCGCTACAGATACCGGGGTTACCTGCATCTTAAGGTCATGCCGGGTATCGAATACGACCAGCTTTACCGGCTCATGCAACTGGCCGACCGCGTCTCGGTGAACCTGGAGGGGCCGACGCAGGAGCGCTTGAACGCGCTGGCCCCGAAGAAGGATTTCCAGCACGATCTGTTGCAGATGTTACAAATGGCGGAGCAGGTACGCCGCGAACACCCCTATCAAAAGCTTGCCGGCACGGTGACCCAATTTGTGGTAGGCGCGGTGGGCGATACCGATCACGAGCTGCTCTCCCTCAGCGACCGGCTCTATCGAGAGCACGGGCTTACACGCGCCTATTACTCTGGCTTCAGTCCTGTCATCCAGACCCCCTTCGAGAACCTGCCCTCAGTCGATCCGCTGCGCGAGCATCGCCTGTATCAAGCTAGCTTCTTGCTGCGCGATTATGGCTGGAACGTGGCAGACCTGCCCTTTTTGCGCGATGGGAATATGCAGCTTGAACTGGACCCTAAACGGGCCTGGGCCGAGCGCTACCTGCGCGCATCCCCCATTGAGATTATGCTAGCGACTCGTGAGCAATTATTACATGTGCCAGGTATTGGGCCAAAGGGGGCCGATGCCATTCTCCGCGCTCGCTGCCAGGCTCGCCTGACCGACCTGTCACACCTGCGTCAACTCAATATCCGCGCTCCTGAACAAGCCGCACCCTATATCCTCCTGGATGGTCATAGCCCGGCCGTGCAAATGAGTTTGTTCTCGTAATTGTATTAACAGGAAGCATCAAACTGAGTCCCCACTCGATTAGCACATATGGTTAGAGTTGCCGCCTGAGCACTGCCGAATTGTGTCAGAGTGAAGCGATGAGATATAATGGCCCTATCCCTGACATGAGGAGATAGAGTGAGCACCATTGAGGAGAGGCGTTTTGCTCACGCACTCACCCGTTTTTTAAAACAAGAGTGTGTGAGAGGAGCGCAGTACTCGATAGCTGACGAGCAACTGTTCCCGCGCTTTCGGGCTTTCTGGAAGCAAGCCTCTAAAGGATTTGAGCATCCGGCACTCTTAGGTCAGTTTCGTGTAGGGTTGGCCCAACGGGGATTTCAAGCTGTACCGGGCGGAAAGAAGCCACTTTGGGTTGGCCTGACACTGCGTGACCAGAAACACAAGAGCCAGCGCGAGAAAAAGTCGAGTAGCCCCATTCAGCAGGCGTGAACCTGCAGAAGATACGTTATCTGTAAGACAGCCGAATCGTGAGGCATAGGCTGTCGATGTGATTAGGAGGATGACGTAACCTATCTAAATGGATAGTTGAGATAGATTGCTCAGTGTGCGATCCTCTTCAGTAAGGGTATAGCACCAGGCGACCTTCCAGTCTGCTTTAGATGTACACAGTGCATCCGCGCTCTTCAAGTCGTCGAAACCATGCAGGCACAGAAGATAACTTATTCCAGCGCAGATCTAATTTTTCAAGATGCGGTAGATCTCCAATACACGCGGGGAGAGCCATTAACTTGTTAGCTCTCAAATCGAGGTGTGTGAGGCTACTCAGGCCGCCAAGTGACTCCGGGAGAGCCGTCAAGCCATTATTTCGCAGGTCGAGGTGCGTAAGATGTGCCAGCTTGCCGAGCGACGTGGGGAGCGAAGCTAAGCTGTTATTACGCACATGCAGCTCTTTGAGACTCTTCAAGTTCCCAAGCGTTTCAGGTAGAGCCACTAACTCGTTGTTCATGGCATGCAATTCTTTGAGGTGTGTCAGCTTGCCAAGCGACTCCGGGAGAGCCGTCACCTGATTATTGTATAGTCTTAGCTCTGCGAGGTGCGTGAGGTTTCCCATAGTTTCAGGCAGAGAAGTCAGGTGATTATCGCTTATATTGAGGTACCTGAGGTTGCGCATGTGCTCAAAAAGTGTTTCTGGGAGCGCAGTCAGACGATTATTGTGTAGATAGAGGAAAAAAGTCAGGTGTGTCAGCTTGCCAAGCGCCTCGGGAAGTGTAGTCAACTCGTTATGTCCCAGATCCAACGTATGAAGCTGTGTCAGATCTCCAATACCTTCAGGCACAGAAGCAAACCGGTTTTCCGCTATGTTGAGTGATTGCAGGTGCCTCAACTGCCAGAACGCCTCAGGAAGATCTGTCAACTGATTGTGTCCCACGCTTACTTCTTTGAGACGTGTCAACTGGCTGAGGCCCACGGGGATGGAGATCAGGGTATTGCCGTAGGCATTCAAGGTAGTGAGGTTCGCGAGCTGGCCTATACTCTCAGGGAGAGCAACTAAGCGGTTCCTATCCACATGGAGATCTTCAAGATGAAGCAGGTCTCCCAGCCATGTGGGTAAAGAAGTGAGCTGATTATCATCCACAGCTAACTTTTTAAGATGAAGCAGGTTCCTCAGTGCTTCGGGCAGAGTAGTAAGCTGGTTACCGGTCACATCTACGTGTTGCAGATTGCGTAACCGACCGAGTGACTCAGGCAAGATTGTCAGCCTACAGTACCGCATTGACAAAGCAACTACAGTATTGTTTTGAGCATAACACGCGATCTTACCCTCATAGCTATCGAACCTGTCCTTTCCTAGCACAGGGATGGCCTCTCCTGCACTAAGATAGTCATGCTCCTGAAGCAATCCCTCTAATTCTGCGAGTGTGCTCAATTCGGTTGGTGGGAGCGTAACGCCAGGTTGGGGTTGTTGTGACATGTGTATTCCACCATTCATGAAAATTCGCCAGCATTCTATGCCGATTTCATGCGCAATGTCAATGCGGCCATTCTGTGAATGGGCCGGTCTTCATGACTCGCTTGAACGCGACTGATGCATATGCTATCATCAATGGTGGCAGGTAATGGATGCTTGCTGCCGTTGATGCTTGTACCATAGCACTCGCTACCAGGGAGGATAGCTTATGCCACCTTTGTCGCTCACTCCTGACGAACTGCTCTCGACGACCAGATCCGTGCGCAAGCGGCTCAACCTGGAGCGTCCCGTTGAGCGTCGCGTGGTGGAGGAGTGCCTTACGCTTGCCCAACAGGCCCCTTGCGCCTCCAATCAGCAGAATTGGCACTTTATCGTCGTGACCGACGAAGCGAAACGAGCTGCCCTGGCCGACCTGTTTCGCCGGGGAAGAGAAATCTACATGAAACTTCCCTCCTCCATCTATCAACGTGCCAGCACGAGCGGAGATCGCCAGATAGCCAATGGTCGAGTGCTCCAGTCGATTGACTACCTGGCCGAGCACTTGCACCAGGTTCCGGTCCACGTGATTCCCTGCATTGAGGGTCGCACCGAGAGTCAAGCGGTGGTGATGCAGAGCGCGAAGTGGGGTTCGATCGGGCCAGCGGTATGGAGCTTTATGTTGGCCGCACGATCCCGTGGCCTGGGTACATGTTGGACCAGCAATCACCTCTTCTTCGAGGAGGAAGCGGCACAGGTACTGGGCATTCCTTATGCTACGGTGATGCAGACGGCACTTATACCGGTGGCCTACACCCTCGGCACGGACTTTAAGCCTGCCTCGCGTGCTCCACTAGACACTATGGTGCATTGGGATGAGTGGTAGCTCGCGCGGACCGAAAGCTATGATGGACCATAAAACTCCGTTAATGCTCCACCATAAGCGTTGCGACATCAGTCGTGATGACCTTGCCGCCGCGCAGGAGGGTCAGCAGGATCGACTTGCGTTCCTCGCTCTCTGAGAGTGCCTGGCGTAGCGCGCTGGTGTCTTTGACCGGCTTGCCAGCGACGCTAAGCACGATATCGCCGATGAACAGGTCGTTGTGCTGTGACGGTCGCTCAGGGCGTATGCCGACTACCATAACACCGGTGGCCTGTTGAGACTGCATGGCCTGGCGCACGCTGACCGGTAGCTCTAGTGTCTGGATCTCGATGCCCAGCGTGACCCGCCGGCCTGGCAGCCCGGCCAGCCAGGTGCTGACTACCTGCTCAGGAATAGATACCGACAGGTCGCCGCCCAGGATCATGGCGTTGATGCCCACCACCCTGCCATCGGCGTTGAGCAGCGGCCCACCGGAGTTCCCCGGCGCGAGCAGCACGTCCGACTTGATGTACTTCGTGGTCAGGTCGTCGTCGATCTTGACCGAACTCATGGCGCTGACGATGCCGGCGGTCACCACCCAGCGCTGGCCCCAGGGATGCCCTATGGCGAAGACCCACTCGCCGACGCGCAGCCTGGCGGAGTCGCCAACCGGGAGCGCCTTCAGGTTGTCGCCTGTGACCTGGAGCAGCGCGAGGTCCAGCCGGGGGTTGCGGTGCAGCACCGTGGCTTCCAGCATGCGCCCATCCACAAGCGCCACCTGGACTCGCGCGTCATCTCTGGCAACCACGTGGTTATTGGTGATGATGCGGCCATCCTCGTGCCAGATGACCCCGGTCCCGCCTCCCCGCCCCTCCGTGTGGACCTGCACAATGCTCGGCTGCACGCGCTCAAAAATCTCCACGAGCGCGCTTGAGAACGTGTCGGGTAGCGGGAACGACGATTGTGTCTCATGAATTGGTGTTTGTGCCATGGTATTTCCTCTATGGGGATCTGTAGGGGTG
>JALYTT010000034.1 GCA_030854145.1 Chloroflexota bacterium | reverse complement strand
CACACGGGTCGCTTTCTACCGGTGATGGACGTATCTTGACGCCTATTGGGATAAGCAAGGCATCCCCCTACGTAGAATACAGACGCGGCAAGCCGAATACCCCATCAGAGATCCTGCCCCTACCTGGTCCCATCCATCTTTCCGCCCCGTAGGTGTATGATGAAGGAGAGGTCTGCGCTTATCTTCTCTCGCATATCAATTACATCATCAATGACAGATGTCGATGAGGAATACGTGAGGCAAAAGCGCGGGCCGGGCTGGTTTTTGTAAACCACAGGCGCGAGGAACGTGTCTCTAAAGAGAACGGTTTCGTTCTCAAGAAAGGAACTGATCGCTTATGCGTATCACTTCATCTACACATGATGCTGATGAGCCTCTTTCCAGATCAGAAGTTGGGCAAATTTTAAAGAATCCTGCTCCTATCACCTTGAGTGAGGGAAGTCTGTTCGTGCTTGCCCTGGTTCGCCTATTGGCTGGTCTGCTCTGGTTCCAACAATTATTCTGGAAGCTGCCTCCCGATTTCGCTGGCTTACATCGCTATGTCGTGCAAGAAGCCCATTCCACCTTTCTGCCTGGGTACGCATTTATCATTGAGCACGTGTTCTTACCCAATTTTCTTCTACTGGGGGCGTTTACCTGGAGTGCTGAACTGGTCGTGGCTCTCTGCCTGCTCTTTGGCGTGTTCTCTCGCTTTGGGGGGTTGCTCTCGACGATGCTTGCGCTGCAACTGTATGTTGGAATCGCGTATGCACCAGGAGAGTGGTACTGGACCTACGGCCTGCTCGTGTTACTCGGGATCACGCTCACCGTCATTCCCACGGGACGACGTTTAGGGGGAGACCAGTGGCTCGTGGAACGACTTGGGACACGCACCACGACGCTGGCCCGCGTATTGCGCTGGTGCGTCTAATAGGATGGAAGGAGAAGAGCCATGATGAGAATGCTTCGTCAGGGACTGCTCGCGGGCTTGCTCGCAGGGTTTCTCACAGATCTCTTATTTCTGGTGGACTACGGTCCTGGCAACAGTTTACACCGGGTGGCACAGTGGTTTTCCTTAGATAGTCAGGCCGCGGGGAAGTTTGTAGGCTTTCTGCTGATGCTGCTCCTGGGTGGCATCTTTGGCATCCTCTTTGGTGTGCTTGCGAGAAGGTGGCAACCCACACGGGGACGCTGGCTTCTGGCAGGACTGATAGTTGGAGCCGCCTGGTGGCTGATCGTTGTGCTGGTGATTGGGAGTGGTCTGCAACATCTTCGCCTGGGCTTCGGCGACGTGCTTTTTACCAGTATACCCCTGCTGGTCTACGGACTTTTGTTGGGGAGTATCGCGTTTCAGTGGCGAGGTGAGCCTGGAGTATGAGCATAACACAGAAAGATGTCTCTCCGCCTGATGAACAGGGAGAACGTGCGAAACCCATGACCACTTCGTTTGCTCCCCAGGAGCAACAGGGCGGCCCCGGCCCGGCTCCACTGCTAGAACACAAGGACTACCAGAGCCTATCAGTGTTTACGCCTGAGCATTTGTTGCGCGAAGCACGGCGCCAGAAAGGGTGGGGCAATGGAACCGTTCCCGCTATCTGCGTCCTCGATCCCGATGGCGACCTGGTGGAGCATCTCCATCAGACAGGGCGTGCCCATCGTCATACGACCTGGGCATGCTACCACACAGTGCTTGACACCTTTGTGCAGGACGAGATTGAGTTTGGCATTGTTGGGCGGGTCGTCGGCGCCTCCTTTGCGGTGTTGGTGGCAGAGGAGCTGTTCGCCTCTGGATGCCAGCTCCTCATCAGCATCACGTCAGCAGGCCAGATCATCTCGCTGGGGCATCCGCCCTATATGGTGCTGATTGAACACGCCCTGCGTGATGAGGGAACCAGCTATCATTATCTGCCACCCTCGCCCTACAGTTCACTTCATAGAAGGCTACGGGAACTCGTGACGACCAGTTGGGACCACACACGAGTGCCGCTCTTCAGCGGAGCGAGTTGGACCACGGATGCACCCTTTCGGGAGACGGAGACCATGATTGAGTGGTGCCGGCAGCAAGGCATCCTGACGGTGGAAATGGAGGCAGCCGCGCTCTACGCGCTGGCGCAAGCAAAGCACTACCAGATCATCTGTTTTGCCCATGTGACCAACCAGATGGGACAGGCCGAGGGGGATTTTGAAAAAGGGGAAGCAGCGGGAAGTCAGACGGCCCTCCACGTGTTACGCCAGACGGCGCAAGCCTGGCACAACCAGCGACAACGAGAGAGAAGGGGACAACGGGATGCAGGATAATCCTGTCTCTATAAAAAGGCTCTCCATCGCCGCACGCTGATCGAGACCGGCCACATGTCGAGCCGGGACGCGCGCACGACGCTGTGGAACGCGAGGCGATAAGGGCAAAATATAACGTGCATGGAGGAACAAGCTATGTAGGAGCTGGGAACCATCAAGAAACCAATGAGGAGGAAAAGAGATGACAGGTGACAAGACTCCAGAGGCTGGTGCCAATCTCAGCGCGCTGAGCGATCTCTGCACGCCCTGGTGCATCCATGTGGTGGCGACCTTACGCATCGCCGAGAGACTCGCCGCCGGTACCACTGACATCACCACGCTTGCCCAGGAGGCGGGGTGCGATCCCGACTTCCTGCAAAGGGTGCTCCGGCATGTGGTGGGCAAAGGCGTCTTTGAGGAACCAGCATCCGGTCGCTTCGTGCTCAATGATGCCGCTCGAGGATTGCTCGACCCAGCGTTGCACCTTGGCCTCGATCTTACTGGGATCGGTGGTCGCATGGCCTATGCGTGGGGGAGCCTTCTCAGCGCTGTCCGAACAGGCGCTTCTGCCTACCATGAGATTTTCGGCCTGCCTTTCTGGGAGGACCTGGAAGCGCATCCCGACATCGCAGCAAGCTTTGACGCGATGATAGGGCCGTCAGGTCATGGCACACCCGACCCGGAGGTGCTCGTCACGGGAGGCTGGGAGAGGGTCAAGACGGTGGTAGATGTCGGCGGTGGGACGGGAGCATTGCTCGCGGAGATTCTGCGAACACGACCCGAGATCCAGGGCATACTGGTCGATCTCCCCAGAACCGTGGCCCGTGCAGGCCCGATCTTCCTGGCTGCTGGCGTGAGTGAACGTGTGCGAACGGTCGGGCAGAGCTTCTTCGACCCGCTGCCAGTTGGGGCGGATCTCTATATCCTGAAGTCCATTCTTAACGACTGGCCCGACCGTGAAGCCAGGCTGATCTTGAGTCGCTGTGCTGAGGCAGCACGTCCCGGCGGTCGTCTGGTGATCCTGGGCGGAGTGTCCCCAGACGACCGCACGCCCTCTCTCTCGCCGGAGATGGTCTTGCTCGGAGGCAAGGACCGCACGCCCTCCGAGTTTCGAGAGCTAGCCGCCCAGGCTGGGCTTGAGGTCCAGGCCACCGGGCGGATCCCGTCTGGCCGCTTTGCCGTGGAGTGTCGTCCGAGGTGATACCACTGCCATACCGGGGGTGGTCGATAGTTGAGCGAAGCTGAAAATGGAACTCCATCACTTTTCGGTGATCGAGTTCCATATCTTCACCATTTTCTTCTTCTGACCTATATCTCTCTTTTTGGCGGATTCAGTCAAATAACACTCATTATCCCTACAAGATCATCCTCTTTACATATGCATTGATGAACATGTATACTACATCTATCTTCTAGAGGAGAAAGTTCGCCATGTCTCTTTTTACGCGCCTGTTTGCCGCGCCCAAACCGCCTCACGATTTGATCTATGCCAACCCGCGCTTAGCAATGATGCACTTTGTACAAGCAGGCTTCTTGCTGATGACTGCTTTATTTTTTGTGCTCTTTTTTATACTCATAATATTCTTCATTATTAATGAAATCGTTACGTCCGAGCCAGGTCCATTTCCCTGGTCTCTTCTCTTTCTTATACTTATATTTCTTTTTAACACTGGTTTCATGTCTCTACAAATACACTATTGGAATCGTATCGAACCCTGGCATTTTGCCGCTACCCTGGGAGATAAGCGTTTGCTTGCAGATGAACAGCCCCAGTCAAATGCTGAGGGATTGCCAATCCCTGTGACCATCAGAGTGAATCAAGTTATTGAATGCCGCGTCTTCCTGGGTTATTTACTAGTTTTCGTATTTTCCATGACTTTATATATCAATCTATCTCTTATGCTACTCTTACACATCTCTTTTTTCTGGTCGCTGCTGATAGCTGTGCTCGTGGGAGGGTTGTTCACACTGGGCGGTGTGCTTATCATTCGGATTCGCTGGCCAATCGAAGTGAGCCAGGAAGGTCTGCAGTTCCGAACTCCTAATAGCGCGACCTACATCTTCATGTTCTGGCATGAAGCGCGTCTTTTCGCTTGTTATCCTGAGCCAGGTCCCTGGAACGACAGCCCGGCCATGATCTATGAGCTATCCAGCGCCAGCCAGGTGGTGTACTGGACCTGGATGCGGCGCAAAAATCCTCTGGATTTTATCACGCGGCCAGCCCTGCCTTTCGAGGAACATAGCGCGCAGATGCGCGCACTTAGCGAACTGATCGTTGCGAAGACGGGATTACCATTGTACGATTTGAGCAAGGGGCGGACGTTGAAGTTAGTGGATGGTCCAAGAAATCAGCAAAGAGCGTAGGAAAATGAGCAGTAATTCTCTCTCCATGGAAATTTTCCCTTGACCGCTTGACGCAACTGGAGTATGCTACACCCAACTACGAAACGAGGTCCACCTGTCACATTACCCTGGATAGTCTGCTGAATAATCCAGACTTAGGCGGAAAGGACATTTAGGCATGCCTGGAAAAATGTTTGCTCCTGAATTGTTTCGACCCCCGGTAGAGTTTCCCGATGTTCCCTATGACCACCTGCTGCGCATGGCGGCTGAGCGCAATGCTGACCGCCCGGCGATTGTGTATCACGACCTCATCTTGTCGTACCGCGAAGTGGTCTCGATGGTGAACTGTATCGCCAACGGCCTGCATAGCCTGGGACTGCGGAAGGGCGACCGTATCTGTCTGTTCACCCCCAACCGCCCTGAATACCCCATCACCTTTATCGCGGCCGCTACTATGGGTATCGTTTCAAGCCCGATGAACCCGGCGTATAAGGCGCGCGAGGTGGCCTACCAGCTTGAGAACTGCGAAGCGAGCGCGATCCTGGTTGAGCGTGGACTGGTGGACCTGCTGCTGGAGGTGCTGCGCCAGAAGCCCATGCCCAACCTCAAGCACATTATCGTGACCGGCACACAGGTACCGGAGGGTGTGCCCAATGCTATCCCCTTCGCGAAACTGCTGCGCGAGTCGTCACCGAAGCGACCGGAGCCTGTGAAGATCAGCGGCGCTGACCTGCTGACGCTGCCCTACTCATCTGGCACCACCGGCTTCCCCAAGGGCACCATGCTCACCCATCGCAACCTGACCAGCAACAACTTGCAATTCACCACGGCCCTGCGCACAAACGTCACAGATGTGGCGCTACTCTTCCTGCCTTTCTATCATATCTACGGCGTCATGCTCACCGGTTCGTTCCTGGCCTGCGGCGCCACCCAGGTGATTATGGAGCGCTTCGACCTGCTGCAATCGCTGGAGCTGTGCGAGAAGTATCAGGTGACCTACTACTTTGCGGTGCCACCCATCGTGCTGGCCCTGGCCAATGTGCCCATCGATATGAGCAAGCTGAAGAGCGTCAAGTATGTCTTCTCAGGCGCGGCCCCCCTGCCGCTGGCTCCGGCGCGCGCCCTGGAGGACAAATCTGGCATCAGAGTTGTGCAGGGCTACGGCATGACCGAGGCCTCGCCCCTGACGCACGCGCAGCCGGGCGACCCCGACCTGGTGCGCCTGGATAGCGTGGGCCTGCCGGTCCACAACACCGAGCAAAAGATCGTCGATATCGAGACGGGCGAGCGCGAGCTGCCGGTCGGCGAGGATGGCGAGATCATCATCCGCGGCCCCCAGATCATGCAGGGCTACTGGAAGGCCCCCGAAGAGACCGCGCAGGCGCTGCGCGATGGCTGGCTCTACACCGGCGACATCGGACACGTCGATGCCGATGGCTTCACCTACATCGTGGACCGCAAGAAAGAGATGATCAAGTACAAGGGCTTCGGCATCGCCCCCGCCGAACTGGAGTCGCTGCTGATGGAGCATCCCGCCGTCCTGGACGCGGCCGTCATCCCCGTGCCCGATGCCGAGTCCGGCGAGTTGCCCAAGGGCCTGGTCGTCATTCGTCCAGGTCATCAGGCGACCGCTGAAGAGATCCTGGCCTTTGCCAACGGCAAGTTAGCTGGCTATAAGAAGATTCACGAGATCGAGTTCATCGACCAGATCCCCAAAGTCGCCTCCGGCAAAATCCTCAGGCGCGAACTCAAGGAGCGCGAGAAAGCACGACAAGCACAGAGACGGCAGCCAATGTAAGAGAGGTAGGGGCGCCGTTTACAAGCCCCTACCTCTCCCTGGGCATCTCATGCCAGGAGATGCGCGTTACGGCATTGCCACCCAAATTCTTACATGGCTGGTGCTGGCATTACTGATTTCAGTAGAGGCAATAAACCTGCTATCGGGCGACCAGGATACACTGGAGACCGCGTCCATATGCGACGGCTGATAGATTCGGTAGCGACAAGGAAACGCAACACCAAGGGGCCATTCTGGCGCTCTGCATGTTGCGTTTGATGCTCGTGAGATGGGCAAGTAGGAGAGTATGCCTGATTATAGCTTTGTTTTCGTCATATGGGGGAGGTAAACATAAGATTGGCTATTCAGCCAGTGGCTTATCGAAGTTGATGCCTCGATAGATTTCATCCATCGAGAGGCATACATCCACGCTGTTCAGCTCGACCGTCGCACCAGTATCGTAGGACACATAGCTCCAAGGGGCGCCCTCTTCTTTGCCGCGTCGGTAGACCACCACATGCCGCGTGAACTGACTGATCAGCACGATTTCCTGGATGGTCGGACACGCCTGGTATATCTTCGGCTTTACACCTTTATCAAAGGGTTCCGTTGACGGTGACAGCACCTCGACAACGACACGAGGAGAGCGTATAAGTTTGTTATCATACTGCCTATCTGACACGTCGCACGACACTGTGGCATCGGGATAGACGTAATGCTCTTTGCCATTGGGTTTGAGACCAATAAGAACCTGCACGTCTGAGCCAAAAGCGCTACATGGACCTGAGAAGAAGTGTTCTTCAATGAAATGCGCAACATTGCGCGCGATTTTATCATGTCCAACTGAACCGCCCGACATCAGCCGGGCCACGCCGTCCAGGTATTCGTACTTGGCATCGGGGGTACTCTGGTCCAGCCACAGGTAGTCCTGAACGGACATGGGTCCGCCGGGATGCGGCTTCTGATATTCTGGGCCGATGATCATAGCTGCTTGCTCCTCCCTACTATCTGTCCATTACTCTTTGTTGAGAGTATAGCATATCGTTGAGGAAAGAGCAGCATGCGACCATTATTTTATAGCCCTAGCAAGAACAGCCCGCGCGCCATAGCCTCGCCCGCCAGAACGCAGACGACGACGAGGTAGAGCATGCCCGTCGCCGATTGGAACGAGCGGTCGCGGATCAGTTTCCAGGCGAATCCGCCCAGGATGAGGGGCATGGCAAAGCCAACCAGCACCCTGATCCAGCCAATAGCGCCCGCGCTCAGGGGCGCCACAACAGGCGCATCTGGCCTGGTTTGCCCACCCGGAACAGGGGTGGCGGCGGTCACTACGGGGACGATGTTGCCAGTAGTAACAGTGGCAGTGGGCGCGGGAACAGGGGCGCTGGCGACCGTCGTGGCCGGGCCGATCGCCAGGGCGAGGGCGATCTCAGCCAGGACAGCGGCCAGCACAAGCGTCGTCGAGAACAGCAGGGGCTTCTCGGAGAGCGCGGGCGTGACGAGGTACCAGTGTCCCAGCCACATGGCCGTCAGCACCCCGCCCAGCGCCAGGGATCCCGCGAAGAAGCCGGCGACCGTGAACACCCCGCCGAGATTGAACGAGGCCAGCGGTCGGAAGATCATTCCCAGCACCAACAGGGACGCCGCGCCCGCTACAACGCACAGGGAGCCGCTGACGAGGTGCAGCAGGCGCACCAATGAGGTACGTGCAGCCGTGTCGTCTGTCCGGCCATCCACGCCGGCGCGCTTATCCATGATCAAGAACAGGTTGTAGGGCAGCATCAGCAGCAGGAAGAGCAGCAGGGTACCCGCCTGGTAGCCGGTCCAGGCCTTATCAAGGTTGGCATAGGTATTGAGCAGGTCTGAATTGGCGTAGTTTTGCTGGAACAGGTAGGTCAGCCCACTCAGAAAGAGGTAGATAATGGCGTAGGAGACGAGGAACCCGCGCTTCACTTCATCGCGCCAATCGAGCACAAACAGCACAAAGAATGACCCGATTGAGAGTTCCATCATCACTATAAACAGCACAAGCGGTAGCGTCTGTATCATGGCCGGAAATATCCTTTTGTCGCTTCATTGTTCTGGGGGACAGTGTTGAAGGCCAGGCCTTCGAGAAATCGCCACCCTGACAGATTATACTGCTCTTCGCCTAGCTTGTCACGGAGTGGGTCATCGCCTTCGCACGGATAGGTTTTTGCGGAGCGCTTTCCAGCATGTCCATCTACCCGAGAAGAACGCGCAAGAGACGTAGGGGCGCCGTTTACAAGCCCGCCTGTTGCCCTATGACATCACGATCACGCCTGGTGTCCTCTGACATCACGATCACGCCTGATGCACGGGCTTGTAAACGGCGCCCCTACGTCTCTTGCGCGTATCTTCCCCTCTTTTCCCTTTATCCCGCAAAAGTCTATTTCCACGAAGGGCTATAGCCCCTACGCTGACACCTTGTCACGCGAGGCCTTTTTGCGTTCGCGCGTAACGCGTGATAGTCTATCTATAGGGCCAGACATCAGGGAGGTTTCCCCAGTTGGATTTTTATTACCCCCATCTGTGAACCGTCTTACAAAGTGAAGCAGAACACAGCCCTGATACAGCGTGATCAGAAAAGAGCGCGCTGATCGAAAAAGTGCAGCCATGATTATAGTTGACATTAACTCCATTTCTCTCTACACTGTAGGCGGATGAAGGATTCATCCCTGGAAGTATAGTGTTGTTGCGGAGCGTCGAGGAAGCGACACAGGAGGAAGGAACGTCTATGCCCCGCTGCCCTAATCCAAGGTGCCAGGCCGAGTACACGCAGGGTACTTTTCAATGTGTGAACCCGTTCTGTCAGTGCCTGCTGCCCGGTGCGGTTATCGCCGGTCGCTATGTTGTTGAGGCGCTGATCGGCCTTGGTGGCATGGGCGCGGTGTATCGCGTGAACGACACTTTTGATATGCAGCAGGTAGCCTTAAAGGTCATCTCAACGACCAGCACCAAGATGGATAGCGCCACTGCTATGGAGCGCTTTCGGCGCGAGGCGCGCTACGCCCGCCAGTTGCGCCACAAAAATATTGTGCCGGTGCTGAACTTTGGGCAGGACGGCTCCTGGCTCTACCTGGTCATGCCCCTGGTCACCGGTGGCACGCTCAAATCCCTGCTGAAGGGGGAACAGCCGCTGGCGGTGCCGCTGGCGCAGCGCTACCTCCACGAACTCGCCGACGCCATTGATGCCGTGCATGCGCACCCGCAGCAGATCGTGCATCGCGACATCAAGCCCTCAAACCTGCTCATTCACCAGGACGATGGGCGCCTGGTGCTGGCAGATTTCGGCATCGCGCGCGCCATGCAAAAAGAGACACCGCTCACGCAGCGTGGCTGGGCGGTGGGCACCGAGCATTATGTCGCGCCGGAGCAGGAACATGGCAACCCGCAGCCATCCAGCGATATCTACTCGATGGGGGTCGTGGCCTACCAGATGTTCACGGGTCTGCTGCCGTTCCAAGCGATTGTGCGCAGCCACGCCGCCGAGTTGCCGGCGCCAAGCGAACTGAACCCGCTCTTGAATCCAGGCGTGGACGAGGCCATCAGGCGCGCGATGGAGATCGAGCCTGAGAAGCGCTTTCCCACTGGGCACGCCTTCGCCGACGCGGTCAACGAGGCCCTGGCGCTGCCGCCGACGATCATTGTGCCCGCGAAACCTGGCACGGTGGCCAACGCGAACGTCAAGGTGCGTACCATCATCCCGGAGAACCCCTGCGGGGCCTGCGGGCGTGAGAACCGCAGCGTGTCGCACTTCTGTCGCTACTGCGGACACACCCTTGATGAGACCTCGCCGCTGGTCACGGATGTGTGCCAGGTTGGCTATGTCAGCGATACCGGGCGACGCTTTGTGGCTAAAGAGAACGAGGACATGCTGCTGATCGTTCAGGGTCTCTGCGTGACGCTTGAGCCGCCGCCCCGGCCCTTCGGACTCTTCGCAGTGGCCGATGGACTGCGCGGCCCGCAGGGAAAATCTATCGGAGGACACGAGGCCAGCCACCTGGCAGTGGAGACGGTGGCCGATGAACTGATACCCCGGCTCACGGTGCTCCCAGCCGCTGGTCCGGCCAGCGGTTCCCTGCTGCTGCGCGGTAGCAGCCTGCTCAATCGCTCGCACCAGGTGACAACGCCAACGAGCAAACTGGTGGAGCACTGGTTGATGGATAGCGTGCAGCGCGCCAACCAGGTGGTTTACCACTGCAACGCCGACTACTTTACGGCGATGGCCAGCACGCTCACGCTGGCCCTGCTGCACAAACACCATCTCTATGTAGTGAGCGTTGGCGATAGCCGGGCCTACCACTACAATCCCACGAAAGGCATAGACCGCATCACAACCGAGATCAGCCAGGCCACGAACGCACGCGAGGGCACACACTTTACGCCCGACGAACTGTATGCAAGCGAGGAGCGCAATCGCCTCCACAACAACCTGGGGCATGGCAACTACGTGCGTACCGACCTCTTCCAGCGCGAGGTAGAGGTCGGCGACCTGATCCTGCTCTGCACAGACGGCCTGTGGCGTATGCTGCGCGACGAGGAGATAGCGGATGCGCTGGCCCAGGGCGGCGACACCCAGAAGCTCACCCGCACCCTGGTCGACGCAGCCAACAAGGCCGGCGGCGAGGGCAATATCAGCGCGATTGTGGTCAGGGTGCAATAAAGGGTATAAAGGGTAGGGGCAGGCTTGTCAACCGCGCCCCTACCCTTTATATCCTCTTTATACTCGCAGCAACCAGCAACGCAACACCTCCGCGACGCTCCAGGCCTGCGCGAAGCAGCCGGCGGGGGTGAAGGGCGGCTCCGGCTCCGCCACCTCGCTGATGCTTCCCAGGCAGGTACTCCACAGGTGCTGGATCAGGGAGTCTAGCAGGGGAGGCAGGGCGGCAGGATCATTATAGACACGCAAGTGTACATCGATATAGGGACCGATCAGCCAGGGCCAGACTGTCCCCTGGTGATAGGCGCCGTCGCGCTGGCGCTGATCGCCGGTGAACAGGTTATGATAGGCCGGGTCTGTGGGGCTGAGCGAGCGCAGGCCCATGGGGGTGAGCAAGTGCTGCGTCACACATGCCAGCACCTGGCGCACCTGATCTTCGGAGAGCAGGCCGCGCGTCAACGAGGCTGCGAACAACTGGTTGGGACGCAACGAGGCATCGTGCTGGCCAGCGACCCCATCGACATCCACTACGTCGTAGAGATAGCCGCCGGCTTCGTACCAGAAACGCGCGGCGAAATTGGTGCGCACCTGCGAGCGCAGTTGACCGTAGGGTGTGGCATCAAAGGCCAGGCGCATGGCCCAGGTCTCCATGCAGGCCAGCGCGCAGTACCACAGGGCATTCACCTCGACCGGCTTGCCCCGGCGCGGCGTGACCACCCAATCGCCCACCTTGGCGTCCATCCAGGTAAGCTGTACTCCCGGCGCCCCCGCGTGCAGCAGGCCATCGGCGGGATCGACGCCGATGCCAAAGCTGGTACCGCGTATATGCCAGTGAATAATGTCGTCGAGGGTGGGAAACAGCTCTTTCAGCAGGGACCAGTCGCCGGTTGTCGCCAGGTAACGATCAAGGGCCTGGAACATCCAGAGCGTGGCGTCGGCGGTATTGTATTCCGGCTCCTCGCCGCTATCGGGGAAGCGATTGGGTATCAAGCCCTGATTCGTGAAAGACGCGAAGGCTTTGAGGAGGCCACGCGCCTCGCTATACCTGCCCGTATGCAAGAGCAGGCCGGGCAGCGAGATCATGCTATCGCGCCCCCAGTCGGTGAACCAGGGATAGCCCGCGATCAGCGTTTTGCGGTCAGGGGTGAGATGCAGGTGCTTTTTGCCGCTGGCATCCGCGATATAGTCGGGGCGCGCGACGATGAACTGGTCGGCGGCGACAACCAGGCGGGCGAGCACGGGATCTTTCTGGGGCAGGTCTGTGGTTGAGCGGTCGGCGATGGTCAGGAGTTGCTTGATGCGGCGCTGGTGGTGTGTCCAGGCCTGGGCGATGCATTCTTCGTGCTGGGCGTTACCAAATTCGGCGGGCAGCTCGGTCTCGGCGCTGAGCACAAGGGTGACGCGCTGGCCGGGAGCCAGGGGGGTGCGAAAGCTGCCCGGCTGGTAGACATCCTCCACATCAGGCAGGCCGCGATCCCTATCGCGCCTGTGCAGGACGCGCCAGTACCACAGGCCGGTGGGCGCGAAACTCGCGGATGGTCCGGCGATCAGTTGGTAGGCGGGGGCGTCCTCTGAGGCGCGCACACGGCAGCGGTTGCCCTGGTTCTCGACCAGGAAATGCCAGTCGGCGGCACCATGGGTCGTGCTGTGATAATCGCGGGAGAGACAGAAGGGGAACAGGGTAAGTATAGGGGGAGCGGCCCGTTCCTGGTCAGCAAGCGTGCCGTGCAGGGTATATTGGACATAGGTCGTATTCTGGGCATACTCCATCCAGATGCGTTTCTCAAGCGTGAGTGTCTCGTTCAGCAAGTAGGTGAAGCAGGGGATATCGCCTTCGAGTGAGACCTTGCTGAGGTAGGTGGCACCCTGAGGATCGATGGTGCCATCCTGGTACTCGTTCACGCCCAATTTGTAGACATTGCCAGCGGGCAGGGCCAGCTCCTCGTCAATCTTTGTCACAAAGACGAGGCGCTCAACCGGTGGATGGAGGGCGGCAACCAGCAATCCATGATAGCTGCGCGTCGTCGCCCCCACAATGGAGCCGGAGGCATAGCCCCCCAGCCCGTTCGTCACCAGCCATTCGCGATTCAGGCCCACCTGCGCGTCGGCGCATATATCCCGCTCGATAGATAGATGCCAGGCATTCAACGATGACTGCCCGGTTGTTTCCACGCCAGACTCTTGCACCATTGCAGCATCCGTTCTTCTATTGCACATCCCGGACACGATCAGTCGCGTCCCTACTACTCTGTCAAACTTGATGGCACGGGAATGGGAGGCGCTTGCCCATCCCTACGCGGGTGGGGGGGGCATCTCACCCGTGCCATGAACTTTGACAGAGCACTACGATAGAGCGGCGGTATTCTTGAGAGCTGCCTGCATGCGCTGCACCGCCGTCTCAATGCGCACATCAGGCGCGGTGATAGCCATACGCACATAGCCTTCGCCCGCGTCGCCGAAGTTTGATCCAGGGGTGATGAAGACGCCGGTTTTGTCAAAGAGCCAGTCCGCGAAACCGTGCGAGGTGAAGCCGTCGGGGACGGCGGCCCACACATAGAGACCAGCTTTGGGCCGGCTGGCGCGCATGCCCAGCGCGTTACAGCCATCGACCAGCAGATCGCGCCGGCGCCGATAGAGCGCGTTGCGCTGCTGCAACCAGCTATCGGGCAGTTGCAGCGCGGTAATCGCGGCATACTGGATGGGCCGGAAGATACCGCTATCGATATTGCTCTTCAAGCGACCCACGGCATCCACCAGTTCAGGATTGCCCACGAGCATGCCGACGCGGAACCCCGCCATATTATACGTCTTACTGAGGGAATGCAACTCAACCGCCACCTCGCGCGCGCCGGGAACCTGCAAGATACTGACGGGCCGGTAGTCATCAAAATAGACCTCGGCGTAGGCCATATCGTGAACGATAACCAGGTTATGGCGTCGGGCAAAGGCCACGGCGCGCTCGAAAAAGCTATAGTCCGCGCAGGCTCCCGTGGGGTTGTTGGGATAGTTGAGCCACAGCAGGCGCGCGCGCGCCAGCACGTCAGCGGGAATGCTCTCCAGGTCGGGCAGGTAGTTGTTGCGCTCCAGCAGGGGCAGCAGGTATGGTTGCGCGCCCACGCTGGTCACGGCGGTAAGGTACACCGTGTAGTAGGGGTCGGGAACCAGAGCCACATCGCCTGCGTTCAGGACGGCGGCCCCGACGTAGGCCAGTCCCTCTTTCGATCCTAGCAGCGGCAGGATATCGCGCTCAGGGGTCAGAACCACCCCGAAGCGGCGCTCGAACCAGGCCGCGATGGCATCGTGCAGCGCGCGCATGCCGCGATACTCAGGGTAGCGGTGATTTTCGGTGTCCACCAGCGCCATATACAGGCTCTCCACCACCTGGTGCGGCGCCGGCAGGTCGGGATCGCCCATTGAGAGGCTAATGACATCAACGCCCGCCGCTTTGCGCTCGGCGATTTTCTTCTTGGCATCGGCAAAGTGATAGGGCGGCAGGTTCGTAATCAAGCGCGATAGTTGCACAAAAACTCCTTCGATACGAGTATACATCTTTCCGTAGGGACCCGATTTATCGCGTCCGGCGCAATGTATTGCGCGTATAGGGAATTCTACGATCTATTCACCATAACGGATTCGCGCAATACATTGCGCCGGACGCGATAAATCGGGTCCCTACGTAGGTGAAGGCGTATTGCCATGATGCGCGGTTAATCGGCGGGTTCCGCTTCATACCAGTTCTTGCCCACTTTCATCTCGACCTTGATTGGCACATCCAGCTCGGCCACGCCCTCCATGATGCGTTTCACCAGGCGGCGCACGCGCTCAAGCTCCTCCACGGGCACCTCGAAGACCAGTTCGTCGTGTACCTGCAAGATCATACGTGTCTTCAGGCGGCGCTCCTCCAGGGTGTGCTGGATGCGAATCATGGCGATCTTGATCAGATCGGCGTTCGTGCCCTGGATGGGCATATTGATGGCTTCACGTTCAAGCGCCTGGCGTTCGTTGCCTGACAGCGTGCGCAGGTCGGGCAGGAAGCGCTTGCGCCCGAAGAGCGTGTTAACGTACCCCTGCTGGTAAGCCTGGTTAAGCGTACCATCGACGTAGCCTTTGATGCGCGGAAACGTCTCATGGTAGCGCTTGATAAAGGCGCTGGCCTCGGCGTTGCTCATGCCAGTAATTTGGGCCAGACCAAATGCCGACTGTCCATAGAGTACCGCATAGACGACCGTCTTCGCCAGTCTACGTTGATCTTTGGTAACTTCTGGGACCGGAATAGCAAATAGCGAGGAGGCGGTGATCGTATGGATATCCTCGTCCTGGCTGAAGGCTTCGACCAGGCGCGGCTCGTGCGTGATATGCGCCAGGATGCGCAGCTCGAACTGCGAGTAGTCGGCGGTGAGCAGGGTGTAGCTGGGATCGGCAATGAAGGCGTGCCGAATCTGCCGACCAACCTCTGTACGCACGGGGATATTCTGTAGATTGGGGTTGCTCGACGAGAGACGGCCGCTGGAGGCCACCGCCTGGTTAAACGAGGTGTGTACGCGCCCCGTAACGGGGTCCATCAGGGCCAGCAGGCCGTCAACGTAGGTTGATTTGAGCTTGGTCAATTGGCGATACTCCAGCAGGTGATCGACCATAGGATGTCGCCCCTGGAGGCTCTCGATGACATCGGCGCTTACCGAGTAGCCGGTTTTGGTCTTCTTGCCAGCGGGCAGTTTGAGTTCCCCAAAGAGGATCTCGCCCAGTTGCTTCGTCGAGTTGATGTTAAACTCATGGCCGACCGAGTCGTAAATGGCCTTTTCGAGCGTCTTGATCTGCTGGCCCAGGGTCTCCTCGAAGCCGCGCAGGAAATCGGCATCCAGGGCTATGCCATGCAGTTCCATCTGCATCAAGACGGGCACCAGCGGCAGTTCGATGCTGTTGTACAGATCAAGCAGATTGTGCCGGCGCAGGTCAGCCATAATCGGCTCGACGAGGCGCAGGGTCATATCGGCGTCGGCCCCGGCGTAGGCGGCGGCGGTGGCGATGGGCACCTGGGCCATGGTGATCATCTTGCTGCCAGTGCCGATCAGTTGTGTGATCGGCGTCATGACGTGACCCAGGCGCTGGAAAGCCTGGTCCTTGAGGCCCATACCACGCCGGCCAGGGTCGACGAGGTAGGCGCCGATCAGGCTATCGAAGGCCAGACCGCGCACAACGATGCCATAGCGGGCCAGGAGCAGCATATCAAACTTGGCGTTGTGCATATATTTGTGGATCGCCTCGTCTTCCATGAGTGGGCGCAACTGTTCCAGCACGAACGGCAACGGTAACTGCGTTCCCGCCTCCTGGCCATCGGGGGTGCGCCCATGGCCAACGGGGAGGTAGTAGCCTTCGCCGGCAGCCATACTGAACGACATGCCAACCAGTTCAGCGTGCCACAGATCCTCTGAGGTGGTCTCGGTATCGAAAGCGAAGGCGCCATGACTGCGCAGGCTCTGGAAGAGTACGCGCAACGCCTCCTCGCTGGTGACGATCATGGTATTCGTGGCGCCGGAGCTATCCTCCTCCAGGAGCAGCGGCGGGCTGCTAGGGCCGGGCAGGCGCAGGCGACGCACAACCTCAACAGGCTGTTCAGGGAGATCAAAGAGGCTGAGCTGCGCCGGTCCATCTGGAGGAACCCCTTCTTCCTCTGCTGCTTCAGGCGCAATTCCCGGCGGCGTGACGGTCTCCAGGGAGAGCGAGCCGGCAGACTGCATGGGTGGCAGGGGAGGCGTCATGATAGGCACAACGCCAATGGGTGCAGCCAGGTGGAGATCCGTCGCCTGGACATGTTCATCCTCTGGCTCAGCGGCGCGCTTCGCGCGTTCCTGAGCGCGCCGCCCAGCACGCTCCTGTTCCACTTCCGCGCTGGCTTCGCCGCTGCCACCGGGGATGCGATCAACCAGCGAATGGAACTCCAGCACACGGAAGAGCGCCAGCAGCCGCTCGCGGTCGATATGCTCTATCTTGCAGGCCGGCAGGTCGAGTTGCACGGGGGCATCGCGCACAATCGTGGCCAGGTGCTTGCTCTGCAGAGCCTGATCACTGGTCTCACGGAGCAGTCGCTGCTCTTTGGGCTTGAGTTCATCCAGGTGGGCAAGCACGCCTTCGAGGCTGCCGTAGTCGCTGAGGAGCCTGGTGGCGGTCTTCTCGCCGATGCCTGGTACGCCGGGGATATTGTCGGACTTATCGCCCACCAGCCCCTTGAAGTCGGGCAGTTTGAGCGGCTCAAGACCATAGCGCGCCTTCACCGCCGCCTCGTCGTAGACGGTCACCTCGCTGAGGCCGCGCTTGGCCACCAGCACCTGCACATGGTCATCGACAAGCTGCAAGGTGTCCATGTCGCCGCTGAGGATGATGGTATTAATGTTGTGCTGCGTGGCCTGGACGGAGAGCGTGCCCAGGAGATCATCGGCCTCGAAACCATCTTTTTCGTAGATAGGGAAGCCGAAGGCCTGCACAAGCTCGCGGATACGCCCAAACTGGGGGCGCATGCTATCAGGTAGGGGAGGCCGCTGCGCCTTGTATAGCGCGTATTCCTTATGGCGGAACGTTGGCGTGGAGCGGTCGAAGGTCACGGCGATATAGTCGGGCTTCTCGTCGGCCAGAGCCTTGATGAGCATGGTCGTGAAGCCATAGGTCGCGTTGACCACCTCACCGGTTGAGGTCGTGAGGGCCTCTGGCAGCGCGTGAAAGGCGCGGTGAATCATGGCGTGCCCATCGATGAGCATCAGCCTCTGGCGCGCCGAACGCGGCTGGGGCGCGACCGGCATAGGAGTCTCCGCCGTTGTCTCCGTTGCGCCCATCGCGTCCGCTGTAGGTGTAATTGTGTGTTCTCTTTCTATCATATAGCTCTCTCTTTATTATGCCAGCGCCCGAAAATTACTCTGTACGCCATCTTCGCAGCCGCATGGGCGAAAGGGTCTGCGGTGTTTGGCCCGGCTAGCTATTCTCAGCGCGCCGCACGCAAGCGGTCATCATCTGTCCTTCGTAGCGGCGTGATAAATCACGCGGGGACTGACCCGACGGCATGGCTGCACACGCGTGATAAATCACGCCGCTACGAAGGACGGGCAACTTTTGAAAAGCCCTGGTCGTATGGTATCACTATATGCATTTTAGTACGTTTGTATGAATATGTATAGTATAGTTAACTGGCAGACAGTATTCTAACGTTTCTCTTTGTAGAGAGAAAGATATGCCTAATCGGTCTACTTTGTGGTAGGAGAAGCCGAAAAGACTGCTGCTCTCGTAACGCCAGTCGCGTATCTCTCAGCGCGTGCTGGGAGAGATTGATTGTTTTTTGTTAGAAGTCAGGTGTGCAAATGGCTCGAAAAAGTAGCGTTTTGGATTCAGAGAAGGTTGAAGAGAGAGGGACAGCTATGGCAGATGATAAGATGGACGAATTGTTGACAGTGCGTGAGGTGGCGCGTCGATTGAGGGTCGATGATACGACGGTCAGAAGGTGGATCAAGAGCGGGGCGCTGGAGGCGATTACCTTGCCGCATCGCGGCAAGCGCCAGGCGTATCGCATCAAGAAATCCACACTTGACACATTGATGAAGAATCCGCCTCCGGCAATGTGATTCCGCCCTCTATTAGATTGCCGTCAGCGGAATCAGCGGAGGCCGGGCATCTCTCGCATCATGAGAGCGGGAGAAGTGACAACAACGAGAGTCTTCCCTACCTCGTGAACCTCCAGCCGCGGAAACGTCAATCGGAGTTGAATATTGAGAGGCACCTCCTCATGGAGGTGCCTCTTAATTTGTGCAGTATATTTCATTATATCGATGGTTGCTCGGAATACACTGGAAATAGAGAGTTTCAAGCACATTACCCAGTCCATGAGCGGCGTTTTTTCTTTCACCTGTAGAAGGGGCAAATACTTAGAAGGGAGTTTTTGATGAAGATTGCAATTACTGGGGGCGCCGGTTTCATTGGCTCGCACCTGGCGCGGGCGTACCTGGACAGCGGGCATGATGTGCTGGTCATCGATGCGCTGATCAGCGGATCGGCTAGAGCGGTTGATCCACGCGCGCGTTTCTACCGGGTAGATATCCGCGACAGGCAACTGCAACGTATTCTGGAGCAAGAACGTCCCGACCTTGTGAGCCACCACGCCGCACCGCGCGAATGTGAGATGCCAGGAGAGCCGCCACTGACCGATGCCGACATCAATGTACGTGGCCTGTTAAACGTGCTGGATAGCTGTGTCAACGCATGCATTGGCAAGATCATATTTGCCTCAGGCGGAAACAGCATGTATGGCAGCATGGCCTGCCAGCACCTGCCAGCCGGCGAGGATACGCCGCTGCACCCCCAACGCCCACTGGATATCACCAAAGCTGCCGGCGAGTGGTATGTGCGCTACTACACGCGTCAGTACGGCCTTGAGCATACTATCCTACGCTACGCTGATGTCTATGGTGAGACCGACAGAGATCTGGCCCAGCATCCGCTGACCTATTTCGTGTACACCCTGCTGGAGAGGGACTGCTGCCCGGTGATCCGCGCCCTGCCTCACGAGCTGCGGGACACCATTTTCATCGATGATGTCGTGCGCGCCAACCTGTATGCGCTGGAGCGCGGGAAGAACCAGACGCTGCACATCAGTTCGGGGCAGGGGTACGCGCTCGAACAATTCTATTTTGCCGTCGCGCACCTGCTCGGCAGCGAGATACAGCCAGCACACATCAATAATCGGCTCGTTGAGGCCGCGTCTATTGTGCTGGATAACACGCTGGCGCAGCGAGTGCTTGGCTGGCGGCCCGAAGTCGATCTCGCCACAGGTGTCGAGCGCACCGTCAGCGCCATTTGCGAGATGACAGGACAGCGCTGTGCTCCGGTCCACATAGTTCACACGCCGCCACAGAAGATCAAGGCTGCAAGTCCAGCGGCGGCGTTGGCATAAGAGTGGCCTCTCCAGGCGGGTCATTCATCCTCACGCTCTTCGTCTCCTTCCGCAAATGGTCCAAGAAGCTGAGTGCGAGACATGAAGCCACGAGCAATGAGTTGTGCTTGAATTTCCTCATAATCCTTAGGGGTCAGGTTGCGAATCGCCAGGATCTCCTTTCACACCGGCGATTTCCGTAGTATGCCATTGATGCTCGGATTCCTCATGATAATGGCCATCGTGATCGCACTCGTGGCTTTCATCCACAGTATGTTCGCGTAATGAGTCCTGGATATCGCTTCACAAGGATGTAACGTTTTTGGTCTTTGAACGAGATTCCAGTGAGATCTCAAAAAACTCTAGAGGATATGTATGCAACGCAAGGAAATCAGCGTGTTGGAGCACTCACTCTATGCGGAGTTGTATCGGCACTATGCACCGAGACTTTTCGCCTATGCATATCAGCAGACCACATCGCGTGAAGACGCTGAGGATATTGTGCTTGATGTGTTTCTCTCAGTCTTGGAGAACCAACGTTTTCCAACCTTTGATGAAAAACGACAAGAAGCCTGGCTCTGGACAATTACCCGCCATAAAGTGGTGGATTACTACCGGCGCACCACCCGTCGCCATCACGTTTCTATTGAATGGCTCTCCGAGCCGCTCTATGAAGACGATAGATTGGCTCCAGAGCAGCTCAGTCTCAGACACGAGGCGGCCGCTCAACTCTTCAGCGCGATGCGCACATTGCCAAAGGCCCAGCAAGAAGTCTTGCGTTTGCGGTTTGGCCATGGCCTGAGTTGTAAAGAAATAGCTCCGGTCCTTGAAAAAAGCGAAGGGACGATCCGGACGATCTTGTCCCGAACACTCCAGCGCCTGCGCGGGATCTACCAGGACCAGGGAAAAGGTGATAAATGATGAAAGACCACGAAAACCGCTTGACGTCTGAAGCGATCGATAGGCAGACTGAACGCCTACCTGGTGAGCTTTCGCAGGAAGAGCACCACCTGATCCAGGATATCTATGCACTCTCTCAGGCGTATGCCCAGGAGAATGAGCGTTCGTTAGAGCGGATCTGGAGTCGCTTTATGCAAAGCCGGGAACACCCTGTTTTCCTCCAGGAGAAACAGCGTCAGCAATCTGGAGGCCAGCAGCTTTCTATGGAAGGAAAAGCGATGCACCAAAGGGATATCTATCAGGACACCTACATCTCGACCCTCAATTCGCAGCAGCCTCACCGCTCTCGCTTTCTGAGGCGCACACTGAGCACGATTGGAGTTGCCGCGGTGGTCTTGTTCACGATTCTTAGCTGGGTACTACTTTCTTCTGCGTTACATAGCAAATCGCAAAATCCGCCTGTAGGCTCTAGGCAAACAACGCAGACGGGTGCCGCTCAAAAGGCATTCAGTTCTGGGGCATTGCTGTGCAGTTTCTCAGGTGATAATAGCGCTGTCACGCACTCACAGCAGCCCTCGCTAGATTGGTCTTCTCACGGACAGATCGCGACGACATACGCTAATTTGAAGACGTTTGCCGCGTCAAACTGTGCGCCAACATCTTCAGACTTGCTGCCGCTTGCGCAACAGGCTAACTGGTCGCCCGACGGGAAACAGTTACTGGTACTCAACCAGGCCGCAAGCTGGAGCGAGGAAGTGGCGGAAGTGCTGGATGCGACAACAGGACAGCGCATCTCCAGTTTTACAGGCGGTGGTCCCTACGATTCTGTCTATCAGTCTGTATGGTCGTCCAATGGAACGCAGATTGTTTCTCTGGTGATCACCTATCATCCGAAAACGAGCATTCCCCCTGTTATAAGCGTGCGGATCTGGAATGCCAGCACTGGAGCGTTTATCCGTACGGCGGTAACGTTTCCTTCTACTCTCCAATTTAACGTCGAATTCCCGCAGGTGGCATCCATATCACCCAATGGCAAGTATGTTTCGGCGCAAAAGTCGAATAACACCATTGGGATCTGGAGCATCGATAGTGGGAAGCAGACCGGCAGCATTCCCTTCAATCAGTCTGATGTGAGCGCGGAGGCCTGGTCACCCGATGGCGCTTCGCTCGCACTAGGTTTGTTCACCGCCAGCAAAGTGCAGATCTGGTCGGCTGCAACCGGGAAACTCTCTGCATCCTTTAAGGACAGCGACACCAGTTTGCCTCTCATTGGCGCACTGGCCTGGTCACCGGATGGGAAATACCTGGCTGAGAGCACTTCTGCGATCCACATCTGGGATGTCAAAGCGCAGAAAATCGTTGCCACCTTCGGCAAGGTCGAGCAGGGCCACGAGGTTACGACATTGGCCTGGTCACCAGATAGTCATAAGCTGGTCTCTTCAACCAATGAGTTCGATGGGAAAAACTATGCGTTGAACACCGTGAATCTCTGGAAGCTTTCCTGATCCTCAAAGGTCTTCCAGTAAGAGGCGAGGAAAACGCACACGAAGGCTGAGTG
>JALYTT010000404.1 GCA_030854145.1 Chloroflexota bacterium | reverse complement strand
CGGCTGCGCTCAGAACACCGCCTCCCTCTTTGACCAGTTTTCCGGCTCGATGAAAAGATCGAGCCAAAACACTTGACAATGCAGACGGTATCTACCAGATACGCGAGGCGGCTATCCTTTTCGGCTTACGTTCACGCCTATGAGGCAAGCCACGCCCTACGAGGTACTCGAGGCGGGAGCGCCGCTACAGCATGAGACTGCCCTAGCCGATGGCGTACAGGCGTGTACGGCAATAGTCCTCTTGCGTCTCCCTGGTGGCGCCCAGGGCGGCGAGGACCAGCGAGGCTGACAGCCGTATCGAGCGAGAGAGTCGCTTGTTAAGCGCCATCTGTTGAAGCGGGGTAAGCGTTTCTTCATCGTTTAATAGGGTTAAGAGCCAGACGATGGACTGGCGTTCCTCTTGATTGTCGCGTTGAAGCGAACGCACAAGCTGCGTGGCAAACGTGTTGCCGTGTGTTGCCACGCCACGGAGCAGGTATTGCTGCATCTCACTGGTGGTAATCGTGCTGCTAGTAGCAAGTGCTATCAGTTCGCTTACCGTTCGGCGAAGCTGCCTGCGAGACTCAAGCTCCACGATATTCCAGCTCTGGTCTACTATGTCTGCTGGTTGCTGGAACAGCCTGGCGTCTCTTTTTTCCATCAAGTGTGCCCTTCCGGAGCGCTATGCGGCCCCTACACAGTACTGCTGCACGCAGCACACTATACCTGTACTTTTCTACCTACATATGTATGTCTGCGAATGGACCTTCGCGTTCCGCAATGTTCCGCAGAAGGGTTTGCAGTCCCTCCTGAGCCCCTTTGCGTTGCTCGCCGGTGAGCGTGAGGTCGTTACGAAATTCATCTTCATCTAAGACGAGTAGTGTGCCAGTTGGGTCAACCCAGACATCGAGGAGCAGATCAATCTGTTCGATGCGATCATCAAAGAGAACGGCCGGCTGCGCAATATTGCAGTACCAGCCCTTGCGCTCGCCCTCAGCGCTGGCGATATCGAAGATGTTAAACCAGCGGTCGGTGTAATAGTACTCTATAAACCGGTCGCCCACCTGGAAATTGGTATAGCCCAGGTCTCTAGCTGGAGATGTCCAGTAAGCCCGAATGACTACCAT
This sequence comes from Chloroflexota bacterium, assembly GCA_030854145.1. The sequence goes on along the minus strand of JALYTT010000404.1, from coordinate 5,485 downwards.
TTGCGGTGAGCGCTCGATAACCTCTCCCTGGTAGCGGACCCTGGCCTCACCGAGTGCGTTCTGTTTGACGACTGTGATCATGAGCTCCGTGCAGCTAAGCATACCATAGTGTGAACTGCACACTATACCACTGTATAGTGTACCCCACATCGACCTAATATGCAATGTTGGTTTTTGGCGGGGCTTGTGAGGGGAGCTGAACATCGCCCACTATGGTTTGGGGGGAGCCATAAGCACCGCCTCTTCTTTCTGAAGCATCGCTACAACTAACTGGAGCCAGCCCCAGTCTCTCAAGTCCTCCTCTTCCGTAGAGGCGATGAACTGTTCCACTTGTTCCCAGCATTGGGCCTGGATCATGGCATCAATCAGCTCCCTTTGCGTTTGATATCGAAGCCAGCCGACCACAATGGTTGGGACGAGATGTTCCGCCTCTGTCCAACGCTGCTCTCGTATCAGGATATGGGCAAAAGTTACCTTGACCGATGCGCCCCACACACTACTCCATTCGCCCTCATAGAGATCCACCGCCATTTGTTTGACCTTTTCTTGGTTGACAATCATCCAGTCAACTTGCTGCCTGCGGGTGGCTCTCTCAAGCTGGTAGAGCAGCTTTCTCGATGCGAGCATGCGCGATCTTTTCTCTTCGATTGAGCGGGCAACCTGCGCGGCTTGCTCCCAACATTGAGCCAGCGCCAGAGTTCGTACCAGCTTGCCCAGCGCCCAACCTTTCCAGTCCTCCTCCTCGATTGAACGGGCAATATGTTCCGCCTGTTTCCAACATCCTCCCTGCCCCAGGGCTTCAACCAGTTTGCGAAGCCCGATCGCTCTTTCACTATTATCTGCGATTGCGCGGACAATGCGTTCGGCCTCCCATCCTTCTCCAATCTGCGCTCTGATCACTGCGAGTCTTCTGAGAGCAAACCCATTCTCAAAGGGGTGCTGGATTGTGTGGGCGACGCGTTCGGCCAGTTCCCATTTGCGAGCCTGTCCCAGTGCCAGAACCAGCTTGCCCAACGTCCGTTCGCGCCAGTGTCGGTTCTCAATAGCACGGCTGATGTGTTCAGCGTGTTCCCAGTGTTGAGCCTCAACGAGCGCGTTGAAGAGTTCCTGCTGTGCCAGGAATTTTGTCCAGAGCCACCGTCCATCTATGGCTTTGATGACCTCTTCCGCTTGCTCCCAGGCGCGGACCCGCGCCAGCGCGCCAGCCATTTTCCGCAGCGCTTCCTGTCGATACGACTCGTCACGCTCGTCCATTGGTTCCCACGAAGCAAGATAGTGGTTGGCCTGTTCCCATTGCCCAATCTCAGCTAACCCTGCGAGGAGGCTCAATCGGGCTGAAGGTTGCCACTCCTTCTGATGATCAAGCGATGCGACGAGTTGGACCGCCTGCTCTATGTGCTGCGCAAACACCAGAGCTTTGATGAGCGTGTTCAAAGCAGAAGGGAAAGCAACGCGTCTGGCCTGTTCCCAACGTTGAGCCTGGCTCAACGCAGAAACGAGGGCCTCTCTTGTTTGCCATCGATCAGAATCATCTTGCATTGAGGAGAAGACACGTTCAGCCTGATCCCAGAGCTGGCGTTGTATCAAAGCTAGAACCAGATGGTGCAAAGCCTGGCTGCGATGGTTTGCCATTGAGAGGGCGATGCGTTCAGCTTGATCCCAGAGCTGGTGTTGTATCAAAGCCATTGCCAGCTCGAATACACTCTCTCTTACGTGTAAGAGGGCGACACGTTCGGCCTCTTCCCAGCGCTTGGCCTGTACCAGCATGGAGGCCAGGATCTCCAGGGCGGCCCTATCCCTATGCGAGCGCCAGAGAGAGAGGGAAACGCGTTCAGCTTGCTGCCAGATGTTTTCCGCCTGCTCCGAATATTGGATCCGATCCAAGACCTGGGCTATTTCGAGCGATGCCCTGACTTTTAGGGGGGTGCTCTTGATTGAAGAGATGACGGTCTCTATTCTGGTGAATGGTTCCTTTTGGGGGATGAGGGAAATCTCGTCTATTGGTCCATCCTTTGTGCTTACAGTAGCGTTGATTGAGAGCATGCTTATCATAGCATAGACATAGGTCAGTGTGCTCAACGCTTTCAACCGTTTGTCAATACAGCGCCATAGGTCCGGCCTGATCGAGCGATCGATCTGCATCAGCTCGACGGGCGCCCCTCTCACCTGGATGAAGGCGACCCTGACGCCCGGGCTGGGGCTGTTTGGTTCGATGATGATGTGCTGACCTTGCAGCGCATCATCGAGATCGTCGACCTCGAATGCAACGTGAGGAACGGATTTCACCAGATCGGGATATGGCGCGCCTTCCCATTCCGTCTTCAATCCCGAACGGGCGAGTCAGGCCATCTATGCTTGTAATATAGCATCAGAAGCCCAAAAAAACAAGCGTTTGCGACGATTTCCTTAGCAAGTTCAAAAACGGCGCCCCTACCTCTGTTACCCCTTATTCTCGGATAGATGGACGCCGTGGAAAGCGCTATGGGCGACCTGGCTACCTGACGAACTGCCAGAGCGCCGGCACGTCCGCCGGGTCCCAATTAGGCTCCGAGGTATGCGCCTGGATACATTTGTAGACATGGTTCTGGTAGCTCACCAGGTCTCCGATCTTATAGGGATGGAAGTTGCCGTCCCAGGGCTGGATGCCAGGGATAGGTGTGGGAGTTGCCGTGTGGGTGGGCGTGGGTGTCGCCGTATGCGTGGGCGTTGGCGTCACAGCCGGCGTTTTTGTTGGCGTGGGGGGCGGTCCACCGCTGCCACCGCTGAACGACTTAAAGAGATTGATGAAGTCATAGGTTCCCTGCGCCAGGCCGCTACAGGTGGGCGAAGCGCTCGTCTGTCCGGGACAACCGCCATTGTCGCGCGACACCTCCCAGAACGATAGCTCGCCCATATTTACCTGTTTCGCAAAAGTCAGCACCTGCTGCGCCTGTTGTATGCTGAGGACCTCGCCCGGCGAGTCGTTCTGGCCAATCATTACCGTGACACCGATCATGGCCCACAACTGGCTGCTCGCTAAGTTGGGGTAGATCTGCTGTAGCTCGCTAAAGACCCCATTGGCGCTATTGATCGCTTCCTGACCCATCATGCTATCTGGCGAGCCAAAGTCAAAGGCCATCGGATTGACGAGGTTGACGGTGACACCTTGCGCTTTGGCGTTGCTGATCAGACCCAGGCTGTCGCTGAGCAGGCCGGTGGTTGCGGCGGGCAGCGTAAACGAAATGAACAGGCCGGGGTTGGCGCGCTGCAAGCCTGCCAGAGCGATATTGCGCCGCGTGTAGGAGGTCGCGTCTCCTTGTGAGCCGCCTTCGATGTCGAAGTCGAGGTGCGTCACATGGTAGGTGTCGATGACCCTCTGATACTGGGCCTGCAAACTGGTTGGGTCCTGACAGGTTAAAGCCAGCTCCTGTCCCGCTTGACCGCCGAAGGAGATGGCGACATCGCCTCCCTGGCTGCGGATAAAGCTGATGTCACTGTCCAGGTGTGGCAGGTATATTGAGGTCTGATTGAAAGGGATCGTGCCGGCCCACTCGGCATTGCAGGTCCCACCTCCGTTGTCAACGAAAGCGAGGGTGTAGAACTTCTGGCCGGTACTTTGCGTGACGGACTGCAAAGATGCTCCGCTCAGGGTGACATCCGTGTACGGCGAGAAGAAATGGCCTGGAAATCCTCCCGCGGCACGCGCGTTGGACAAGTTCCAGCCGACGAAGGCGCCAGCGATGATGACTATGCTGCTGATGGCTACAAGGACGCGAATGAACGTAACGCGCGAAGAAGGTTTCATAGCGGGTCCCTCCTGATGATGTAGATAAACCCAACATGAAGCAGTGGTTGGCCTGCCTTCTCAAGTAGCGTAAAAGGTGCTGGCACCACCAATAGCAATATGCCTTTCCTGTAAACGATCTGTCTCCCGAAGTATACCTGACAAGTATTCTAGTTGTCAACATGTCTATACCACCATAGAAGTTCTTCTGAAAGCTAAAGCTCGTTGATAGTCTAAGATCAGAACCAGTCGGAGGCCGGTATCCAGGTGTGGCCTGTGGGGAAGAGGATTGAGAGCGCGGAAGCAGCCTCCTCGGAAAGATGAGCGAGGTCGGTGAGCTGGGATAAGGCGCGATAGCCGAAGACAAGCTGGACCACGGCCTGTGCTGTCAGTTCCAGGCGCGGAGTAGAGGCTGGGGGAGTAGCCACGATCTGCACATCATTGCCGGCGACCTGGAGCGTGCAGGCCTCGCCAGCGACGCTGAAGGAGATAGCGCCTGTCCACTGCGCCAGAGAGCGCCGCCACCTGGCCCGCAACTCCGGTAAGATCGAGCGCATCAGCAGGTGGAGATCGGTGAGGCGCGCCATCCAGCCGGCAAAGCGATGATGATAGCTCATACCGCGCACACCCCATTCGAGAGATGGTGCATCCCAGTGTGAGGTATCGGGAACTTCAAGGGTATCGATCATCCATTGCGTCATGGGTGAGTCGAGGGGCAGCAGGTATTGTAAGCTTGTGGGTGCTTTGTCAGGATCGAATACATTGGCATGATACTGGAGTAGCGCGAGCAGCGCATCCCAGTTATCCGCCGCGATTTCCCTTCCCACATGTACATCATCTTCCTGGCTATAACGTAGATACCCTATGATCTGCCCCTGCTCAGAAAGCGCAACCATGGTTGGATTGTGCGTGTATTGGAGACGATACGCCTGTAGCTCAGGCGAGCGCTCGAAGCTGCCGGTATACCGCTGGAAATGGCGCTTGTAGAGGGCCAGCAGGGCGGCGGCATCATCTACCGTGGCTATACGGACCTGGTATGCAGCCGGAGTGCGGGCAAGGATAGCACTGCGATCCACTTCGACGAGCGACACGTCGAACATATCTATATAGTCATAGCGGTAGTAAAAATTGGGGATGCCATCCAACAGCAAGAGCGCGTGGTTATGCTGGTGAGCAAATTCGATGGCATCCTGCATCAACGCGCTGGCGATACCCTGCTTCCGGTGCTGTGTAGATGTCACGACGGTGCCAATACAGCCAGTGGAGATGCGCGCGGACCCCATGCGTAGCTGGTGCTCATGCATGATGTAGCCCCCCACTTGCTGACCGTCGCGAAAGGCCCCGCGCACCTGCTCAGGACGAAAGACAGGACTCATGTGCAACGAGTGCTTCCTGCGTTGAACTGCCTCTTCCGATGGATGAGTGGAGAAAGCTGCCACCGCCATGCGAAAGTAGGCAGTATACTCCTCGTCGCTGGCCAGGGGTCGAATGATGAGAGATGGTGTAGTCAACGCGATGCTCCTTTGTGATGATAGCGCCGTATGGGTGGGCCTCTTCACAGGATAGCACAGGGATGTGGATATATGCTAAATTCGCCACTACAGTCGCACTTGTTGGAAGCCAGAGGAGGTCATTGACCTGGAAAAGCGCGAAACCTTAGCGCGCGTCCACGTCAGATTGGAGGAGGACCGCGGTGTGCTCCAGGCTGGCAAGCGTCAAGCT
>JALYTT010000403.1 GCA_030854145.1 Chloroflexota bacterium | reverse complement strand
CTACGTAGTCGCGGTGGCTTCCATCCCAGTCGCCTGGGCTACATCCAACTTGCTGACCTGTTCTGGCAAGTAATTACGTAGAACGATATTACTTTGCGCCGATATTCGTGTCGCCGCCCACGATAAAGAAGATGCGCTCGCAGACGTTGGTACAATGGTCGGCGACGCGCTCCAGTTTGTGGGCGATCCAGAGGAGATAGGTCGCGCGCTGCAAAATGCGTGGATCGTTCTGCAAGGCGGGGATAGCCTGAGTACCGGCCAGCATGGCCATCAGATCGTGGCGCACAAGGTGATAGCGCACATCCACCACATCATCCTCCTGCCAGATGTAGCGCGCCGCATTGGCATCGCGCCTGGCGAAGGCATCCATTGTCCCTTGCAGAACGCGCCGGGCCTCGTACCCAAGTTCAAGGATACTACGCAAAATCGAGGCCTCCGTTACCTGGTGGCTGTCGCTCTCCGTGGCTTTTCCTTCCATATGCTCCGCCAGGTTACTGTCTATCTCTACCTGCTCGCCATTCCCGCTACGCAGGGGCACCATACGCAATACAATCGTGGCAATGCCCGCGGCCCCATCGCCTGTACGCTCAAGGTCGCCTGCGATAGAAAGCGTCGCGGTGAGATAGCGCAGATCTCCACCGCCCAGGGGCTGCTGCAAGGTCAACAGGCGGATAGCATGCTCCTCAACAGCCGCGCGTAAGCTGTCGACTCTGGCGTCCGCCTCGATAACCATGCCTGACTTCGCCTGGTCGCCCGTCTCCAGGGCTTCGAGCGCATTCTTCAATGCATCATCAACCAGGCGACCTAACTCAACAATCTGCTCATCCAACTCGTGCAGTTCTTTATCCAACACCGGCCGTGCCATCGGCATTACTCCTTCATCTTGTATCCTGTAATCAGGCGTTCCTACATCTGCACACCTCTCAGCCGTGCGAACGAGATGAGCACAGTGTCTACAATACTATACTCAGTGTACCACATTTTACACAGAAAAGGTAGAGCGATCTTTTAAATACTCATTCTATTCTGTAAGGATATGTGCATTGTTACGTAAGCGCAGCAACAGAACCGGGTCCGCTGCTTTGAGCAGTTGTCGCCATACATCGATCTTGCGCGACACACAGTAGCGACACTCCCACCGATTGTACCGCGCCCGTATCGCCTCGCCTATCTCGTGGTTGATGAATGAATATGTTCGCAACACCCACGGATCAGGACAAAACAGCAGAGTCTCTTTATCCACTAAGGTAGTCAAACTATGGTATAATAGGGTGGACTTCTTCATAAAACACACCACCAGGAAAGAGGCACATATGGCAGTACACCACAACACACACGACGAAAAAGTAAGTCTTGAGGAGTACTTTGCCATCTTAGAAAAAGATCCCGAACACCGCTATGAATACCTCGACGGTGACATGTATATGATGACAGGTGGAAGCCCCAACCATTCCATCATTGGCAACAATGTAGGGAGAATGCTCGGTAACTTGCTGGAAGGCCGGCGATGCATTGTCTATAACTCCGATCTTTATGTAGAGCTTGCAGAAAACTACCGCGTCTGTCCTGATGTAACTGTTAGTTGTGATTCACGAGATAGAGGAGCAAAAGACGCCATTCACTACCCATCTTTAGTAGTGGAAGTCCTTTCACCATCAACCGAGGCCCAGGATCGGGGAAGAAAGTCTCTCGAATATCGCTCAAGTACAACCATTCAAGAATACCTCCTCATCAGTTCAGACACACCTATTATTGAACTCTTCCGCCGCGAGAAAAACGGCTTCTGGACGCTTTACACACTTCGGCTGAATGACACTGTAGAGCTTACAAGTTTGGATATCCGTTTTTCTGTCGCCAAAGCGTATGAGCATACCTCTTTTATGGAAGAACAAGGCAATTAGAAAAACGAATTACCAAATAAACCTGGAATACTGCTCTAACCCCCAACAGAAGTATTCTCTTTAAATCGCTAACAGCCACAGGCGAAGCCGCTCTACAAGCCACTCTAGTAATAGGTAAACTCGTTCTATTCTTTAGGGATAAGCGCAACAAAAGGCCTCCAATTGACACCCTCGCTATGCGATGGTACAGTAACAGCTAGTTCCACTATCTAGCTGCAAGACAAAGGACAAAACATATGGCAACAAGACGACTATTGGGCCTCTATGCCCACCCTGATGATGAAGGCACGATGAGTGGCGCATTTTTGCGCTATGGGGCCGAGGGTGTAGAAACAGGCCTGGTCTGCGCGACACGAGGCGAAGTTGGCGAGATCTCCGACCCGGCCCTGGCGACACCTGAGAATCTGGGGCAGGTGCGCGAGGGTGAGATGCGCGCGGCGGCCGAGGTCCTCAAGCTCAACCACCTGTGGTTCCTCGATTACCGCGACTCAGGCATGGCGGGCACCGCTGACAACACCGACCCGCGCGCATTTGTGCAGGTCAATCCCGCCGAGGTAGTAGGCAAGCTGGTCGCCATCATTCGCCAGTTCCAGCCGCAGGTGATGGTCACCTTCGACGAAACTGGCGGCTATGGCCACCCCGACCATATCGCCATCCACCGCTATACTACCAGTGCCTTCCATGCCGCCGCCGATGACGCGCAGTACCCTGAACTTGGACCGGTCTGGGCCGTCTCCAAGCTGTACTACAGCGCGTTCCCGCGCAGCGCCATTCGCGCCATCGGAGCCTGGATGCAGACGCAGGACCAGGCGCCTGACAGCAGCATATTGCGCGGCGCCGATCCCGAAAAAATGGGCCTGGCGGACGAGCAGATCAACGTCTGGCTCAACGTGGAAGAGTTGCGCGCGACCAAGGATCGTTCCTGGAGCAAGCATCGCACCCAGATGGACCCCAACAATTTTATGGCTAAGATACCAGACGATATCCAGCGCGAGTGGCGCAGCAAAGAGTGCTACCAACTGGCGGCCTCGCGCGTCGGTCCCGATGTACCCGGAGAAAACGATCTGTTTGCTCGCGTCCCGTAAAATTTACATAGGATGCACACAAGAAGGCAGAGACGACAGTTGTACGCTAAGGAGGTTTTTACATGGCAGAGGGGATGGAGATAGTACCCATCGAACTTGAGGGTGGGAAGATCGTCTATGCGCAAGTAACATCGCTGGGCGGCAAGGAGCAGGTTGGCTATGACCTGGCACAATTCACGGAATTCACTGAGACGCTGGGGGAGATCGCGGAGTCGATTGTAACCCATCTAAAGAAGGCGAAGCCACGCCGGGGCAGCGTCGAGTTCGGCCTCGAAATAGGGGTGGAGTCTGGAAAATTGACGGCTCTGCTGGTAAAGGGCAGCGGCACGGCGAGCATGAAGGTCACCCTGGAATGGGGCGACCTGGATGGCTCAACGACGCTGTAGCATAGATACAGCCAGTCAGGAAGTAGACGATGGCAGCGAAATTGTACGACCTCCTCAATAGCTGTGTGGTGCGCGTAGCCACGCCCGCGAAGCATCTCGGCACAGGCTTCTTTGTGACGCCTAGCCTGGTCCTCACCTGCGCGCATGTCATCGATGGAGTGCAGAGTGCCTCCATCGAGGTACATTGGAACGGTAGGACTGTTTCAGCACAGGTAGAGTCTGGAGATGCTTCGTCCTCCGATCTGGCTCTGCTCAAGGTGAATATTCCAGAGCATCCCTGCGTCCTGCTACACGGTGGGGCAGAGCCGCATAGCCGCTTGTATAGCTTTGGCTACCCGGTCTATAGCTATACCGCGAAGGTGCCACCGGCGGCCTCAACGACCTTTGAGAGCGAGGGCTGGTCCGGTGACCGGCAGGACCTGCTCAAATTCAAGCTGGGCAACGCGCGACCGGGTATGAGCGGCTCCCCTGTTCTCAACGAGGAGACGGGCTGCGTGTGCGGCGTCATCCAGGAAACATTCGATCGCGGGGGGCTGCTGGGCGGGCAGGCCATCCCCACCCCAGTGGTGTATCGCGCCTTCCCCACTTTGGAAGTGCAGCAGAAGCAGTTCCACAATCACAACCACGCCTGGAGCAGTCTGCTCACACAGGAGCAGCGCAAAAGCCTGCCCCCCGACTGGCAACCTCAACGTGCCGGAGCCATCAATGTCTTCTACTCCTATGCGCCCGAAGATGAAGTACTGCGCGGCGAGTTGGCGAAACAACTCAAACTGATGAAGCGCCAGGGACTGATCGACGAGTTTTACGCTGGCAACATCAGCGCAGGCAGTGTGGAGAGAGAGGAGGCCAGCAAACACCTGGATGCAGCCGACATTATCCTACTACTGGTCAGCCCGGATTTCATCTACTCCGACTACCACTATGAGCAGGAGATGGAACGCGCAATGGAGCGCCAGAGAACGGGCAAGGCCCGCGTGATTCCAGTTCTGCTGATCCCTATCGACTGGGAAAATACACCCTTCGGCGGGTTGCTGCCACTGCCCAGGAACCGTAAACCGATCAGCACCTGGAGCGACCGCGATCAGGCACTGTACGAGGTCGCGGCAGAGATACGCAGGGTGGTCAACGAACTGCGAACTGAGAGGGGCATCTCTCCAATGAGCTAAGGTTATACCGCTGTTTTATCCAATTCTCTGAGAATTTCAGAGTATCCATTGGGACAGTTGTTTTCAGTTATCATAACATTTTGGGAACTGTTTAACACACAATAGCGATGATAGCCGCTCAAGCGAGGGCTCACGTTTTGCCATTTTCTTTTTGGACGCATCTGTATAATCAACGCATCGCGTTCCATGGCTTTTTCCAGTAGAGCTACCTTTTGAGCTTCGCCAGCACCGCGTCCCTCACCAGTCCGATCTCCTCCACGCGCAGCAACAATACGACACCCAGGTATGCCCCGGAGGCCAGACCACCGGCAACCAGGACGGTCAGCAGTTGCCCAATGAGGTGATCGAGCGAGAAGAGCGCAATGTGACTCAAGGCTACTTGTAGGCCCCAGGCGACGACGACCAGCGCGACGGCGGCAACGACGATCTTCAATAAGGTGGGCAGGGTCTTACGTATGTTGAGCGGGCCCATCACGATGCGCAGCAGCACGAGCAGGATGATGCCATGCAACGAGTTCTGCACCGTGTTGGCAAAGGCCAGCGCCGGCATGCCGATGCTCTGCCGGAAGGGTAGCGCGACGGCGAGGTAGCCCAGGATGCAGACAAAGCCGACAGTTACCGGGATGATCGTGTTCTTGCGCGCGTAGAAGGCGGCGATCAAAAGCTGGTCCAACGCCACGAAGGGCAGTTGATAGGCATAGTTTTGCAGGGCCACGGCCGTGCGCGCCGCGTCCTGGGCGTTGTAGTTGTGGTGCTGGAACAGGAGCGCGACGATCGGCCCGCGCAGCACAATCAGCCCGGCGGCGGCGGGGATCATCAAAAGCAGACCCAGGCGCGCGCCCAGCAGCAGCGTCTCTTTGAAGCGCTCGCTATCGCCCTGGGTGGCATAGGTGGAGAGCATCGGCAGCACCGCGAACGAGAGCGCCGCAGCTACCAGTCCGATGGGGAACTGGATCAGCGTGGTGGCCGCGCGCATGGCCGTGTAGTTCGCCGCGCCACCTCCAGGCGTTAACGAGGCAAAATACTGATCGAGAAACACCAGGCCCATACTCACCAGGAAGCTGAGCGCGACAGGGGCATAGAGTTTGAGGATGCGCCTGAGCGCCGGGTGCTTCAGATCAAGCACAAACAGGTAGCCCAGGCGTTGTTTGCGGATGCCCGGCAGCAGCAGCGCGATTTCACCCGCCGCGCCCAGCAGCACGCCAAAGGCCAGCCCCAGATGGCCATAGAAGCGCTCGCCAACCAGGCTGCCAACAATCGCGCCGATGATGATGCCCACGTGATAGGACGCGGTAGCAAAAGCCGGCCAGCCAAACTCTCGCAACGCGTAGAGCGCCGAGAGCAGCACGGAGAATGGTCCCAACGCTACCAGGGAGAAAAAAATGATCTGCGAGAACTGTAACGTGAGCAGCTTCTGTGGACCTGTATAGCCCTGGACCAGCAGATTGACGAACCAGGGCGAGACGAACGCGTAGATGACCGCCACCGCGAACATAATCAGGATGACGATATTGACCAGCGTAAAGACCAGGCGTCGCAGTTCAAGACGCCTCTCAGGCGCCGCGTAGTCGTTGAAGGTGGGGATCAGCGCCCCGCTGACGGAGCCGTTGACCAGAAAGTCGTTGAAGGTCTGCGCGGTCAATAGCGCCGAGTTGAAGGGGCCGGCGATGGAGGAACCTAGCGATGTGACGACGATCTGCCGTACCATGCCAATCAAGCTGCTGCCCAGGTTGCCAAGCATGACCAGCGTGGCGGATTTAGCGATCACACGCCGCCGGCTCGCTGTCGTTTCCTCCGGTACTACCCCCGGCTGTCCCTCTATAAACGGGAGCAGTTGCTCTTGCTCCGACTCGGGCGCCCCCGCTATGACTACCGGGATGGCGCCGGACTGGCCTTTCTGTGGTTCCTCTATCGAAGATTCTTCTATCATACTGCCAATGGTCTCCCTGTCATTACTGTTCTGTCAAGCTACACAGAATGGGTGAGACTGCCGCATCCCGCGTAGGGATTCGGCTTGCCGCATCCGTGGGGTTGGCCCTTGGGCCTGGGACTCCCCCGCCCGCGCAAGCGCGGCCGGCACGGATGCGGCA
>JALYTT010000737.1 GCA_030854145.1 Chloroflexota bacterium | reverse complement strand
CCTGTAACCGGGGCGACGGCGAGGCAAGCCACGCGCTACGAGATGACGATGGCTCCATTTATCAAGCATGTGGGAAGAATAGCCCCATTCGCCAACAATAGGCAAGGAGACATAACTATGACCACCTCGACAGAGGTCCAACTCATTCCACGCAAGGTGCTCTTTGGGAACCCCCTTAAGGCCGACCCGAAAATCTCGCCGGACGGCACGCGCATGGCCTACCTGGCGCCGGTGAACGATGTTCTGAACGTCTGGGTCGGCAACGTCGGCAGCGACGAGTACCGGCCCGTCACGAAGGACACGGATCGCGGCGTGCGCATCTACTTCTGGGCCAACGACAACACGCATATCCTGTATCTACAAGATGCCGGCGGCAACGAAAACTGGCGCCTGTACGCCACAAACCTGGAGAGTGGGGAGACCAGGGACCTGACGCCATTTGAGAATGTGCAGGTGCAGATCGTTGACGAGGATAAGCACTTTCCCAACGAACTGCTGATCGGCATGAACAAGGAGAATCCCCAGGTTCACGATGTCTATCACCTGGACCTGCCCTCGGGTGATCTGACCCTCACCGCCAAAAATCCCGGCAACTTCGCCGCCTGGGTCACCGACACCAACTTCAAGGTCCGGGGCGCGCTGGCCGCGCGGCCCGATGGCGGGCTGGAATTGCTGGTTCGCGCTGACGAGCAGGCCGAGTGGCGCACGCTGCTCACATGGGATGCCAACGACGGCCTCACCAGTGGCCCGCTCGGTTTCACACAGGATGGCCGCTCCCTCTACCTGCTGGATTCGCGTGATGTCAATGCCGGTCGCCTGGTAAAGATGGAGATCGCCACAGGCCGGAGCAGCGTCATCGCGGAAGACCCACAGTACGATGTCAGCAGCGTCGTCGTCGATCCCGACACCTACGAGATCCAGGCCGCCGGTTTCGTCAAGGACCGGCTGACATGGCAGGTATTGGATAGCGCGCTGGAGGCGGATTTCGCGGCCCTGCAAGCTATCCAGCGCGGCGACTTCACCATCACCAGCCGCGATGACGCCGATACAACCTGGGTTGTGACCTTTACCCAGGACAACGGCCCCGTCGCGTACTACGCCTACGATAGAAGCACGAAGGCCGCGACGTTCCTGTTTGTCAACCGTCCCGACCTGCACAAGTATACGCTGGCCGAGATGGAGCCAATCTCGTTCACCGCCAGGGACGGTTTAACTGTCCACGGCTACCTCACGCGGCCTACGGGAACAGACAGAACGAAGCTACCCCTGGTGCTTGATGTGCATGGTGGCCCCTGGGCGCGGGATACGTGGGGCTACAATCCAGAGGCGCAGTGGTTCGCCAATCGAGGCTACGCCTGCTTACAAGTGAACTATCGAGGCTCCACCGGCTACGGCAAAGGGTTCTTGAACGCCGGCGACCGCGAGTGGGGCGGGAAGATGCACGACGACCTGGTAGACGCCGTCGCCTGGGTCGTGAAACAGGACAGCGCCGACCCACAGAAGATCGCCATCTACGGCGGCTCCTATGGTGGCTATGCCGCGCTGGTGGGCGCCACCTTCACGCCGGACCTCTTCTGCTGCGCGGTGGATATCGTCGGCCCCAGCAACCTGATCACCCTCATTCAAACCATCCCGCCCTACTGGTCTACCTTCCTGGCAAACTTCCATAATCGCGTCGGCAACCCGGAAACCGAGGAGGATTTCTTGAAGTCCCGCTCTCCCCTCTTCAAGGTAGAGCAGATCAAGATCCCCATGCTCATCGCCCAGGGAGCCAACGACCCGCGCGTGAAGCAGGCAGAGTCGGAGCAGATCGTCGAGGCTATGAAGCGCAAGGGCGTCGATTACGAGTACATGCTCTTCCCCGATGAGGGCCATGGCTTCGCCAAACCAGAGAACCGGCTCAAATTCTACGCTGCGGCCGAAAAGTTCCTCGCCAAATACCTCGGCGGACGCTTCGAGGAGCAAGCATAGGTTTGTAAGACACGTTCGAAGCTGTTCTCTTAGATGAGTCTCGAAGCAAGCCCACAAGAGGTAGGGGCGCCGTTGACAAGCCCCTACCT
>JALYTT010000033.1 GCA_030854145.1 Chloroflexota bacterium | reverse complement strand
GGGGACGAAACCTCAAGGCCCACATGGAACAAAGTGCCGTCATATGCAAGGGAAAATCGCGATCTGGTCGTCCTGTGTAAATAGGTGAACGAGGCGTCGCCTCGTCTGCTCGATGGACGCCTCCTCACGTTCACTCTTCGTCCCTCGTGTTGCATTCTTGCTGCGCAGAAGAAAGCCAACATACCCTGAGTCCCTGATAATGGTATAATCAAACGCAATGCGAACAGGACCTCTACTCTTCCTTGTAAAAAAGACGACGGGACAAAATGAGCACACCCAGTAATAAATATGAAGAACACGTGATTGCTTCTGCGGACTCGTTGCTTGGGCAGCTTCAACGCGGTCGCGGCATGGGCTTCTTGCGTGCCTTGCGCGAGGGTGCGACAGTGAGCGGGCCGCTTCTCTTTCACTGTATGACCTATGATCCTCGCTGGGACCGGCAGCTTGAATCCCGCAGCGACTACTACGCGGCACTTCTGCTGCAATTAGCCCTGCCTCTCGATCCCTTCGACGCCTATCTCCGTGTTTGTGCTGAGACCGACTCTGGAGACGCGAGAGATGCTGAAAGCATTGTACTCGATAGCATATGCGCTCTGGCTGTCCGGGGAGATCTGTCTGCCATTGCCATCATGCGCGCCTACCTGGCCTACGGCTACGAATGGGAGGATGTCTTTGAAACGCTCATGGAGGTCTCCAACCCTCGTCTCAGTGTGGATGAGGTGAGCCGCATTATCGACCAGCGCTTCCCCGACGATGACACACTTGACGACGAATTGCCCTGGGTTGGACCAGGTATGCATACGCGGAAAGAGCCGTGGCGCTCCCTGCGCCAGGTGAACCCACGCGTTGACCACATCCTGAGCAGGCATGAGAAGGAGGAAGAGCAACGGCAACACCAGCAAGAGATGGTACAAGCAGAGCTTGCGCGCCTCTCAACGTCTGAACTCCTCGCTCTTGATGTCGATAGCCATATGCTACAAGCAAGGCTTGCGCGCCTCCCAACGTCTGAACTCCTCGCCCTTGATGTCGATCTTGATGCTGATAGCCATATGGCATATCTCGTGGCTCGTGCCCTCCAGCAGCATGTGACCAGTGCTGATCTTGATCTGTTACTCCAGAGGGCGCAAGACGGTGCGCGCTGGCAACGCTTTGTGGCTTTTCGCGGGCTGCAACGTCTCGCGCATCCCGCGGCACTCCCCGTCTTACAGGCTTTTTTTGAGTCGCCCGCTGCCCGGCCAGGGTCTCTCTATGGAGCGGCAGTACACGCCATCGCCGCTTTACCCTCTTCTGCCACGCTTGACCTTGCTCGTGACTGGTTCGATGCACCAGATGGCTCACACAGACACGTGGCTCTCCTGATCCTAAAAGCACACGCAATGGCTACGGATGTGGGACGAGTACGTGCGGCCCTCCTCCCATCGCTGGAGAGGGATACATGGGGAACAAGTGAATGCTACATGCAGGGCGTCATGCTCGAAATCCTGGCACGCTTTCCAGAACCAGAATCCTACACAGATGCCGAAATCGTGTTCAAGGAAGCAAAGTATGCTCGCACTCGCGTTTACGCTGCTCAGGTACTTGCTGCGAGTAATCGGGACCGGTTCGCGCATAGTATAGCTTTGGAATGCTTGTGGGATTGCGAGGAGAGAGTACGTGTGATCGGATGTAACAGCGTTGATCTGCATGTCCCTGAAGCCGCTCCAAGGTTGCAGGCTATGGCGCATGATCTACACGAGGATGAGGAAGTACGCTGTGCAGCCAAGGAGCGGCTCGCAGTTGGATAACCTCACCATAGCAGTAACTATTGAAAAGATACAGATGGTAGTTTTCAAGGCCGCAAACTACCTGGCAAGGAGAGAGAACTATGACAGGAAGCTCAGACGCTTCCAGCGGCTCGGCGCCATTTCGCATCGGCGTCTCCGCGCTGATCTTCGCTGAAGGGCGCGTGCTGCTGGCGCGTCGCCGCGATATCGACTGGTGGAATCTGCCGGGCGGCGGGATGGAGGCGGGCGAGACGGTAGAGGAGGCTATATGCCGCGAGGTGCGCGAGGAGACGGGGCTGGAGATTGAGGTCGAGCGGCTGGTCGGTGTCTATTCCAAGCCACAGAAGCAGGAGGTCGTGCTCTCGTTCCTCTGCCATGTCACAGGTGGTACGCTCTGTGTCACCGAAGAGTCGCGCGAGTGCCGCTACTTCGCGCCTGACGACCTGCCGGCCAATACCCTCCCCAAGCATCGCCAACGTGTAGAGGATGCCCTGCTTCAACAGCCGAGCGCCGTACTGCGCGCACAACGCAGCAGCACGGCGGAAGACCAACGGATCTTCTCTAGCTAGCCCAGCAGCACCACCACATCTCGTGCCGCCAGTGACACCTGCCCGCTGATCTCCCGGCCACCCAGCAAAGAGGTAAAGGTACCAGCCGGCAGCGTCACCTGTGCAGGCTGGTCGCTATGGTTGAGCAAGAAGTACACCGGCCGGTCATCGGCTCTGACACGCATGGTCACTTCTACATCTTCAGGAGCCTCCAGGAGCGAGGAGATGCTGGCCTCCAGGCAGAGCTGGCGCAGCAGACCTGCCAGCAGGGCCTCGCTCCCCTGAGTTGCCAGGTAATAGGCGCGCCCCTGGCCAAACTGGTGCGCTGTGAGAGCTGGCCCCCCGGCATAGTAGTCGCTGGCAAAGACGCCGAGGGCACGCGCACCCTCAAGATGGATAACCTCTCCCCACAGCGTGCAGGGATAGGTACCTTGCAGCGGCCCTTCCGCCACCACCACCTCATTGCTCATGGCATCTGTCCAGGGGTCAAACTCCTCGATATGCATGCCAAGCAACTTGCGCAGCTCGCCAGGATAGCCGCCCGGCGCCACATGGTCGTTCTGATCGACTATGCCGCTGAAGAAGGTCACCAGCAGCGTTCCCCCGCGCTCGACGAACTGCTCCAGGTTCCGCGCTACCCCCGGCCGCAGCAGATGTAGCAGGGGGGCAACGACCAGACGATAGCCGCTCAGGTCGCTGCTGGGCGAGACGACATCGACGGCGACATTGAGGCCGTGCAAGGCGCGATAGCAGGCCTTGATCTGCTCCCAATAGCGCAGGCGGTCGCTCGGTCCCGGCAGATACTCGACGGCCCACCAGTTCTGCCAATCCAGCAAGATCGCCACCCGCGCGGCAATGCGCGAGCCGGCAACAACGGGCGCGATGCGCTTCAACTCGGCACCTATCTGTGCCACCTCGCGGAAGATGCGCCCATGCTCGCTGCCCTCGTGAGGCACGACGGCGCTGTGGAACTTCTCGGCCCCCGCCTGCGATTGACGCCACTGGAAGTACAGCACGCCGTCCGCGCCATGGGCCACCGATTGCAAGCTCTGCAAGCGCAGGCGACCGGGGCGCTTGTGGGGATTCTGCGCCATCCAGTTCACCTGGCCGGGCGTCTGCTCCATCACCAGGTGCGGCTGCCCACCCTTGAGCGAGCGCATCAGGTCATGCGTCAGCGCCATCTCCCAGGGTGGCATAGTGGATGGCGGGTAGTTATCGAAGGAGATGACATCCAGATGCGGCGCCCAGGCAAAGTAGTCCAACGGTTTGAAGGCTACCATCAGATTGGTGGTAATCGGCACAGCCGGCGTGATCTCGCGCAGGATACGCGCCTCGCTAAGGTAGCAGGCGAGCAGGGAGTCCGACTGAAAGCGCTGGTAATCGAGGGACTGGCCGGGATTGTTCTGGGCAGGCGCGATGCGCGGCGGCAGGATATCTTCCCAGTGAGAGTAGCGCTGGCTCCAGAAATTGGTGCTCCAGGCAAAGTTGAGATCATTCAGCGATTGATAGCGCTCCTGGAGCCAGGCACGAAAGGCGACGGCGCAGGTATCGCAGAAGCAGCGCGGCGTGTGGCAACCGTACTCGTTGTTCACATGCCACATCGCCAGCGCGGGATGCGCACGATAGCGCTCAGCCAGCCGGCGCGCCAGTTCGGTCGAGGCGCGCCGGTAATCGGGGCTGTTGGGGCAATAGTGCTGGCGCGCACCATGATAGAGGCGCTTCCCATCGCGTGTGATGGGCAACATGTCGGGATAGAGGCGGCTCATCCAGGTGGGGGGCGAGGCGGTGGCCGTCGCCAGGTCAGCGGCAATGCCATGCTCCGCCAACATATCCATAATGCGGTCCAACTGCTCGAAATGATAGTGTCTCGGCTCCGGCTCAAGCAAGGCCCAGGAGAAGATATTCAGCGAGACCATATTGACATTTGCCAGCTTCATCAGGCGCATATCATCGAGCCACACCGCCTCCGGCCACTGTTCGGGGTTATAGTCGGCACCATAGAGGAGGGTAGCTGGGAAATATTCTAGCATAGCGTGGCGCTCCTGTCTACAGACACACTATCGTTGTTGCTGTGATGCGCCCCATTATATCACCAGATCAAATTTGACCTTTGTCTCCACTGCCAGAGTTGCTTGAGAAACGCAGCGAACGCTTGCATCTCTGCCTGGGTACGGGAAAGCTGCTGCGCCCGCGTCGCATCATCCCAGTCATATGCCTCATACCCGCATAATGGCATCAGACGAAACAGGATGGGTGAAGACCAATGAATCACAAGGCGTCGTTCTTCAGGAATTGTTGGATGCTGGTGATAATAGGTACAAAGAAGCTCTTCTAAACGTGCATATAGCACACCGCGCGTGGGCAGCGCGCCAGCCTCCACCACGAGTTGTGCTCCTTTTGCCTCCCGCTCAGCGGCGCTAAGCCCCTCGCGACTCGCGTCTTCTAGCATTTGTCTGAACGTGGGAAATTCATCAGTCTCAAGGTCTACCCAGGGATACGGCAACCCATCGTCGAGATGTCCCTCACAGGACTGGCAGGTAGGGAACCCAAGCAGGTTCAACGCAACAACGATTTCGAGGATTCCCTCATCGATGGAACATCCCAGCCTATCTGTGATGCGCCGCATGAAGTTTTCTGCTTCCTCCCAGGAGGCAGCAGAAAACTTCACCTCTTTAGGCCATACCATCATTATATCGCTTCACGCTTCTGCATACTCTCTCCGCCATCATCGCGCAGCGCATCCCGCCATGCTTGCTCCACCTCATCTTCGACCCACGCGCGTACCTGTTGCGCCCACCCATCGTCCCACGCGCCTTGCTCCTCCAGGAGTTGCTGACAACGTAGCAAGGGATCGCGCGGATCTCCTGTTACGTCCGGGGTAGGACGCGTCACATACATCTCCAGCAACAAGGGACCGCGACCCTCGCGTGCGCGTTGCATCGCGGCTTGCATGGTCGTGTAGACGGACAGCACATTGGCTCCGTTGATGGAGAGGCGCTCGATCCCGGCGGGAAGAGCGACCGAGGAGAGCGTCGATTGAGCAGTGGAAGAGGCTTCGGGGCAATCCTGCTCGCAGATAAAGATTACGGGGAGTCGATGGAGGACGGCAAAGTGTACCCCTTCGAGGAAGTCGGGGTCGGCGGTGGCGCCATCGCCGCAGTAGGCCACAGTGACGGCGGGAGCTTTGCGTAGCTTGCAGGCAAAGGCTATACCGGCCGCGTGCAGGATATGCGTGGCAGCGGGGGTGGCGCCTGTGATCATGTTGTGCTTCTGGTACCCCCAATGAAGCACAGGAGCGGGCCGCTCAGTCGTGGCATGGACCCCTTCATCTCTAGCAGACGCTTCAGGGAGAGGAGAGCTATCACCCCGGCTCTGGGCTTGCAGGCAAGCACGGAAGACCTCATAGGGCGTCATGCCGATAGTGAGCACCACACCGAGGTCGCGATAATACGGCAGCGTGAAGTCCGTGCCAACTTCAATGCATAGCGCGCTGCCCACCTGGGCAGCTTCGTGACCCCGGCAGCTCGCAATATGATCGATATGTCCCTGCTCGTGCAGCCGCGAGATCCATTCATCCACCATCCGCACACGAAGTATTCGCGAGTAGAGGTCACGCAGCATATACATAGAGGGTGAAGAGAGTGTAGCTATCTCCACGCGCGCACCACCTGAAAGGAATCTGCTTGATCTATGTCAGACCGACATGGTTCAGACTACCTTCTATGGTACCACATTACCGGCATTACAATGCTAAGGAATCGCCCTGATATGCACACCTGATCTGTGAATCGCCCTGATGTGCGTACCCTACGCGCATCGGGCGAGGATTATGATATAATAATGCGCGATAGTCCAATAGTCCATCTTTAGACCAGACCACAACGCCGGGCCGAGAAGTCAACGTAGACCTTTCTTTGGAGGCAGCATGACAGTAAACATTCGCACAACGGAAGCAGATACGACAACGCAGCCGCCTGATCCCGTTGCGATTTACCGCACGATGGTCATGGCTCGCAGCATGAATGACATGCTGAAAACGCGTAAAACGCAGGGCAAATTCCCCTTTTACATTGGATGCGCCGGACATGAGAGTATGGCAGCCGTGGTCGCAGCTCTCGATGAGCGCGATTGGCTCTCGCTCTACTATCGCGACCTGGCGGCCTGGCTACAGCGGACCGGCGATATTTATGGGCCGCTGCGCGAAGCTTACTCGCGTATCACAGGGCCGATGTGCGCAGGGCGCAACATGCCCTCGCACTACAGCAACAAACGCCACCGCATCCTGCCAACCTTCAGCGAGGTGGCGGCGCTGGGACCCTTCGCGGGCGGCGTTGGCTTCTCCCTGCAATGGCACAAAAGCCGGGAGCTGGTAGTCTACTCCACAGGCGATGGCGGGGCCGCAACTAACGATTTCAATGCGCTCTTCAAGCAGGCGGCGGTCCATCGTTTGCCGGTGCTGATGATCGTCGAGGACAATGGCTGGGCGATCACCGCGGCCTCTCCTATCCAGTGGGCAGGCTCGCTGGTGGATTGGGCCCGGGGCGGCGGCGTCTATGCTGAGGAGGTCAATGGCGCCGATACTATGGCAACCTACGAGGCTACCACACGCCTGGCGCGGCATATCCGCGAAGGCCAGGGGCCGGTCTTGATGCACCTGCGCGTGGGCCTGCTCGACGCGCATTCCAGCAGCACCGATATCAAGACCTACCGTAAGAAGGAGGAGATCGAGGAGACCGCCGCCACCAAAGACCCGGTGAAGAATTTCGGGCGCTGGCTCGTCGAACATGGGCATCTTCAGGAAGCCGACCTGGACCGCATACGCAAGGAGGCGCGCGCCGCACTGGAACACGCCGAGTCCCAGGTGCTGCAAGAGCCGGAGCCGGAGCCTGACAGGGTCATGCACCATGTAGTGTATGTGCCGCAATGGCAGGAGAATACCCCCCGTGGCACAAAGCGCCAGACGACCATGCTGGGGGCCATCAACGAGGCCTTAACAGAACTGGCCCAGCGCGATCCCGGCTTCTTCGTCTATGGGCAGGACGTGGGTAGTCCCAAGGGCGGCGTCTTCGGCGCCACGGCGGCCCTCGTCACGCAATTTCCCGACCGCGCCATCAGCAGTCCGCTCAACGAACAGGTGATCGTGGGCATCGCCGCCGGAGCCGGTATGATCGATGGCAAGGCGCGCTGCGCCGAGATTCAATTCGTGGACTACCACCAGTCGGCGGCCCAGACGATCCGCCTGGCGGCACGCATCGCGTACCAGAGCTACGGCGACTGGACAGTGCCGCTGCTCATCCGCAGCAAGTCGGGCAGCGGCGGCGGCGGCCCCATCTCCAGCAGCACGGCCGGGGGCGGCGCGTTTGGCCACTCCAACAGCGGAGAGCAGTGGTTCACCAACGTCCCTGGCATGATTACCATCTGCCCCGCCACGCCGTTCGACGCCAAGGGACTGCTGCTGGAGGCCGCACGCGCGCAGTCGCCCGTCGCGTTCTTAGAGCGCGGACGCCTCTATCGCTCCGAGCCACCCAGGGATAGCCAGGGTAACATCATCGCCGCTATGGCCGAATACTGGTACGTGCCCGAAGGCTATTATACGCAACCTATCGGCAAGGCGCGGCGGATGCGCATCGGCGAGGGGCCAACGAGTGTGGCGATTATAAGCTGGGGCACGATGGTGCTGGAGGCCTGCACCGCCGCCGCCGATATCGTCCAGCGTGTGGGCGGCGCTATTGAAGTCGTCGATCTACGCACGCTCGCGCCCTTCGATGAAGCGGCCGTGGCGGCCGCGGTACGCGAGGCCAACCGCGTCATGGTGGTCACGGAAGAAGCCGACCTGACCAGCTTCGGGCGTCACGTCCATTCCTGGATCGTCCAGCACTGCTTCTATGACCTGGACAGCACGCCCGCGTTCATCTCCGCCCTGCCGGCCCCTCCTGCCCCATACGACGCGCCGGAGGAGACAGCATTCTATCCCACAACGAAGACGATAGAGGCGAAGATCGAGGAACTGCTGGCAGAGTAACCTGTAGCATAAGCTCACACGAAAAGAAGAGGCCGGAAATGGTTCCGGCCTCTTCTTTTCGCAAGCTTTCATTGGTCGCCTGGTGTATTATAAAGGTGCCCCTACGCGCATAAGGGGCAAAGGTACCGTATAACTCGCATCCTTTCCGTAAGCGTGCTATACTTGCGTCTAATAAAATACACAATCTTCAATATATCAAGTACATGGCTGGTGAACTATGGATATGACTACTGATACAACGATCGCGCACCCCTCTCACACACAGACGCCCGCTACACGGCGCCAGCATACTCTGACAGCGATCTTGGGGGAATGTGGCGTCAGTGTTGTACTGGCCCTCATCAGCTTCATTCCGCGTATCATGCTGGCGTCGCAGCTTGACATGGTGACCGATGAAAGAACCTATATCACGGCCGGCAAGTTCTATGTGCCGCTGCTGGCACACCTGAACCTGACAGCCGATGGCTGGAACTACAACTACGAACATCCTGCTTTTGTGAAACTGCTCATAGGCATATCTCTCTTTATTAACTCATACACAGGGCAACGGCTCTCAGAACTCTTCGCGGCCCGGCTACCTATCGTCATCACCGGCACCTTCCTGGTACTGGCGGTCTACTGGCTGGGGCGTGGGCCGTTCGGACATGTGGTGGCCTTCTTCGCCGCGCTCGGCCTGGCTGTCAGTCCCTGGATGGCCTACTTCAGCGCTATCGCCTATCTAGATATGACGATGATTACGCTGATCACGATCGCCTACCTCCTGCTCTGGCCCGCGCTGCGACGGCCGCGCCTGTACCTCCTGGCGGGCGTATTCGCGGGTGTGGCCATTGCCAGCAAGTACCCGGCATACCTTGTTCTGCCCGGCATGGTCCTGTTCATCGCCTACTATGTTATGGCCATCCGCCCCAGGTTGTCGGTTGAGCAGCGCTCACCGCTGCCCTGGCGCTACTGGGGCGCGGGAACGGTCCTGATGGGAGTCAGCTTCTTCCTGGCCGACCCCAGCATCTGGCGCCAGCCTGCCTCTCTTCTGATCCACAGCTTGCGCTTCAACCTGCATCACGCCAAATATGGCCACCTGATGTTTATGGCCGGCCAATCCAGCGACTACGCGCAGCACTGGGCAATTATATATATCCTGTTCGTCAAAATCAGCGCCTTTGTGACGCTCCCCGCGCTCTTCTTCATAGTCTTTGCCTTGCTGCGCCTGTTACGCTTCCATATGCGCAAGCCGGATGTAACGTTTCCTACCACGCGTTTGTGGCGCTCCGCTTCCTCGCGCTCGCAGGCCCAGGTCACGCCCATGCAGCACCCCCCAGAGAGTGAGGCCCATCTTGCTGATATAGCCAGCACCGCCTTCCTCTTGATCTGGCTGCTCACATCGCTGTGTACATTCAGCCTGCTGACCATCGTCGTCGGTACACACTACGCGCTCCCGCTCGTTCCCCCGCTTGTGATAACCGGTGTGCTCGGTCTGGTAACCATGCTTGGCTACCGGCGCAGCATGCTAATGCGCGCACCAGGCACATTGTCTGACGAACAGGCCACGTCACACGATAAGCAAGTCAAGCCAGGGATTGGGCTTCAGCTACGTGCGCTGATACCTCTGGCGCTGATTGCCATCGCCCTGTTCGTGCCGCCTGTCGTGGGTCTGACCACCATTTACGCAGCCGACGGCTATACGAGCGAATTCTTCCAGGGCGAAGATGCCATCGTCCAGGTACAATACCCGGCCTATCGCGAAGCCAGCCTGTGGCTGATCGCCCACACCCACAGCACAGGACGCATTGGCATGATCGCCGTTATCGGCTCTCTGCAACCGGACATCTATGGTCAATCATGGTTCCGCTACAATCCTGATATAAATGGACGCCTGCACTTTAGCGAGGTCACACCTGATGCACATAAACTGCCCTACGACTACCTTATCTGGCCGATGAACATTGTGCAGCGCGGCTATGCCATCCCTGATGCATGGCGCACCCATATTGTTCACACCATCACCGGTGGAGGCACCATCTACTGCTTTATCCTGGCGCGCGACCCCACGACTATCGTGACCTGATCTGATAGCTGTCTCTCTATAGAGGTAATGCTGTGTCACTTCTCGTGAGGAGAGTTCGTTATAAGGGGTGGATTACTCAATACTATAGCATATGCTAACGCTCCTCTATTCCGAAGTGATTTTCTATGGCAGGTGAGATAGATAATGAAACGCACACCTACTCGTGACATCATCTTTTTATTTGTTGGCACACGTCTGGCCCTGGTGATAGTCACGTACCTTTCTTACATATTGCTCACTGCACCCAAATATTCAAGTGCTCCCGTGGATATAGTGGCTCTGCTCACATCCTGGAATCACTGGGACTCGGCCAACTTCGTGAGAATCGCGCAGTACAACTACCAGACTGCCTACGATACCGCCTTCTTTCCACTCTTGCCCCTGCTGATCTTCATACTGGCACATCTTTTAGGAGGATGGAATGGCAGCTACCAGCTTGCCGGGATGCTCATCAGTAATGGCGCGCTGCTGGGAACGCTGTTCGTGTCATACCAGATTGCCAGCGATGCGCAGGGGGACCAGGTGGCGCGGCGCTCACTACTCTACCTGTGTATCTTCCCTACCGCTTTCTACTTTTTCAGTGCCTACAACGAATCGCTCTTCATCCTGCTCGTCATGTGCGCGTTTCTGGCAATGCGGCGGCAGCGTTGGTGGCTGGCAGGTCTATTGGGTATGCTTGCTGCGCTGACCCGTTCGGCGGGAATTTTGCTCGTTGTGCCTTATCTATGGGAGGTATGGGTCACACGTGAGAGCATCGCAGCTATGCGCTGGCGTGCAAATCAACTGCTGCGCTTCTTCCCGGTGGTCCTGATTCCACTGGGCACTGCGATCTATAGTTGCTACTGCTGGTATCTTTATAATGCACCCCTCTCCTTTGCTATCGTGCAAGAGCATTGGGCGCGGCATACGTCCTGGCCGTGGATAGGCATATGGCAGTCGTTGTATGAAATATTCTGGAACCAACCTTTTGGCTCGTTCAACGAGGCGCACAATATCCTTGACTTGAGCGCTACGGTGGGTTTCCTGCTGCTGGCTATCCTGGGATGGCGCAAGTTGCGTATGAGCTACAATATCTGGATCGCGCTGTTGCTCCTCTATGCACTTGTAAGTCCCGCAACAGGCCAGCACGATGCCCTGGTATCTAGCCAACGCCTGGTATTAGAAATGTTTCCCGGTTTCATCACACTGGCGGCGCTGGGAATCACATATCCGCGCCTACACCAGGCACTGATGTTGATCTTCCCGATACTGCTGGCAATTTTGAGTATGCTCTTCATTATGAATCGCTGGATGGTTTAGAAAATAGATCGGTATGATAAGAAAAGATGTAGAAGACTCTAGACAGATCGGGGAGCTTTGCAGGCTGAGCCCGGCCATACAACCACCACCCGCGATAAGATCGCTGGCGCTCTGCGTTCTTGGCTTTGTGCTCTGCATCCTGGTTAGTGTGGCTCCCTTACATAACCTGGCAGGAACGACGCTCCTCTTACAGTTGACACCGGGGATGCTGCTTGTATGGGTGGGCGCCTGGCTTCCTCGCGACCTGGGCCTGGCTACCAATCGCATCCAATCGTTTGTGAGCACGAATAGCTTCGAGTTTCAGGCGCTGATGGTCGTGGCGTTTACAATCTACAGCCTATGCGTGCGACTTATTCAACGCCAGGCTCCGCAGGCGAATAACCGGCGCATCCTGCGCGTGATCTGGCTCGGCATGTTCGGCGCCGGCATCATCTTTATCCTCATGCCTGCCATGCTATCGCATGATATCTTTGTCTATGCTGGCTATGGTCGGCTGCTTGCTTTCTATCACACCAATCCTTACTTCACGCCGTTCTCAGCATACCCACACGATCCATTATACCGGAGCGATGACTGGCGTACCGCCGTAGCGGCGTATGGTCCTCTCTGGCTAGGCGTGTGCGGGCTAGCGAGCCTGGTGTTAGGGGCAAATCCTCTGGGCTACATCCTGGCCTTTCGCATCTTCGGCTTTGCATGCCATCTGTTCAACACATTGCTGATCACCGCTATTTTGCGCACAACGGGACGTACTCCACGGACGGTGGCTCTGGGAACCGCGCTCTACGCTCTGAATCCGCTGGTCTTGCTGGAAAGCGCGCTCGGCGCACACAATGATGTGTTCATGGTAACCCTACTCTTGCTGGGTTTTCTGTTCTGCGTTCGCGCAGAACAGCACGGGATCACACGGCCGCGAAACTACCTGCCCCCTGTGCTCTTTTTTACCCTGGCTGGACTCATCAAGTTCACCTGCCTGCCGATTATTGCGCTTTTCATCATCATGTTGTTCTATCGCACGCTACGCTCTGCCCAAACGGGCGAGGCAAGCCATCGCCCCTACGCGGAACCACGACCGGTGTCCGCTACCACCAGGCAGGCCACAGTCTTGCGCTGGTGGCCGGCTCTCCTGACTACACTGATTGCGGGGGCTTTTAGTGGAGGCGTGGCGCTCGCTGGCTATGCACCATTCTGGGTCGGATATAGTGTCAGCCAGATCATAGGCAGCTTCTCGGCACCGCCCTCGGCATATATGACCGCATTTTCTATTCTCAAGGGAATTACTGTATGGGGCATAGCCCATCCCCAACCGGTGCATAGCTGGGGGTATACACTGCTTTCTATGTTTAGTCAACACGCACTCTGGAATTACATAAACATAGGTACTGTGTGTATAGGGATGATTATAGGGGCCATCTGCCTATGGCGCCGTCCGACAATACGCACGCTGGCACTGGTAGCACTGGCTATATTGGGAGCGCTGCTTATCGTCACTACCTGGTTCTTCCCCTGGTATGTAACCTGGCTGATGTGCCTGGCAGCCATCTGTCTGCCAGGCACATCTACACGTATAGGCCGCGGACTGCTAGCATTTACGCTGGTCTTCTCCGTGTCGGCGTTCTCGGTCTATCTCTTTAACGGACGGGCACCGCAAGGCAACTGGAACGGCTTTGTTTGCCTTACCTCTATTGGACCGCCAGTGCTGGCTTTCTTGCTGGCGATTACCTGGAGACGACGCAAACCCACGCAGCAACCCGGCGGACAATTATATAGTATGACCACGATAGGAGAGGATAGCAAAACTATCACGTTGCTTTGATTGACCTGAAGGGTTATAATTCGCCAATATCTTTGGATTTCTAACCAATCTGGGGATGTGTTTCATTGATAGGGAGGGCGTTCATGCGCTGGCTATCATCCATGCTACGAAATTGGGCGTTCATGTGGCACAGCGGGCCGCTGGCGTCTCTGATCTCTTTGCAAACATTGGAGAATGCTCTACACGTATGGGGATATCCGGCGGTGACTCTCTTTATCATGATCGAGAGTTCCGGCATCCCCTTCCCAGGCGAAACGATGCTGCTGCTGGCCTCGTTCTTGGCTGCCAACGATCCCCAGTTGCAGATCCCAATCATCATTGCCTGTGCCGCGCTCGGTGCCATTGTTGGAGATAACATTGGCTACACCGTAGGGCGTAAGGGCGGGCGGCCCTTTGTCGAGCGGTTCGGGCGCTATGTCTTCTTGAAGCCGCAGCACCTTGATCGCGCCGACCAGTTCTTCGCAAAACACGGGAACAAAACGGTCTTTTTTGGCCGCTTCATTGCGGTTTTACGCGCCTGGGCGGCCTTCCTGGCTGGCGTCAACCACATGCATTGGCGCACCTTCCTGGTCTATAACGCTGCCGGCGGCATCCTCTGGGCCATCATCTACGGCTGTCTTGGCTATTTCGCGGGACGCTTCTTCCACGATAACTTTGCGCAGGTTGAGCGTATCGCCAGTAACATCAGTTGGATTGGCGCAGGCATCATCATAAT
The DNA here is from genome assembly GCA_030854145.1 of Chloroflexota bacterium. The sequence goes on along the minus strand of JALYTT010000033.1, from coordinate 8,355 downwards.
CGCTGTGGTGATAGCTTTCGTGGTTTTCCGCAGGCGCCGCGCGCGGCAGGCAGAGCATCCCACTGTCAGTACGACCGGTGAGAACAAGGCCGCTCAGGAGCCAGGTAGCGAGAACACCACGCAGCCACATGCCGCTCTCATTGAGACGCAGGAGGCGCCAGCAGATGTTCCCGCCCAACCTGCTGGCGATGAAATGCAAACGGCTGCCTCCAACGCGTCCAATCCTATTGTAGAGCCTGGTGTGATTCCGCACGCCAGCGAATAGACGCGCCATTCCTCCCAATGTGGTACCATCAGCATGTGAATGGTTCCTACGAATATGCTACAATAAGCCTCGTTAAACAAGACTTGCGCGTAAGAAAAAGTGAGGTTGCGTATGCCAGCATTGGAAGAAGGTCAGATATTTGAGCGCTACCGTGTCATTCGCTTGCTTGGTAGCGGGATATCGGGAGAGAGCTACGAGGCGGAAGACGCCATGCTTTCACGCAAAGTGGTGCTCAAACTCATCCATCCGTGGTCTCCGCTCGCGGACTCGGCCCGGCGGCAGTTCTTTCGCGAGATGCAGGGCATCAGCATGCTCAATCATCCCTGCCTGGCAGCCGTTCTTGATTATGGCGAGATGCATGGCCGGCTGTACATCGCCCGTCGCTACCTGAGCAGCGGCTCCCTGCTGAGCAACGAGGGACGACTCTGGTTTCGTCCGCCGCTGGAGATCGCCGAGGCCATACGGTATGGGCAGCAACTTGCCCAGGGATTGGATTACATTCACAATCTTGGGTACCTGCATGGCTCGCTCACGTTCTCGAATATCCTGGTGGTACGCGGACCAGGCCCGGCGCAGGAGCCAGGTTACACACCATTCCTGCTCGCCGACATTGGGCTGGCGAACTATGTGCGCCGCTTCGGTCGCCCGCCGACCACGCCGCTGCCAATCACCGCGGCCCCCGAACAGATCGGCAAGCGTGTGACGCCCGCGAGCGATCAATTCGCCCTCGCCGTGGTGCTGTACTTCTGGATCACCGGTCGCCCGCCCTATTTTGGCTCACCGGAAGAGGTTGAACACCTGAAACTGACTGAGACCATGACCTCGCTTATTTCGCTCAACCCCAGAGTCACGATGGAGCAAGAAGGCATCATCCGGCGCGCGCTCTCCGTCTATCCAGATGAACGCTATCCATCTATCCGCGCCTTCGCCGATGCGCTCCTGGCAACTCTGCGACCCAAACCGGCCCTCACGCCGCTATCTGAGTTAAGCACGCAACCGCAATCCACACGCGCACCTGAGCCTGTTCTTGAACTCGCACCTACCAGCAATAGCGAGCCAACCTTTGTCTCCGATAGCCTATCTATCCCTGAGCCACCCATTTCTGAACCCGAGGTACAACTTGAGTTCCAACCCGCCTCTGGAGCTGAACCTGCCTTCGCCTCCGACAACCTATCTATGCCACAGGCAGAACCTGAGGCTGGCTTGCAACCGGAGGTAAGCACTGGTCCCGAGGCTATGCCAGTCAATGGGGCCTTACAGCAGGCTCAACCTGTTGAAATGTCGCCGGCTGCGCAAGAAGAACTTATTGCCCTTACGTCTATCGAAGCGGTACCTGCTGATTCCTCGTTCCAGGCTCCATTTCAGGTGAACGCCACCATCGAGGACAGGCTCGGCCCGGAGCTTGTACCCACGCCCGAACCTGTGCCACTGCCAGATCCTCATCCCAACCCTGGTCCCACACCGATTCCCACGCCACCGCCTGCTCCAGAGACGGTTCCTGGTCCCACACCCGAACCCGTGCCACCCCCCGCGCCTGAACCGGTCCCGGTGCCACCACCGACCGCGCCGGTGCCCATTCCCGGCCCGCTCACGCCTATACCTGTGCCGATCCCGGTTCCCTCACAACCAGTGGAACTGCCGAACAGCGAGGGCGGCATACCCACAACTCCGGCCCCTCAGGCCTACGAGCAGGAGATGCCAGCGTTCATGCCGGTACGCCTCGTCATCAGTCCACCGTCCGCGGAAGAGCCGTACGAGCACCTCGTGGAGCAAGAGGAGGTCACACTTGGTCGCGCCGGTTCCAGCGATGTGCTGCTCGATCAGGATACGCTCACCTCGCGCCATCATGCCATGCTGAAGCGCCAGGAGGGACAGTACGTGGTCTACGACCGGCGCAGCGCCAATGGCGTCTTCGTCAACGGCCAGCCGGTTCCCGAAAGCGGGTGTATGCTCGCCGACGGCGACCATATCAGCATAGGCAATTATGAGCTTATCTTCCGCATCGGCATATCTCAATTTCCAGATGCGGGAACGCCGATCCGATCGCAGGCCGCCATCCCATCATAGCTATGATCCCTACACACAGCAGCATTTACTGATCTCGGCATGAATTGCTAAAGTTGTGACACTTCTACACTCTTCAGAAAGGCTTAGAAGGTTTAGATGCTAACACCGAGATCAGTAAATAGGCTATCCAGGCCATAAGACTCTTGACTTTTTCCCCCACTCTTTACTATACTTAACAGAGCGACTATACATTACAATCATAGCAACTGTATAGTACAATCTGAAATGCTGGTAAGGATAGCACCATTGATGGCTGAACATTATGCTGACACGGGCAAAAGCAGCGGCAAAGAGCGGCTTATTCACGCGGCGCGCACGCTCCTGGAAGAGCGTTCTTTCGATGAAATGACCGTTGATGAGATCATCAAAAAAGCTGACCTTTCACGGCCGAGCTTCTACTATCACTTCGCGGGTGGCAAAGAAGAGCTACGCGCGGAACTGGTGAGCCGGGGACTGCTGCATGACAGGCCGTTGCAGGATACGCAGGCAGCCATTTTAGAAGCGGCCCTCAATACCTTTGCGCGCTCTGGGGTCTCGGCGACAACGCTGGAAGAGATCGCTACCGAGGCGGGGGTAACGCGTGGCACGCTCTGCTGGCATTTTCATAACAAGGAGGATCTGCTCTCAGCGGTTGTCAAGCACTATTGCCCGCATTCCATGCTGTATCCGGCTTTTGACAAGATTGCGCAAGATATGCAAGATGGTGTCCTGGCGGATGATGAAAGCATTTTTCGGAGGATCGCTGAGGCCTTCTACGACGCCTTTACAGCGACGACACATGGCGATCTTACGCGCCTGGCTATTTTACTGGTTTACACCCACCCGGAGCCGGCGCGCATACTCGCGGATACGATTGTCAAGGACCGCAAACGCGTCACCCAGTATGTTGAAAGAAGGCAAAACGAAGGCTACTTTCGCGACGACGTTGACCCCGGCCTGTTTGTGCAGATCATAGCGGCTTTCTTCGCTATGCGCGCCGTTGGGCGCGGGCTTAGCCTCTTTGCACAGTTGACACGCGAGGAGCTGATTAATCAACTGGTCTCTCTACTGCTGTATGGCATGGTACGACGCGAGTCCTGATCCGCGTAGGGGCGATGGCTTGCCTCGCCCGCCTGGGAAGCCCATGTTACCGTTGGCCTGCATGGGCGAGGCAGTGTCGGCGGGCAAGAGGAGCCGAAGCCATAGCCTCTACGCGGAGCGGGACATACGTGGCATCCCTCCGCTGATGCAAACAGCACCGCCACAGTGTACGAGTGGCCCTCTCACGGTACCGGATATAGACCTGTATAGTAATCATCCTGGAGGCACGGGCGCGCAAGCGGCCGACTACGGGTTATTGTTTTTCTTATTGGAAGGAGTCTCACCGCATGCAAGCTACTGTTCAAGCTGGGCAGCGGAGCGGAGGACTGAGCTACAAGTGGATTGTGGCGATGGTGGTGATCATTGGCGTGTTCATGAGCATTCTAGACCAGACCATTGTCAACATTGCCATCCCAAGGCTACAAACAGCCTTTGGCGCCGATATCCACAGCGTTCAATGGGTACTCACGGCCTACATCCTGACCCAGGGTGTGATCACGCCGACGGCAGCGTACTTTTCCGATAGATTTGGCATCAAGCGATTCTATATTATGTCGCTGGCGGCCTTCACTATCGGCTCGGCGCTCTGCGGGATAGCGTGGAGCCTCCCTGTGCTCATTCTCTTCCGCGTCCTGCAAGGGGCCGGAGGCGCGGCGCTTTTCCCGCTCTCTATCACGCTACTGTTCCGCGAATTTCCGCCGCAGGAACGTGGCACCGCCATGGGGTTCTTCGGCATCCCGGCGCTGCTGGCGCCCGCGCTCGGTCCCACACTTGGCGGCTACCTGGTGACCTACGCCGGCTGGCAGTTGATCTTTTTCATCAATGTGCCCATTGGCATCGCCGCCATCATCCTTACCACGCTGCTCCTGCGCGAGTATCGTCCTGAGAGGCGACCCCGCTTCGACTTCTTCGGCTTCTTTTTTGCCGGAGTCGGGCTGGCCTCTGTCCTCTACGCGCTCTCGGAGTCCAGCACCGCTGGCTGGGGATCAACGACCGTCCTCGGCTTCCTCTTTGGTGGCCTGATCTCGCTCGCCATCTTCGTGGTCCTCGAACTCGTGATTGCCCGGCGTGGAGGACAGCCATTACTTGACCTGCGCATCTTCTCGAACGGTGTCTTCCGGGCGGGCATTATCGCCAGCGTCTTCGTCATCTTCAGCCTTTTCGGTGGCCTGTTCATCTTTCCGATCTACCTGCAAACTCTGCGCAGTCAAAGCGCCTTCCAGGCTGGCCTGCTCCTGCTCCCGCAAGCCATCGCCTCGATGGTCAGCGTAATCATCGGCGGGCAACTGGTGGACCGCCTGGGCGTGCGAGCCATCATGATCCCAGGGCTGTTCTTACTGGGGGTCGCCAGTTGGCAACTCTCGTTCATCACGCTACATTCGTCTTTCTTGTGGATACAGGCGATGCTCATTCTGCGCGGCCTGGCTCTGGGCCTCACGATCCAGCCACTGACAGTGGCAGGCTTATCGGAGATACGCCCGCAGCAACTGGCGCAGGCCTCCTCGCTCAATACAGTGGCGCGCGCGATATCCAGTTCGCTTGGCATTGCCATCCTGGCAACCGTGATCCAAACCCAGACTCAGGTCCACTATACGCGCCTCACCGAGCAGGTCACGCCCGGCTCAGCATTCGGACAGCTCATCCTGCGTATCCAGGCCGGACTGATGGCACGCGGGCAGGACGCACAGACAGCGTATCATACCGCCATTGAGATAGTAATCCGCATGATCCAGGGTCAGGCCTTCGACCTGGCGATTCAGAATGCGTTTACGCTGCTGGTGGTGTTTGTCGCCTTTGCCATTATCGCCACCCTGTTTGTACGCCCGGCCCGACGACCGAAACACGTTCCTGAACCGGGGCCAGGCCTGGATGGTACTCATGATACCGGGGAGGCGGCACGGATGGAGGCCGTTTTCGCCGGCTAAGTCAGTATCAGCGCTCAAAGGCTAGACATTCATAGTAAATACATAGCGGTCAGAACGAGCAACGCCTCTGACCAGTTTGATAATCTTAAGGAGAATTCTTCAATGCGACGCGTGTTTTTAATCGCCATTCTTATTCCTGTTGCATTACTCGCTATTGCGGGCGGTGTCACCTACTTTGTTTACAACAACTACACATATTACCAGACCGATGACGCGCAGATCAGCGGCCAGCTTGTGAACGTGATGGCTCCGGCGGCCGGCACGCTTACAACCCTGAGCGTTGGTGTGGGCGATAGAGTCTCTTCTGGGCAGACAGTTGCTACTGTGACCACGGCGCCTACGGTGGGCGCGAACGGTCTACCGACAAAAGCTGCCACCATCGACGTGACCAGCCCAATCGACGGCACCGTTGTACAAGCTGCGGCCGTCGCCAACCAGGCTGTCGCGCCTGGCCTGCCCATCCTGCAGGTGACCGATCTCAGCCACCTCAATGTAACCGCCTATGTCGATGAGAGTGCCGTCAACAACATCCAGCGCGGGCAGCCCGTTGACATCACCGTCGACGCGTACAAAGACACCAAATTCTCAGGCCATGTCCAGCAGATCGTGCCAGCCGCGGCCGGCCAGTTCTCCTTGCTGCCGACGCAGGATAACGCCAGCGGGAACTTTACCAAGGTTGGACAGCGTATCCCCGTCGTGATCACCCTTGATGGCAGCGGGAAGTTGCTCATGCCGGGTATGAGCGTTGAGGTCAGCATCCACCTCCACTAGTCTGAAGCACGTCAGGCGGGTAGAGCTGCCGGTCCCAGACATGACGGCCAGCGCTCTACCCAATGACACAAAGGAGCTTTCGGTGAATATACTCATCTTAGGCGGGCTTATGCTTGTCGGCATAGCCGCGATTATCGGTGTGGTTCTGCTGATCGTCAACGAACCACGCACGAAAGCGGCAGCTCCCGTGCGCACCGTAGAGGCCCGTCCCAGCAAAGGACCGGCGCCACAGGCCAGTGCCGTGGAAACACCTGCTTCGGAAACACTAGCTTCGCTGAAGCAGAACTATTCTGTCGTCCCGCGCGCGGCGGCGCCGCCCAGCGATGCGCAGCAGTTTGCCCGGCTGAATGGCCAATTCCATGAACTTGCCAGCAGCCTGCGCTCACTGCACGAACAATCAAGCGAACTCGAACAGCGCCTGGGCAAGCTGGCCGACGTTTTTGAGCGTATCGAAGAGTCGCCGCAGTACCGGGTGAATATCAAGGAAGAAGATCTCTCCTCGCAGGATAACACGCCCTCGTAGAGACGCGATACATTGCGTCCGCCATAATTTATCGCGCATATGGGGTATCTTGCTTATCTATTCGCTGCAACGGATTCGCGCAATAAATTGCGACGGACGCGATAAATCGCGTCCCTACGTAAGAGGAGGCGATGCCGCCAGGGGCGCCCTTATATTTCACCCAGCCCATCATGCAAGATTTGCGCGTCGAACGGGAAGGCCAGCTCGGGCATCTCATCCGGGGCAAAGAAGGCCAGCTCGCTTACCTCTTCTGGCTGGAGGGCCAGGGCGCTTATGTCGTTGTTGAGTACGCTGGCCCGGTATGCCACGAGCACGTGTGGGCGGCCGGCTGCACTGTACAGGCCAATCAAGCCGTCGAGCCTCACATCCAGGTTTGTCTCTTCCTTGACCTCGCGTAACGCGGCCGCCTCTACCTGCTCGCCCCGATCCACGTAGCCGCCGAAGAAGCTCCACTGGCCCATACCTGGCTCGATGTTGCGCCTGCCAAGCAAGATCCGGCCATTGTGCTGCACCACCACCACGGTTACCAGCTTGGGTTCCAGGAACAGGATAAACCCGCAGGCCGGACACACGGAGTGCATGACCTGACCAACCTGCTTTTCAACGAGAGACGCGGCGCAAGAAGGGCAATATCGATAGGTGGCTTCAGCCATGCTCATCTCCTCCTGATAATACGGTCCCTACGCGGACACGCTCACCCTCTTAATAAATCAGCGATCGACCAGCGCGCGCGTCAGCGTCACCACGGTGACAAACATACGATAGAGATCGAGCAGGTTGTCGTTGGCAAGCTTGACGCTGCGTGGGCCTGCACGCTCAACGCCGCGCACCCACAGCGCCATCTCCGCCATGTCGGCGACGAGGAAGGTGACCTCCAGGGACACAGGTGACACGAACTGCGGAGGCTGCATCCCATTGAGGTTGCGCACGGCCCGTGTGGCGCCTTCGCGCAACATATCACGCGCGACCTCCGGGTGGATGTGTGCCGCCGCGAAACGTCCCAGGGAGTGCTTGACCACGACCTTCTCGGCATCCGGCGCGAAGCTCTGTACCTCGCGCGCGGTCGCCTCGTCTCCGCTCACAAAGATAAGTGGCACCCCGTAGTGAGCCGCCACCAGCGCGTTGATGCCGGACTCGCCCACGATCTCGCCGTTGATGCGCACCTCCCAGATGGCGCCCGGATTGTACGTGTGCGAGAGGATCGCGTGCTCCGCGCCAATGGAGCCGTGATAGCTGACGAAACACGCGCCATCGAAGCTGCCATCCAGACCCTCCATCATATACAGCGGCTTGTGCCTGCCGGTAATCAAGGTCGCGTGTCCATCCAGATCCTGCGGGTGCAGGTTGCGCATGGCATGATGGGCGTCGTTCACCACAAACTCGGTGGCCCCGGCAGCGAGCGCTCCGGCGATGACTGCATTGACTTCGGCGGTGAGCAGCAGCCGCCCCTGTTCGTATTCGGGATTGCCCTCGATGATCTGCTCCCACGCGACGATCCCGCTGGTACCCTCAAAATCGGTGGAGAGGAAAAGTTTCATAGATTACAAACCCTCCTGATAGTATATTCCAAGCGCCGTCACACGGACGCAGGTCTTGCCCCATACGCGTTAACGTACGCTGAAAAGGATACCCATTCCGCGTACACGTAGGGGCGACGGCTTGCCTCACCCGTAGCGCGTGGCTTGCCTCGCCGTCCTGAAACCCCAGGGACGGCGAGGCAAGCC
>JALYTT010000402.1 GCA_030854145.1 Chloroflexota bacterium | reverse complement strand
GTTTACAAGCCCGCGCAGGCTTGTAAACCGCGCCCCTTCCCCATGCGTGTCTCCTTCCCTTTCTGCCCAGAGATCAGGGATTGTCCCATTCGCGCCCATCCTGCTCGATGAGCGTGTTGGCCTCCTCAGGTCCCCATGATCCGGCCGGATAGGGGTGTACTGTGTCGGCGGGCATGTCCTTCCAGGCGCTGGTGATGCTATCGACGATGCGCCAGGCCATCTCGATCTCGTCGCGGCGAATGAAGAGCGTTGAATCGCCTATCATGCAGTCTGCGAGCAGGCGCTCGTAGGCATCGGGCGACTCGATGCCGAAGGCCGTCGCATACGAGAAGTCCATATCGACCGAACTCAGGTGACGCGCCGCGCCGGGTACTTTGGCACCGAATTTGAGCGAGATGCCCTCGTTGGGCTGGATACGCAACGTCAGGCGGTTCGGCTGCAAGCCTGTCGTCTCATTGGGTTTATAAAGCTGGTGCGGCACGCGCTTGAACTGCACTGTCACCTCTGTGCTGCGTGCGGGCAAATGCTTGCCGGTGCGAATGTAGAAAGGCACGTCTGCCCAGCGCCAGTTCTCAATAAACAGCTTGAGCGCGACATAGGTCTCGGTGGTTGAATTGGGGTTGACATTCTTCTCTTCTTTGTAGCCGACTACCTGCTGACCATCAACCGTGCCCGCTGTGTACTGCCCACGCACCGTGCGCTTCGCGACCTCTTCGGGCGTGAGCGCCGGCACCGCTCGCAGGACTTTGACTTTCTCATCGCGGATGGCATCGGCATCGAAGGCCACGGGCGGCTCCATAGCCGTGAGGCAGAGCACCTGCATGATATGGTTCTGCACGATATCGCGAATGGCGCCTGCCCCTTCATAGAATTCCGCGCGCGTGCCGATACCCAGGCTCTCGGCTACGATGATCTGCACATGATCGATGTATTTCTGATTCCAGAGCGGCTCAAAGATGCCGTTGGCGAAACGCAGCGCCAAAATGTTTTGCACCGTCTCCTTGCCCATGTAATGATCGATGCGGAATATCTGGTTTTCGTGGAAGACGCGGGCCGCCTCGCGATTGAGCCTCTGGGCCGATGCCAGGTCGTGTCCGAACGGTTTCTCGATGATAATGCGCGTCCACGATTCGTCGTCCCCGTTGGGATGGGCCGGACGTGCCAGGCCGGACCCGCCGAGGTGATAGATAATTTCGGAATCGGTATCGGGCGGTGTGGCCATGTAGAAAATGCGGTTCCCCCTGGTGTCATACCGCTTGTCGAGCGCATCAAGGAGATCGGAGAGTTTCTCGAAGCCCGCGCGATCGTTGAAGTCGGACTGGCAGTAGAATGTGCGTTGCGCGAAGGCCTGCTGAGCTGCGCTATCCAGCTTGTCGTCTTCGGGCATGAACGTATTGACCGAGTCAACGACCATCTTGCGCCACTGCTCGTCGTTCAGCGGACGACGCGCGAAGGCTACCACCAGGAAGCCTTCGGGGAGGGGATGATCGTGCCAGAGATGGGCCAGCGTCGGCAGCAGCTTGCGCTGGGTAAGGTCGCCTGTGGCGCCAAAGATCACCACAATGCATGGCTCTGGCTGCTGGCCGTCCTGCCAGATGGTGTGGTGCGCGAGCTTACGTACGGGCGGCGTTTGCGCCTGGTTGGATTGTGTCATGTAACTTCTCCTCATCAGATGTATCGATGCAGTGCCTACTTGCTATGGAAGAGATCATGGCGATCGCGCGAAGTCTATGCTCCATGTATTGTATCAGAAATAGTATGGGAAGGGATACAGGCCGGATCAGGATGGGTTGGTGGATCCTGCTAGCCAATAAAATTGGTCTTCTATCTTTGCTTTGTTATATACTGCTCGTGAACATGCCCACAAACGCAGGGTAATGCAAAAGTTCCCTCATTTTCGTAGCTGCGTGATACATCACGCGGGGAAACGACGTATAAAGCTAGCCACCCCCACGTGATACATCACGCAGCTACGAAAATGAGGGAATTACCTGGTCAATAGTGATTGGCCAACGATACGACTGTGCAGGAGAAGATCATGGCGCGTTACGATATGACGATCATCGGTGGAGGCTCTGGCGGTCTGACGGCCGCGCGCATCGCGGCCTCTCTGGGAGCGAGCGTCTTGCTCGTGGATAAGGAGAGCCTCGGCGGCGATTGCCTGAGATACGGCTGCGTGCCCAGCAAGAGCTTGATCCATGTCGCGCGCATGGTCCACCAGGCGAAGGGTGTTGCGAAACTGGGACTAGTGCCTGCCGATTTGCAGGTGGATATGGCGCAGGTATCTCGCTATGTGCAAGATGTCATCAGCCGCGTATCGGAGGCGGAAAAGGTCTATACGGAGCATGTGACGGTCAGGTTCGGAGAGGTAACATTCGCATCACCGCGGGTGGTGCGCCTGGATGACGAGGATATCACGAGCCGCACTACCGTGATCGCCACAGGCTCGCACCCGGCCATTCCACAGGTGGAAGGGCTGCACGAGACCGGCTTTATGACGAATATGGATGTGTTTGACCTTACGCACCTGCCCGCGTCGATCATCATCGTGGGCGGTGGTCCTATCGGCGTAGAACTGGGCCAGGCCTTTGCGCGCCTGGGTACGACTGTCACTCTCATTCAGGGGCCAGAGCGTATTCTGCCACGGGAGGACCCGGAGGTATCGACTGCCGTGGCCGGGGTGCTGACCTGCGAGGGTGTGACTATTGTCACCGGCGCGCGCTTCGTCAAGGCCAATCGCAACGGGAGCAAGAAAGTAGTCACTGCCAGGCAGGGGGAGCAGCTTGTAAGCTTCGAAGCCGATGAGATAGTGATCGCTCTGGGCCGCCAGCCGAATGTTGAGGGGCTGGACCTGGAAGCTGCTGGTATTGTATACGATGCCCATGGCATCAAAGTGAATGCATATCTCCAGACATCGGCCTCGGATGTGTTCGCCATAGGCGATGTCACCGGTGGCTATCTCTTTACGCATGTCGCAACGTACCAGGCAAAGATCGCAGTACGCAACGCCCTGGTGCCGCTGGGTCGGAAGAAGGTGGATTACCGTGTTGTGCCGTGGTGTACCTTTAGCGATCCCGAGGCCGCGCGCATAGGCCTGACACCGGATGAAGCGCGTAAGCAGCACAAGTTGGTGCGCATTGTGAAGCTCCCCTGGGCGGATATCGACCGGGCGCAGACAGAGGGAGAGACCGCCGGCTTTATGAAGCTGGTGCTGGCGGGTAAGAAGGATGAGATTGTGGGTGTACACCTGGTTGGCGTGCGCGCGGGCGAGCTGCTGGGCGAGCTGGCCCTGGCGATGCAGCATAAGCTCACGTTGAACGACATCTTTGGGACGATCCACGCCTATCCTACCATGAGCACCGGAGTCCAGCAGGTGGCAGCTGAGGCCTACCTGCAAGGCAGTCAGGCCATCAGCAATCGCCGGATTGTGCGTACACTGCTCAACTTCCGCAAGTAGAGGGATACTCCCTCCATCCCGAGGAAACGCTATGCCTTCGATTGTGGCTTTTTCTGCTCCGGCTTCGTTGTTGCTGGTACCTTTCGTGGCGCGCTTGAGTAGTAGGGTCCCACGGTTGAGCGCAGGCGCGCGAATATGGCGGCTATAGCGATACACAGCACAATGGGCGTGAACATCGAGACCTGGAGCGAGAACTTGAACGAGTAGAAAAAGATGGACTGGAGTAGGGGGAGCAAGAGCAAGAGCGCGCTTGTCATCAGGGTAAGCGCCATGACCCAGCGCCCGCGCAGGCGTGCCTGGAGTGTTTTATAGCGCAGCTCGGCCTGCTCGCGCACGCTGTTCTGCATAGCGATCAGCTTCTCGCGCTCAGCGGCAACCTGCTGCCGTTCCCGCGCCAGGTCTTGTTCCAGGCGCTGCGTTTTGTCATGCGCCGAGCGTGTCAGGTAGAGCGCCTGGGATACTTGCGAGTCTCCTTCCTGCTTTACCTGGAGTTGTAGCGTTTTCACCACGCCTTGTAGCAACGCGGGTGTGCGCTCCGGACTAAGGATGACCGTGCTGGCGGCTTCGGAGACTAGTTTCTGCGCCTCCTCTTCGACTTCGTTCTGGAAAGAGTGATAGAGGTTCTGGTAGCGTTGCTCCAACTGGCGGTTCGTGTCCTGAAATTGCCGGTGCTCGTCCAACATATCGCGCAGATGGCTCTGATATTGTTCGATCTCTACCTGGTGTCCACGATGAATAGCGCGGATCTCCTGCTCGGTCTGCATGCGAGCGACGGTGTATTGCTTGCTGAGCCGTTGTACTTCTGTCCGCTGCTCGGCCAGCTCACTGCGCAGCCTGTGATTCTCCTCGCGCATTACCGCCAACTGCCGTGCGATCTTCGGGCTGGTAGTATCACTCTCCAGAGGAGGTAACAGATCGGTGTGCCGTGGATGTATCTGCTGCCGCCCACGGGGGGTTGCCCGCTGCCTCCCTGAGCGTGCCGGCTGTATCATAGCATCGGTCGAGGCTTCGAAAGTTCCTGTAATAGGCTCAGCTTCAGCGAGCGCGTCAGTGTACTCGGTATAGTTTGTGCTATCTGGAGATGTCATCGTCTACTCCCTTGAAATTCGTCATTCTCTTGTCCAGAAAAGAACGTTTCGTACCTAATGCACGTCCTACTACTCCGGTAGAAATCTCCCTTAATGCAATTATGCCTATAACGGCGGAAATATTCAAGTCTTTCTGCTAGCAATTCCTGGTATGTTGGCCTTCAGAAGCTAAAATGTGACATATTTGTAATACGTTGGTTCATCGATAGTTTAGCAGATGGAGCGTTTCTAAAGCGTTTCGGAACCGTATTCTGTGGAGGACCGTCCAATTGTATGAGGACACTTGAAGTATGGAAGAAGCAAGATCCTCTTTCGCGATGCAGGAATATCAGATCAGGAAGATCCATCCGTAACCCTGATTGGGCAATGAAATAAAGAGGAAGCAGGCCGACGCCCCTGAATAAAGGGCGTCGGCCTGCTTCCTGCCAGTGTTTTGCTTCAATTAGTGGCCCGGTGTTGGCGATTTCCTCGGTTTGACTGTCGGGGTGATCGGTGGCGTTGTTGGTGTCACCGTTGGTGTTGTAACCGTTGGTGTCGTGGTCGGTACGCCGGTTGGGCTGGTTGGGCTTGGGGTAACTGTAGCTGTTGGCGATGCTACAACCAAGGTAAAGTACGCTGCCTGGGGCACCGCGCAGTTCTGCAGGCCTGCCTTGCTGAAGGTGACATCCACGAGTGTCAGCTTCCCAAGGGCGTTGGCTCTCGGGGGCAAGGAGAAGACGGCCAGGCCATCACTGGTGGTGGTCACCGTCTGTATATCTGCCGAACCATCGGGCCAATGCACCGTAGCGGTCGCGCTGGCACCGCCTACACCCACGGGATTGCCGTCCACATTATGCACGTATTTCGCGTAGACATTGATGGTTTTGGTTGTGTTGAGCGCAGGCGAGGTCTCGGTAGCCCAGGCGCCACAGGTGTATGGGGGCAGAGCCGGGGTGGGCGAAGAATTTCCCCCGCCGAACTGAATGGTGGCGGTGGCATTTGGATTGCCTGGATCTGCCTGGCTGCTGCCGCTGCTGCACGCGACCACTAACACACAGAGGCTCAGGAGAAGGAACACTGCCCCCAATTTCATATAGAGAGTAAGACAGGTACCTATTTTCAACTGTTTCCAGAAATGTAGCCGCATATGAGTAAAATTCCCTCTGCATCAGTCAAATACTTTTGAAGAAGTATAGCATACTGCGGCGGTAGGCTCTCAAAACCTCTGCGTGACCTACCATAAAAGTACTATGCCATTCCAATAAACGTGGAGATAACGCACCTATCTCGTATGAGAGACGAGAGATAGGCTGGCAGTTACCTCTGCATTAAATAGGGAGACATATCCTCACAGATGCCCTGAAGGACGGACACATGCAAGAATATGCCCCTGGTGAGTATGCCTCTACTGTACGATTACCGTTAAGTTCATGCCTGAATGAATGGTGCAGTAGATATGGAAGGTACCCGCGGTCGTAAAGGGGGGCGTTGCCTGCGTGTCGCTTCCGCTGAAACTCATGTTCAGGGTTGGGGCGCCGCTCTCGGTCGTTGTCTTGGCGGTCCCGTTGACCCAGCTTCCATTCTGGATAATATGGGGGGCGGCCGCGCTGTCAATGAGGGTGAGTGTCTTGCCTTTCGGGACTGTAATGCTTGCCTGCAAGAAAGCGTTTGTACCCATCTTCACTGATGGGCCGCCGGCGCCGATGGACGCGGGCTTCTCGATCCCGCAGGCTGCGAGTAGCAGCGTGAACATACTGAGTAGTACCAATCCAACAAGTAACTTCTTATACATTGGAGTTCCTTTCACTTCTCTATTTCGAGGTTTCTTGCCTCTCTTTCGGGCAGGTGAGGCCACCGTGAGAAATAATGCCGCGACCTCTGTAGTAATAACTATAGCAAAAATTTGCCATGCAAGGAAAAGAGACAAGGAGTTTAGTCCTTGTCTCTTGCAGGGTAGCGCATACGGGAGTCGAACCCGTGATCTCCGCCTTGAGAGGGCGGCGTCCTAGGCCACTAGACGAATGCGCCGCGTTTACTAGATGCCTCGGCTGTATCATAGCCCTTTGGGACGCGTTTGTCAAGCATTTCGTGAAGGTAGATCCGTTGTGCGCCCCGGTCTGCGTAGGGGCGATGGC
>JALYTT010000401.1 GCA_030854145.1 Chloroflexota bacterium | reverse complement strand
GTGACGGCGCCCGAGAACGCTGCGTATGTCGCGGCGCTGCTGGGCCTGCCTATGACCGCCCGCTTAACCGCCGCGACCCTGGAGACGCTGGCGGTGATCGCCTACCGCCAGCCGGTGACGCGCGCGCTGATCGAGGCCATCCGTGGCGTGAACAGCGACCGCGTCCTGGCGAGCCTGATACAGCATGGCCTGGTGGCCGAGGTCGGTCGCGCGCAGGCGGTTGGCCGCCCCGCGCTGTTTGCTACCACGCCCGAATTTTTACAGCAGTTTGGCCTGACCAGCCTGGAGCAGTTGCCGCATAGCGAGGTGCAGCCGTTTGAGGCCGGGCATGATCTGCCCGCGGCCGGTTCCGAACTCAACGAGGAAGGGCAGGAATAGCGAGACCATGCGTATTGGACGCCACATGCCCCTTAATTCCAAGCCCATCAAGGCCGCCGAGACTGCGCGGCAGATTGGCTGCGACGCCATCCAGATCTTCGCCAGCAATCCCACGGGCTGGCAACCGCCGGCGGACAATCCGGCGGCGTATGCTGCATTCGCGCAGGCCGCGCACACCCTTGAGCTTGATCCGGTGACGATCCACGCTCCCTACCTGATTAACCTGGCCTCGCCCGATGATGTGATCTGGCAGAAGTCCATCCAGCTGCTGCGCTGGACCTTGCAGCACGGCGTGCCGCTGGGCGCGAAGTATGTTGTTTTTCACACGGGGAGCCACCGGGGATCGGGCGTGGAGGCGGGGATTGCGCGTATCGCCCAGGCGCTGACCGCTATTCTGCCCGAAACACCGCCGGAGGTAGGACTGCTATTGGAGAACGATGTCGGTGCCGGCAACTCGCTTGGGCATAGCTTCGAGCAGCTCGGCGCGGTGCTGGACCTGCTGCCGCAGTTCCGGGCACGCCTGGGTGTCTGCGTCGATACGGCGCACCTGTGGGGTGCGGGCCACGATATCTCCGACGCGGCCTGTGTCCTGCGCGTACTGCAACGTTTCGACGAGAGCATCGGGCTGGCGGACCTGAAGGTGATCCACCTGAACGATACCGAGAAGGTCCTGGGCAGCCATCGCGATGTACACGCACGCCTGGGCGAGGGCATCATCCCCCTGGAAGGCCTACAAGCGCTGCTCTCCGATGCCCGCCTCGATCATGCCACCGTGCTCCTGGAGACGCCGATCAAGCTTGACGACGACGGCAAAGAGGATTGGGAGCACGATAAGCAACATCTGGAGAAGGCGAAGGGGTTGCTCCGCCCACCTGCCCTATAGCGGGGCGCAGGCTAGCGTATCCGTTGCTACTCCATCATCTGTCGGCTTGGAACAGGACACCCGCAAGGGACCCTGTTCCAAGGCCGGTATCTCGCTGCCTATTTCGTACCAACGCATACGCAACGGCGCTCCTATATGAAATCGTCGGGGACATCTATCACACGCTGACGCGTTCTCCGGGTTGGAGCGGACGGAACGTGCTGCCGGTATTGATGAGCACAAAACGTTGGTCTTGTATATAGACAATCAGGTCGGGTTTGCCATCCCCGTTCACGTCGCGTATTGTGCCTGTCACGGGTGTGAGGTCCTGGCCATCGCCGAAGAGCGTGGGGCCGGTGTAGACATGCGGGTGGGTTGAATCGCCGCCTGGAAACTCAATGATCGTGACATGGCGATTGAGGTTCATAAAGATAAAGTGGGTCTTGTTGGCCGAGCTATCGCCGTGTCCAACGACGGCATCCACCTGGTATGTGCGCGGCCGACCGTACTGCGTGTCATCCTGGTGAATCTTCCACCAGGAGCCGAAATAGGTCAGGCCGACGACGAGGGTGCCCATCACCAGCATACCCAGCACGAGGGCTGTCAATGGGAAACGCTGTGATGCGCGCTGCATCGTGGTCTTCGGCGGTGGCGTGATGGCTTTCGACGCGGTGCCACTGCTGGTATGCGGCTTCATACTTGCGCGCCGCTGGATGAACGGACCCGGCTGGGTCACCGGCTCTTCAAGCGTATCGTGCTGCGCCGGTGGCATATAGCGTCGTGTGCTGGTGGGGGTACGCGTTACGTATACATCATCTTCGCTATCGATATCAAGTTCGTACGCTGTTGGCTTTGTCTTTCTCCTGACCTGTGTGGCGCCCACGGTGTAACCCCCTTTGCTAGTTCGCCTGTCCGCGTTGGCTCGTTAATAGAATATCTGTTCTATATACTACACTGGATACACATACGTGTCAATAGCTCTAAGAAAAAAGTCATTACCTTTTCAAAGTCGCCCATGATCCTGAAAAAGCCATCTCTCTTACAAATTTGGGTGTATCATAAAATCATGCCGGAACGTAAGAATATTGTAGATACGAATGAGTACAACGTATGGGATAGTATGGACGTAAATAGAGAGAGCCTGGTAAGATGTTTTCCGCTGGTGGGATCTTACCTCTGGCTCAAAGGAAGGAAGAGAAACATATGAATCGACCAGGTGTACGACCTCCGATGCGCCACCTGTCTAAGGGCCTGCTGGCTGCGGTTGTCGCATGCTGCTTGATGCTCATGACGACAGTGAGCGTGCTGGCTAATACTGTCAATATTAACGACCAGGCAGGTGTGCTGGATCAGAACAGGGTGCGGAGCGAGGGAGCCAATTTATCGTATTCGCTCAACATCTATACGACCAATGCATTCCAGGGGTCGTCATCGGCTTTTCAGCAGCAATCGGCCAGCCATGTGACCTCCACGAATCTGATTGTGATGGCTATTGATACAGTGAATCACCACTTCTATACGGCGTGGGGAAAAAATGTGCCGTTATCAAGTGGCGATGCCACATCAGCGGCGAACGCCTTCAAAAATAGCTATAACAATGGCGATTACACAGGCGCGACTGTCGCGGCTATCCAGTCGCTGGGGAGTGCGCTCTCGTCACGAGGGAATTCTTCAGGCGGGAATAGCCCGGTGGGCAGTAATCCAGTGTCATCAGGTGGAGGCCTGCTCTCCGGCGGGCTGACGACGCTCTGTTGTGTCGGACTGCTCATTCTGATCATCGGGGCAGTAATCTTTGGTGTGATGCGCCGCAGGGGTGGCATGGGTCGCCGGATGGCTCCCGGAGGCATGGGTATGGGTGCCCCTTACCAGCAGCCCTATCCGCAAAACTACTATGGTCCAGGTGGCTATAACCAGGGTGGGGGTGGCATGAATCCTCTGGCAGCAGGAGGCTTAGGCGCTGCGGCAGGCGGACTGGTGGGCTACGAGTTGGGCAAACACCAGGGTGAGCAAAATCAAGGCGGTAACGTTGGAGGCGGAGACTTCGGAGGTGGCGGCGGCGGTGATTTCGGTGGTGGCGGTGGAGGAGACTTTGGTGGCGGCGGCGGCGGCGGTGATTTCGGTGGCGGTGGCGGCGGTGGCTTTGGTGGTGGCGGAGATAGTGGTGGAGGTGGCGGCGGCAGTTTCTAGTACCGCTCTACTAACCACGATTCTGTAGTGGCCCGGCTATTGTGTTCCAAAGGCGATTGATCGCTGACGGGTACAATAGCCGGGTTCTTATTGGGCAATGTCGTGCATTATCTCCTCAAACCACGCCTCCCCAAACTTCAGTCCACCATACAGCAGCAGATTCGGCTCGCCGGTCGCGGAGATGGCGCCGTGGTGCTCAAGGATGAAGGCGCGCAGGCTCTCGGCCGTGACGGCCAGGGTGTGTAACTGCTTGATCTCGTCATCTTCGGGGGTGCGTGTATGCACGGTGCTCAGCGGGATGTGCAGTCGCGTGAGGAAGCATAACTCGGAATGGGGTGTGAGGAGATCGTAAACGGCGCCCAGGCAGTATTGCGCGGCGATGTCGTCCTCCTGCACGCCGGTCTCCTCGCGGATCTCGCGCCTGATGGCCTTGAATGGATCAGGGAGCGCCTCTGTGGTGTCGCGCCCGCGCTCGAAGGCGCCGCCGATGGTGTGGTAGCGTCCCTCGTAGACATCGACATCTTGCCGCTTGTCGAGCAGGATGCAGCCATCGCTCGTTTCGATAACCGAGCAGGTGGAGAGCGGATTTCCCATCTCGTGACGCTCGCGCCCCGTGGCGAACTCCGGGTCCCGCGTCGTGACATATTCCTTGTAGGTGGTATTGCCCAGCAGGAGGTGCAGCGTGCCATCAGGGCGCACCTCGACGCTGCTCAGCCGGTACACAGGTGCGTCGAACAGCCGGATACCCCTCTCGCGTGCCCGCACAAGCTTTCGTTGCCACAGCGCGTCCAGCCACTCATCGATAGCCGGCGTACTCGCCATGGTCAGCGCCGGATCGTAGGCGATCACGAGCTGCGCGGGCTGATAGCAGCCGCGCGCCAGGATCTCAAATTCACGCATCTCATCACTCCTGTGCCAGATCAATAGAACCAGACCACCAGACGCACGCCATCATCCTCATAGTAGGCAGCTAGCAATTCCATCACGGTGAACAGGGAGTCCCAGCCCTCGCGTGTGTCTTTGCGCTTCAGCTTCTCCGCACGGTAGATCTTCCCTTCAATCTCCCACTCCTGCCCTTCCGGCCAGCTATGAGGCGCTCGCAAACTATAGGAGACATGTTTCGCGAAGGTAGGATCCAGGGAGGATTTCCCTTCATAGACCAGGCTGCCGTCTTCCGCGCGCCTGTACTCATGGATACGACTATCTGTCTCCTCCGTCTCTTCCTCCCAATCGATAGCCTTGATCTCGGCCCAGCTAATCCAGCTATGCCCGGAGCCACCCTCGCCGTAGCTTTCAGCATCCTCTTTGACTTCCCTGGAGACATCGGCAGGTAAGCCTCGTTCAGCGGCTACTGGTCGAAAATGAGCATAGTTTCTAATGCCGAACAGACAACCGAAGGCATCATAGTCCCTACCATGATAGAGTAAAGAGAGATCTATCGCGGATGTCCAGGGTTTTCTCGAGTCTATGGGGTAGCGCAGCCGGCATTCTATGCGGCCGGCGATATCGGTTCCCACGATTACAGTCCCTCTCACTGCATATTCTGTTACAAGGCTCACTCCCACTCAATCGTCGCCGGCGGCTTGGAGGTGATATCGTACACCACGCGATTGACGGCTGGCACCTCGTTCACGATACGGTTGGAGATGCGCGCCAGCAGATCGTAGGGCAGGCGTGTCCAGTCGGCGGTCATGAAATCGTCGGTAGTGACGGCACGCAGGGCCACGACATTGGCGTAGGTGCGACCATCGCCCATGACGCCGACGCTCTGGATGGGGGTCAGCACGGCGAAGGCCTGCCCGATCTCGCGATAGACGCCGGCGCGGCGCAGTTCGTCGATCACGATGGCGTCGGCGGCGCGCAGGGTCTCCAGGCGCTCCTCGCTGACGGCGCCGATGATGCGGATGGCCAGGCCGGGTCCGGGGAAGGGATGGCGCCAGACCCACTCTTCCGGCAGACCAAGGGCCTGTCCGATCTCGCGCACCTCGTCTTTGAAGAGCATGCGCAGCGGCTCCACCAGGCGCAGCGTCATCTCCTCCGGCAGGCCGCCGACGTTGTGGTGCGTCTTGATGCGCGTTGCCGTGGCGGCGGTATCGTGGCTGGTGCTCTCGATGACATCGGGGTAGAGTGTGCCCTGGACCAGGTAGCTGATGGGGCCACTTTCTTCCGCCAGGCGCACGGCCTCCTCCTCGAAGACACGGATGAACTCCTCGCCGATGATCTTACGCTTCCTCTCAGGGTCGATCACGTCCGCCAGGCGCGCCAGAAAGCGTTGCCGCGCGTCCACGGCGATGAGCGGGACATGCAGGTGTTCGCTGAAGGTTGTGACAACCTGCTCGCGTTCGCCGGCGCGCATGCAGCCGGTATCCACGAAGACGCAGGTAAGCTGGCTGCCGATGGCCCGGTAGACGAGCAGCGCCGCCACCGCCGAGTCCACACCGCCTGATAGCGCGCAGAGC
The DNA here is from genome assembly GCA_030854145.1 of Chloroflexota bacterium. The sequence continues at coordinate 780 of JALYTT010000401.1, read as the reverse complement.
ACACGTTCGCGACCCACGCGCTGACGAATCTGCTCAACCGCCTCGTCGATCATGGAGGCGGGGGTCCAGCCCGGCACGCAGCCGCAGACGCGGAAGAGGAAGTTGCGGATGATGGCCTTGCCCTGCGGCGTATGTGTGACCTCGGGATGGAATTGCAGCCCGATGATGCCCTGCGGGCTGGAGATGGCCGCGCACGGATTGCTCTCGCTGCCCGCCAGCACCTTGAAGCCGGCCGGCAAGCGGTCCACGCTATCCCCGTGACTCATCCACACGGGCAGTGTGATATGTGTGGGCGCCTCTGCCGGCGAGTACGGGTGCGCCTCTTGCGAAGGCCCTTCTTGCTCATCCAGGCCAACACCCTCAAAGATACGAAATGTCTCCGCGTCATGCGCTGCTTCGGGTACGATCTCGATGGTGGCCGGACCATATTCGCGCCGCCCGCTGGCAGGAACGACATGGCCGCCAAGCTGCTGCGCCACGAGCTGCATCCCATAGCAGATGCCGAGCACGGGTAGGCCGCTGTGCAGGATCGCCGGGTCGCAGGTGGGGGCCTGTTCATCGTAGACGCTGGCGGGGCCACCCGAAAGAATAAAGCCCTTGATGTCAAGGTGTGCCTGCTCCTGAAGCTGTGCCAGCGTGGTATCGGCCGGCCGCAACTCGCTGTAGACATGACACTCGCGCACCCGCCGGGCGATCAGCCGGCTATATTGTGAGCCAAAATCAAGAACAATGATCGCCTCGCGGCGCTCCAGGGGCTGCATATATTGCCTTCCTTACCAT
>JALYTT010000032.1 GCA_030854145.1 Chloroflexota bacterium | reverse complement strand
GGAGAGGATGCAGGTGGCCCGTCTGACTGTCTGCAAAGCGAGTAAAGATGGTTGGATAGCGCGTTTCCGCACGTTCGGCCTCGCGCCTATGGTCGTCGTAGTTCAGCCCAATACAAAAAATCTTTGCAGGATTAGGGATCACTGGCAGCAATGTGACCTCGCTTAGCGCAATGTCTGCTTGAGCCTGAGACGCAAGAGAGGCAATCTCTGGCAAGAGGTTCTTCGTCAAAGCGGCACGCACATCTGGTGCGCGGTCCCCCAAACGCGGTCCGAGATCAAGAATGGCATCGTTGTGAAGTACGATGCCGTAACTCTGCTTTCCCTGGTAGACAAAGGTGATGAGCCTCATCGTTCTCTCCTTGTGAGCACTTAACTCCGCATGAATGACGGTCCCCATAGATTAAGGGTATCTGGCTCGTGTCGCCAGCTCCCTGCTGCCCGGTCCTTGTCCATCGTCTCTAACTCGGCGGAGAGTTCAATCTTGTTGCCATCGGGATCAAGCACAAAGATGAAGAGATTGTTGCCTGGACCGTGACGGCCTGGGCCCCAGAAGAGCTTGAAGCCCTTCCTGGCGAAATGATCGGCCCAATCACGAATACCCGTCCAGTCATTCAACTCATAGGAGTAATGATCAAGCTCGTCCTGTTCGGCACGAAAGATGGCAAAGGAATGGTGTTCAGTGTCGTTTGGAGTCCGTAACCAGCAGGCACTCACCTCTGTCTCGTCACGCATCGTGTCAGAAATCACGAATCCGACGGTATCGCGGTAGAAATGCATGAGTGAGCCAGCATTTCGACTGCCAATCGTGAGGTGCTGAAGTCGTGCGGTGAGAGGTCTCTCTTTCAGGGTGTCATCGTCCGGCTTGGGATGCCCGGCAACCCCAAAGACGATACAATTTCCATCAGGATCGGAGAAAGAAAAGGCCTCGTCTGTGAACAGGGGACTTGGTGCTGGGGCGAGAGAAACTCCTTGCTTCAGAAGTCTAGCCCGTAACATAGCAAGGTCGTCGCTGTTGGTACATCCAAAGGCCCCAAAACCCAGCACGCGCGACCCCTTTCCTCCAATGAGCAAGCGTCGTTGGGGACCCTGACAGAGCCAGGCTCCGGCCTCAATTTGCTCGGCATCCATCCCCAGCACGTCCTGGTAAAAATGGGCCAGCCGTTGGGGTGCTGGACTCAAGAGTTGAATATGATCAAGTCGAGCGAACATTGAATCGTCCTTTCTCTATTGACGGCTTACGCTTCTGCCAAAAAGCCACGTTCACGGTAGTAGCGCATAGCTCCCGGATGCAACGAAATGGGCTCGACTCGGCACATATCTTCGGGTCTCATCGGATAATAGAGCGGACTTGCCTGAACAGGAAGGTGATGGTAGCGTGCTTCAAAGTCAGCGCGATCCTCGACAATGACTTGTGCCATAAGATAGGCAACCTCCTCTGGTAAATCATCGCGCACGATGATCACCCATTGACTGAAATCCACGGTGGGAAGACGTTGTTCTACACCTGGCAGGTCTCCTGGTTGCAGGTCTGCTCGTCTATATCCGTGTTGTTGACGCAGGGTTTCCAGGACTGTAGGATCAAGCGATAAGTAGCGCACTGCCTTGTCGTTCAAAAAACGTGGCCAGATCATCATTGCCTCATGAAAGAGGGCATCAACAGCTCCGGTGGCGAACCATGTCAGTGCTGGAAAAGGGGTATCAGTGACAAACCAGCGACCGCCCCATTGCTCGAGAGCCTCCCATGTTGTCCCGTAGGCCTTGAGCACTTTGTCTACAGCATACCCGATGACATTGATACCATCGTTGTACCCTGTTGCGATTCGTAGCGGCGGACGCTTCGCAACTATGTCTGCAAATGTCACCAGTCCATAGCGATCAGCCACGTCTGCATCAATAGCAAAGAGTAAGCGATCCCGGTGGGGAAGTGCTGCAATCGCACGAAGGTTGGAATGCGCATGTGTATATGGTCCGTGCCCTTGAAAAGCCATCGCTGCCGTGACGGTAGGTGTTGTGACGACGACATCGACGGAGCCATCAATGAGAGCGTTCATGTTATCAAAATAGCCGCGCCCGGTATGGATTGAAAAGGTCGAGGGCTTTGCTGTCCGCCAATGCATTCCGGTGGCTATCCAACCGCATGCACTTGTGAGGTTATCGTTTCCCCACCCGCTCATAAAACGCAGATGGACTTCCACATTGCTTTGTCCCCAGCCGAGTTCAGGATAGTTATTCATACCTCACCTCTTGCTGTATTACTCATCCGAGAGGGTTTCACACTCTTTGTACCCCCAACATACTCCTTCCCCTCCAACCCCTCTATTTCTGAAATGTGATATACACATATCGAATATCAGGAATATTACCATCGACTTTCCTGTTTGTCAAGTTTTTCTTTCCACCTAAAAAGGCTCGCAGCCAACTTCGTGAGAAGAGATTTTAGTGAAACTCTTCAGAATGAAAAGCTTGACAAAAAGAAAAGTCGATGGTATCATTCTTGATATTCGATATGAATATATCGTATGTCAGAAAAAGATTACACTGTTTCCGTACTCTTTGCAAGCCCTGACAAAGGAGATCAGGTATGAAAACACTTACTCTTGCGCTGGAAGATGCCGTGTTGCTGGCTACAGAGCAGCCTGGAAGTTGGAAACTGGAAACGACGTTGGATGCTGTACCTGCACACGCTCTCGCCGCCGATCCCTTTCATCCAGCACGTCTGTATTGCGCGACGATGGGGCAGGGTTTATGGCGGAGCAACGATGCTGGCAAGTCGTGGAAACCTGTAGGGGCAGGAATTCGCTCTGTAGAGGTAGCAGCCGTTGCGGTGAGTTCTGTTGAGCAAGTTGGCATCTATGGAGTTGTCTGGGCAGGAACGGAGCCAAGCGCGCTTTTCCGCTCAGAAGACGGCGGTGACACGTGGGTCGAGCGGACCTCGCTCCAAGATGTTCCGTCTCGCACCACGCTTCCCTGGAGCTTTCCTCCACGTCCCCATACGCACCATGTCCGCTGGATTGAACCCGATCCGGTTGATCCCGCCCGCCTCTTTGTTGCCATTGAACAGGGAGGCGTCATGGTCAGTCGCGATTATGGCGTGACCTGGGAAGATCACAAAATAGAAGCACAGATCGATGGACATTCCCTTGCCTCTCACAAACGTGCCCCTGGACGGGTCTACGAGACAGGTGGCTCTGGAACTCCTGCTCACTCCAAGCACATCGATGAGCAAGGGCGCCCCTATCTCGTTCTCACCTATGGAGGGTATGCCGAAACCCATGATGGGGGCATGACCTGGGAAACGCAGACGGAGGGCTTAGAACACTTCTACTTCTGGAGTGTTGCCGTTGACCCAGCTGATCCCGAAACGATTCTCTTGTCAGGTGCCCGTGGACCGCAACACGCCCATTTTGCCGACTGGGCCGAGTCCTGCATCTACAAACGCACAGGGAACTCCCCCTGGCGGCTCGTGAGTGCTGGACTTCCTGAGTCCAAAGGAACCATTATCCAATTCCTCACTACGCGCGAGGAGGAACCGGGTACCTTTTATGCCGCCTCTGGACGAGGGGTGTATCGTTCCACCGACCAGGGAGAACACTGGGAACGACTTCCCATCGACCTTCCTGAACACTTTCGCATGCAACATGCGCACGGCTTAGTAATCGGGGAGGTATAGGGTCATGAAAGCTGTTCAGATTTCTTCTTTTGGTAGCTACGACCAGTTACAATTGGTGGAACTGCCACAACCAATCCCTGAAACGGGGCAGGTGGTCGTGAAAATGACGGCAGCAGCGATCAATCCCCTGGACCATCACAAACGTTTGGGCTTTATTCCCTGGGCGAGAAATCTACCGATGATCCTGGGGAATGAAGGAGCAGGTGTCATCGCCAGCGAGGGCAGCGATCTACTGATGGGGACAGCCGTCATGTTTAAGCAAGACTATGCTCTTCCACGTGGTGGAACATGGCAGGAGTATGTTCTGGCTCCGAGGTCATCGGTGATGCCTTTGCCAGAAGGTGCCAGTGCTTTAGAAGCAACCGCCCTCCGTACAGCCTACTCGACAGCGTATCTGGCATTAATGGATAATGGAAAGTTCCAGCCAGGGCAGGTCGTCTTCGCACCTGGGGTTGGAAGTAGTGTTGGCAATGCGGTCATTCAGTTGGGGAAAGTATTGGGTGCGTCGCGTGTGATTACGACAGCAGGATCGAGTGCCAAAGCACAGGTCGCACGCGAACTGGATTATACCGATGTGATTGACTTAACCCAGGAGTCGGTACGCGATGGTATTGCGCGCCTTACGAACAATGAAGGAGTAGACCTGATAATTGATGGCCTGGGGGGAGAGATTATGTCTCAAGGGCTGGAATCGCTGAAGATGAGAGGGAGAATTGTCCTCGTGGGAAATTCAGCAGGAAATAAGACGCAGGTTGATATCACTCGTATGTTAACCAGATCCCTTAGCATTATTGCACAGAATACAGCGCTCACTTCACCAGAGAGAGCGAACGAGGTCTTTACTCAGTACTTCAATCTCTGGAGAGAAGGGCGCATCAAGCCTCTTGTTGACCGTACCTTTCCCATTGAGCAGGTGGTGGAGGCACAACGTTACCAGGTGGAAGGCCGCCCATTTGGGAAAGTGCTTTTGACATTTGCATAAGACCATGATGTTCTCCTAAAGTTCGCTCGATACCTTTCCTTTCCATGGAAAAGACTCTCAGAGAGTCAGAGATGGACCCAAAGAATGGGTTACACGAGACAAGCTCGCTTCGTCTCTCTTCATCATCGTTGAGGAATATGCTCTATTGCCAGATTTATCAGAGAGGTAGGAACAGACACATGGATGAGCAGACCTATGGTTGTCCAGAACACGCTGGCCAGTTGTCCTTTGAAAAAGAGTACCATCCCTTCGATCCTTCGCAATTGGAAGACCCGTATTCATTCTTTGCGCGCGCAAGACGTGAGCAGCCAGTCTTTTTTAGCGAGGAAATAGGAGCATGGGTGATTACACGCTACGACGATATCCGCTCCATTTTACTCCAACCAGAGATATTTTCCTCAAAAGATACGCTACGCCCGCTTGTAGAGTTTACCCCAGAGGTGTTTCATGTACTAAGCACTGGCTATGGTTTCACCCCACATATGATCTCGGCTGATGGCGCTGAACATACCCGTTTGCGCTGGTCAATCTACCAGGCATTTTTGCCGGGACGTATCAAAAAAATGGAAACCGTGATATACGATGTGGCGGACAAACTGCTGGATGATTTCTCCAGGGATGGACACGCCGATCTTGTGGCAGCGTTTTCCTACCTGTTTCCGTTAGAGGTTATCCTGCTCATGTATGGTGTTCCTCGTTCGCGCCTGGCCGATGCGAAACGGTGGAGTGTCGATATGCAAGCGTTGATCTCTACGCCGATGCCTCCCCAAAGGCAGATTGAATGTGCTCAGCATTTTGTCGCCCTGCAAAAATATATAGCCGAACTGATCGAGGTGCGCCAGAAAGCACCAGGAGACGATGTGATCAGTGTTATGTTAGCGGCTCAGGAGCAAAAACACCATTTGAACCTTGTGGAAATGGTTGGCGCGCTGTCAGGAACGCTTATGGCAGGCCATGAGACGACATCTAGCTTAATCAGTACCGCAGTGTACACTCTCCTGAGTCGCCCGGGTAGCTGGCAGATGTTGAATACTCAACCTGAGCGCATTCCCGATGTGGTAGAAGAAGTGCTCCGCTTCGATGGTTCCGGCTATGCGTTTTACCGCACGGCTTTACAAGAGGTAGCGGTTGGCGGCGTAAAGATACCTCAAGGAGCACTCCTCCTGCTTGTCTATGGATCGGCCAACCACGACGAAACCCAGTTTCCCAATGCGGAAGAATTTGATCTTCACCGAGCCCCAATGCAGCACGTGGCATTCGGACATGGCATTCATTTTTGTATTGGAGCGGCTCTGGCACGCTTGGAAACACGCATCGCCTTAGAACGGTTAAGCCAACGCCTGCCCGGCTTGCGCCTGAAAGCCGATCAGACCATCGCTCATGTCCCCAATTTGATGTTCCGCGGTGTAAAAAAGCTGGAAGTTGAGTGGAACTGAAGGATAGTAGGGAAGCCAACTACTTTCGTGCCGAAAGGCGTATACAGCCTCTTGTTGAGCGTCCCTTTCTCAGCGAGCAGGTGGTGGAAGTGCAACGTTATCAGATGGAAGGTCGCCCATTGGGAAAGTGTTTTTAACAAGAGGGAAGGAGTACCAGGAGGAATGCATGGCAACTATTACACAAAGCAACAACGTTTTTACGGCGATTGTTATTTGGCCAACCACACCTGAGAATCAACAACAACTCTTTGAACATCTCGTTGAGGTTGCGGATGACCATAGTAAGAGGCCGGGCTTCGTTTCCTGCAGCATTCACAAAAGTCTTGATAGAACCAGGATCGCAGAGTATATTCAATGGAAGGACCGTGCCTCTTTCGAGGCGATGGCCCAGAGTCCCGAAGGCAAGGCACACATTGATTCAGCGCCAGCCATGACCAATGTGGGGATCTATGAAGTCGCGTATGTCAAGGAAGTCTGAGAAGATAGGGAAAAAAGGAGAAGATGTATGTCAGAAGTATCTGAGAGCACTGCCATCAAGGGACCCGTTTTGCATCACATTAATTTGAAGACCAGGCATCTCCAGGAAATGATTGACTGGTACGCTATTGTGGTAAGTATGAAGCCGGCCTACCAGTTTTCAGGTGGGGCCTGGCTTACCAATGATGCGGCCAATCACCGTCTCGCGCTCCTCACCTCGCCACAGTTGAGCGAGGATCCAGATAAGATCATGCACACAGGTATGCATCATAGTGCCTTCGAATATGCCACGATTGATGACCTGCTGAATACCTATGTGCGTCTGAAGGGGCTGGGCATTGAGCCACATGCCTGCCTGGATCACGGCATGACCACCTCGTTCTACTACGTCGACCCCGATGGGAACAGTGTAGAACTACAGGTTGATAACTTTGGGAATTGGGATGAGTCGAGCGAGTGGATGCGAACTTCGCCACAGTTCGCTGCTAATCCTATTGGCATGCCTATCAATCCTGATCAAATGGTTGAAGCTCGTAAAGCAGGAGCCTCATTTGCAGATATCCATCAGCGTGCCTATGCTGGTGAGTTTCAACCTGGTACTCCATTGGATCTGCGCGTGCCACTCGGTGATCCACGTTCTCCATTATAGTTTCTGACCGCGTTTGAGGGTGCAATGATTTTCAGGCTGCTAAAGAGGTTCTCTCTCGCAGCGAACAAGACAAGGAGTGCAACGATGCAAGACGAAATGTTCGATGCTGTGATCGTCGGTTATGGTCCTGTGGGACAAATGGCGGCGATCCTACTGGGGCAGATGGGGCACCGCGTCAGTATCTTCGAGCGCTGGCCACACATATATGCTCTCCCACGAGCAGTGCATTACGACGACGAGATTGCCCGCATCTTCCAACTGGCAGGAGTGACCGACCAGGTGCTGAAAGTAGCTGAGCCGGTGCCAGACGCCTATGAGTGGCGCAATAAGGACGGTGAGGCATTGCTGCGCCTGGATTGGTCAGTACGAGGACTCTCAGGCTGGCCAGTCGCGAACTTTTTCGCTCAACCGGAATTGCAGGCAGTATTCGACGAGAGGCTGAAGTCGCTGCCGACGGTCGAGGTGAATCAGGGCTGGGAGGTACAGGAGATTGCGGAGCAGAACAACTCTGTCGAAGTGACGGCAGCACAGGGGCATGTTGGGCAAGCTGACGAGTGGGTAGTAGGGAAGACCAAAAAAACCGTGCGAGCACGTTACCTCATTGGTGCCGACGGTGCGAACAGTAGGGTGCGTCAACATATGGACACGGAAGTTACTGATCTGGGCTTCGCCTTCGACTGGCTCATTCTGGATGTGATTCCACATGAGCGACGAGAGTGGAAACCAATGAACTGGCAGTTATGTGATCCGGTGCGCCCAACCACGATTGTTGGAGGCGGCCCTGGTCGCCGGCGGTGGGAGTTCATGCGACTGCCTGGAGAGAGCATCGAGGAACTGAACACTGCCGAAACCGCGTGGCGGTTGCTTGAGCCATGGGGAATAACGCCAGACAATGCCACGCTTGAGCGGCATGTGGTGTATCGGTTTTCTGCTCGCTGGGCAGACTCGTGGCGGCAGGGACGGCTGTTGCTGGCAGGAGATGCTGCCCACCTTATGCCGCCATTTGCTGGCCAGGGCATGTGTTCGGGATTGCGAGATGCCATAAATCTGGCGTGGAAACTGGACCTGGTGCTTTCCGAAAAGGCGTCTGATGCCATTCTAGACACATATGAGTCCGAGCGTCTCTTGAATGTGCGTCAGTTCATCGACTTTTCCGTTGAACTTGGTAGCATTATCTGTATCACCGATCCGCAGGCTGCTGCTGAACGGGACAGGCGCATGATTAAAGTGCAGGAGGATCAGACTGCGCCGCCGCCGATTCCGAATCCACCTCACAAACTTGGGCCTGGTATCTTGCGTACGGACGACCCACATGCTGGCGTGCTGTTCATCCAGGGGCAGGTCGAATATACAGGCAAGCATGGACGCTTTGACGACGTGGTTGGCCCAGGCTTTTGTCTGCTGGCGCGGGGAGAACTGGCGCACATACTGCGAGAAGGGCAAAGGGAGTTTCTCGAGGCAATCGGTACACATGTCCTGCACCTGGCTGAGAGCGAGACGACGGGCAGTGACACCTTCGTAGACCTTGAGGGACGCTACAGCGGCTGGTTTGAACAGAATGACTGTGAAGCAGTACTCATGCGGCCAGACTTCTACGTGTTTGGTGCAGTGAGGAGAATGGAGGAGATACCCGATCTGGTGGCGGACTTGCAGGCACAGCTCGCTATGGTCTTCAGAACAGGTGGAAAGTAGTATCGTCTGTCGCATACCATCGTGCCAATTCCATCATCATGTAACTCACCTCTTCCCATTGCTTGCATCTCTCAACAGAAATCTCGCAGACGAAGTCCGATTTTTCTTGGACCTCTTGCCGCTTTGTTCAAGATATGACATACCTGGATGACATCGGTGATCAAAGACCTCCTGCTTGCTTCTTTTTGGTACTGCAAGCATAAGTCAGGAGGTCTGTGTTTTCACCCCTTTTTCTTCATTGAACACCCGGTTCTCAAAATTCGGGGTAATTCATGGGTTATACGTAGCTGACCTTTGCCTCAATTGCCTCTTCGCGTTTGCGGCGAGGTGACTTAGCGGGTGGTTTGCACGGTTCGCGGCGGGCCATGCGCGCGGGGAGATAGGGTTCCATTGCGTGCAGGGTGTTGATGTACACCTGTTGTTGCTCGTGGATAATGCGCTCGGGTCCCAGGTCCCACCATTCGCGCGGCGTGAAGTAGGCGGAGACCTCGGCCTCCGGCCCGCTGCGTCCGAACCACTGGATCAGGTGCAAGTTGTCGGATTGCGCCAGCCAGATGGCGAGATCGAGCAGGTCGGGGTTCTCGGTCAATCTGGCCATGCCGTAGACGTTGCTCATAAGTTGCAGGATGTGCTGCTGCGCGCTGTTGCCCAGGAAGAATTCCATGCCGCCGCTGCCGGCCCAGGTGGTTGGGTAGATCGGCAGGGGCAGATGGTGTGTGGAGGCGGGCGCGCCAAACCTGGCGATCACCTCGCTCGGAGTGAGGGTCTGGACCCCCTGCTGCGCGAGTTCGCCGGGCAGGGCGCGCATGAACTCGAAGATGCCGCTGTCCTGGCGGTGATGCTCGCCGAAGGTCTCGAAATCCCAGCCAAGAAACACGAAATCCCCACGTGTGCGCGCGATCCAGTCGGCGTAGGTGCTGGCATAGAGCGGGAAGCCGGACCAGCCGGTATTTGAGAAGCGGTAGCCAACGTCGTCGCTGAGTTCCAGGTGGCGAGTAAATAGGTACGGAGCCTTCTCGTAGGCGCTCGTAGCCAGCGATTTCGAGGAGGCGCGCCTGCCCTGGCCCGCAACAGGGGGCTGTTTGGACTCGATGGGACACGCATATGGCCCATCGTCGCCATAGGTGTACAGGTGGGTACTCTCGCGCCATTCCATGACCCAGGGGCGCCCATCCAGCACCGCGCCCTTGAAGCCGGCGCTATCCAGGGCATTGTAGAGCGTGGCCGACATGCACATCTCGGTGGTGTCGGTGACCGTGGGGCGTTTGCCGAAGATGCGCTCAATCTCAGCGGCCATCCAGCGCATACGCGTGACAAAGGCCGGCAGGTCGAGCAGGAACAGGAAGCTATGATATGGCTCGACACCGATGATCTCAACGTGCTCTTCGGCCACCAGTTCGCGGAAGAGGTTCAGCAGGTCGGGGTCCCAGGTCTCGGCCTGGCGCAGGAACGAGAGCGAGAAGCCAATGGAGAGATGCAGGCCCTGGCGCACAAGTTCCAGGAACATGCGCGCGGCGGGATAGTAGCTATAGTGGGCCACCTTGCGGAAGTAGCGCTCGTTCATGCGCTCATCGAACAGGCAGCGAACAATGTCCTCAGTAGAGGCGCCGCGTGGGATCGGCTGCGCGGGCAGCTTCAGACGCCGCGGCTGATGCACCACGGTATAGATTGCCAGATCTGCAACCATGACAGATTCCTCTCACTCAAGTCAGCACAATGTCTTGCTTCCGTGCGAGAAATTCTAGCTTCCCTACAAGGTTTTCGATTACCTGATCCCACAGAAATTGCTCGGCGGTGCGAAACCCGGCGCAGCGAATGCGCTCCTGCTCGTCAGGGTGGCGTCCCAGGTGCAGCAGGTATCCAACGATCTCATCGGGGTCATCGGTTTCGGTGACAATGGCATTCTCGAAGGAGATGGCGTAGTCCTCGCCGGTGCTGCCAGTGACGGCGATGCCTTTGGCCGCCATGACCTCCAGAGCCACGAGGCCGAAGGGTTCGTGTCCACTGTTGGCCAGGGTGGCGTCCGCCGCGCTGTAGATGCTACGCACGAACTCTTCGGGGAGGAAGAAACGCAGGTTGTATATATCGGCGGGACCAGCGCCGGCGATAGCCTCAACGCACTGCTCTACGGTTGGCCGCTGGGCCGTCACGTCGCGAACCGTCAGCCCGATATTGTAGGCATGGCGCAGCACATCGGCCCCGTGTGGTTCGATGCCGCCGCGCACAAAGAGCGTCACCGGATGTCCGCTATGCTTGAGGCGCGCGACGGCCTCTATAGCCATCATCCAGCGTTTATCGGGATCGAAGCGGCCGATCTTAAAGAGGAAGAGGCGGCGGGGGTCCCCCTGGCGCGCGATGTCGCGCAGGCGCTTCCCTACATCGGGATCAACCGGGTTCAGGTGGCGGGCCGGGATGCCGTTGGGGATCACCAGGGGATTGACGCCCAGCTCCCACATCTTATGCTTCATATACTTGCTGACGGTGCAGAGCGTCGTCACAAAGTTGAGGCGCCCCCAGTTGATGCGATGCAGCGACATCAGACTATTGAGGTTCCAGAGCATCAGGACCTGGCGGCGCACGCCAAACCAGTTCAGCAGATCGGAGGTGCGGCACATCGCTTCGGCCGTATGCCAGTCCTCGCCCATGATGACCACCATCTTGCCATCGGCCGCCGCCGGGCGCACGATCTCTTCATAAATATGGTAGGGCACACTCTCATTGTAGTCGTAGAGTTTCTGCTCCTCCCCATCGTACACACCGTGGGGATAGTACTTGCTGACCCACTGCGACCAGCGCTTGAGTAGCAGGCGGCCATCGACGCGCTGTTCGATCGCGGGCTTGTGGGGATCGCCAATAAAAATCAGATGTGTGGTATAGCCCTGAGTTGCCAGCGCCTCGCTCAACTCGCTCACGCGGGTCCCCAGACCGCCGGCGGTGGAGTACACATCGGGTCCCTCAAAGCAGAGCAAGACAAAAAGCGTATTATCGGGCGATATAGCTCCCTCTTGTTCAATCATGATAAGGTTGTCCTTGCAGTTGTAGTGTTTTGTTCTATAGCTATGAGCGATGCGGGCGTAGGCGCGTACAGTGCGTTGCACACAGTGGCGGGGACCCTACATCGTTGGAGGTCCGCATCCTTGCAAGTGATTACTGGCTGTACCAGGCCGAATGGCTGAAAAATATGACCCGCTCACGTTTAGTATAGCACGCTATCCAGTAGCGTGGATTTCCAGCGCGCAGTATAGCATATCCCAGGACTGCGATCATTGCCAATCAAGCACCAACCGCGTCCATCGCTTGAGAATGACGATTTCTTGCACTGCTGGCAGGTAAGCGCTCTGCAGCGGGTAGGCGCGGATGCTGAGTCCGCCTGGAAATGGTTGTGCAGGCGGTTGCCCACTAGCCTGCCAGGCGTGTATCTGCTCAATGAGGTGCTGCGCGAGTGTGTCGTTCGTACCAAAGCTGCGGATAGACAGATCAAAGGGGAGGTCATTGACAGGCTCGCCCATGGTATAGGCATGATCGAGGGGGCATGTGAATAGACAGAGGCCGGCCGGTCCCAGCAGACCAAGCGTGCCTGAGGACTTGCCGGGTGTGCTGAAGAGTGGCGGGAAGAACGGCTCTCCCTGCTCCTGCGCTCTCCGCATTGTGATCAGGTTGCAGAAACCCGACTCGTGGAGCGAGAGCCATAAGCTACAGTGCCAGATGTCCCGGTGCGTCACGCGCAGTCCGGTCGCGATATCCTGGTAGGGGCTATGCAGCAGGCGGTATGTGGCTTCGGCGTCAACCAGGGCGCGCTCCTCGATAGTTAGCCAGAGATCGTGCTCGGGGCTAAGGAACACGCGAGCATCGGGCGCGGCAAACGAGCCACGCAAATGCAGAAAACGACATACCTTGATGGAGGTGCTGGTGAGATGGTCGCCGGTCTTCTCAAAGACGACCGAGACCTGCGGCCCCCCCAGGGCGCGGGGCAAGATTGTCAGCGGGAGCAGGAGCCGCCCGCCCGGTCTCAGTTGCGCATACCAGGCCGGGGCGATATCCCAGGCGCGCGCCGTCAGGATGATGCGGTCGTAGGGCACCGCTGCCGGGTAGCCGAGACCGCCATCGCCGCAGACAACCTGCACGCGCTCAAAACCTGCTGTCGCCAGGTGCGCGCGCGCATCCCTCACCAGGTCTTCGTCGATATCAACCGTCACGACGCTGCCCTCTTCGCCGACAATATACGCCATCAGGGCCGCGTTATAGCCGCTGCCAGCCCCGATCTCCAGCACAGACTGGCCCGGCTCCAGTTGCAACTGCTCCAGCATAATCGCCATAATCGTTGGCTCCGAGGAGGTACTGACCACCACATCGTCCTGGGTCTTGATATGGATCACTTTATTATGATATGCCTCCTCCGGTGCTATCGAAGGCAGGAACAGGTGGCGAGGAACTGACCGGAAGGCAGCCTCTACCTCTGGAGCGATGAGATAGCCTTTACTCTTCAATTCTTCGGCCAACATCTGTTGCAACGCGGCCACATTGCTGCTCTCGCCAGAAGCTACAGGCTCTTCCATGCATTTCTCTCGTCTTCTGGAAAAATGTATGACCCCATCAGTTCACCTTTTCAAAGTTTGACACCCAGAATCATCTTGTAGCTACGCACACCGGTCGATGTGGATAACTATGTGGACAAACGTTCTAATTTGTGGATAACTTTGCCTTGATGCGTTTACGCTCAAGCAAAGAACTGTTCTACTCGTACCGTCAGATCTGGTACTATCCGAGAAGGGAGCACAGCGGCGCCACGAAAAATGCCCAGCGAATAGTAGCCATCTTCCCCAAGAACCAGCAACTCGACAGCGCGCTCACCGGGAAGCACAATCCAGTACTCTGGAACGCCCGCGCGTTCATACGCAAGCAGTTTTTTATGCAGATCATGGCGCGCAGTCGCTGGCGATGCTACCTCGACAACTATGTCAGGCGCGCCAACAACGCGCGACTTCGTGATGCGATCAAGATGCGCCTTGAGTACAACAAGTACATCAGGTTGAACAAGCGTCTCGCTGTTTAGCTCAACATCCAACGGAGCTATGTACACCTTTCCGACTCCCGCAACCTGTACCACGTTACGTAGATAGGAAAAAATCGCACCAGCGATCTCCTGGTGCTCAGGATTAGGAGAAGGCGACATATACAGCACCCCACTTACCACTTCGTAGCGCTGCCCATCTTCAGGCAGCGCGGCATAGTCCGCGTATGTCCACTGGCCCTGCTTCGGCCCGGTAACCCAGTCGGCGGGAACAACTACAGATAATCTCTCAACAGTTGTCATACTCGCCCTCCCTTGTATAGAGGTACAACTCATTGTCTCATTATATCTCATAGCCTGGATGCGTCTTCGCCTTTGTCCTGGCCATCATCCTTCCTGTTATCTATGGGTCTATTGATCTTTATGCGTATCTTTAACGGCAGGGTATAATGTGCAATAGAAGTAGTGCATAGGAAAGTTCATGCCTGTAACAACGAGAAGCATGCTGCCGAGGATGTATATGGGGGTCGTAGCGGGGGTGCTCGCGCTTCTTTGTACAGTCCTGGGGCTTGTGGCAATACCCGCCATGGTGGCCTCAAGAAGCCCACAACCGACGGCAGGGGATTGGACAACATACCTGGGTGATAACGCCCATAGTGGCTATAATGCGTTGGAGTCCGCAATTAACCCGACGACGGCGCCTCACTTGCAGCGTCTCTGGACCCACAATGTCGCCAGCTCTATTTCTACCCAGCCTGTGGTGACCAATGGGCGTGTGTTCTGGGGGTCAGGGGATGGCTATGAGCACGCGACAGATAGCAATACCAATGCCAGCCTCTGGGCAACCTACCTGGGAGTAACGCACAGTATAGGTTGTTTTACGGGTACATTTGGGGTGGCGAGCACTGCGACCATCGCCACGGTCGGTAGCACGTTGAGAGATTTTGTGGGTGGCGGAAACGGCATCTTTTACGCGCTGAATGCTATGAGCGGAGCGATTATCTGGAAAACGGTGCTCGGTTCGTCTCCTGGGCGCTTCATCTGGAGTTCGCCCGTGGTGTACGCGGGACATGTCTATGTTGGCTTAGCATCCCTTGGAGATTGCCCGTTGGTCCAGGGGGAGCTGTTTGAGATGAATGCTACCAGCGGGACCATTGAACAGACCTTTCATGCGGTACCCGCTGGTTGTACCGGGGGCGGTATCTGGTCAACGCCGACGATTGATGAAGCCACGAATCTTTTGTATGTCACAACGGGGAATGACGGCTCCTGTGCGTCAGCGGAGCCCTATACATTTGCCGTAGTGCAGTTGGATGCTACCTCGCTGGCCCCCCTCAGTTCGTGGCAAGTTCCCCCGGCCCAACGGGGAATCGATGGCGATTTTGGTGCCACGCCTACGCTTTTCAACGCGACCATCAACGGGTCCGCGACCCGTATGCTGGGTGTGGCGAATAAAAATGGCATGTACTATGCTTTTAATCGCAGCACTATCTCCGCTGGACCCGTGTGGACAAGGCAGATAGCTACTGGCGGAGGAGGGTGTCCGCAGTGTGGCGATGGCAGTCTCTCGCCGAGCACCTGGGACGGGACCGCGCTCTACGCGGCTGGCGGTCATACATTCATCGGCGGTCAAAGTTGTGCCGGTGGCTTGCGCGCACTCAATCCAGCTACTGGCGCGATCATCTGGGCGCGCTGCCTGCTGTCGGGTCCGGTCCTGGCTGCGACGATGGGAGTGCCAGGCCTGGTTGTGGTCTGCCAGGGCCACGCTGTGCTCATTGTTAGCTCGTTAACTGGCAGTCCGCTCTTCAGCTTTCTAGATCCTAAAAACCTCTTCTACGGTGCGCCAGTGATCTCCGGCGGCAGGCTGTATGTAGGCAACCTTGATGGGAATCTCTATGCCTTCAAGCCAGCTCGGTGATGCTTGAGCGAGGACCAGGGCTTTTTGAAACTCTTCCCTCCTTCGTAGCTGCGCGATGTATCGCGCGGGGGCTGGCCGGTCGATATGGCTACCACGCGCGATACATCGCGCAGCTACGAAGGATGAACTGACTTTCGAACAGCCATGTGATAGGGATACCCAACTCTTGACATACGACCAGTTTCCCTCTATTATTGACAGTAGAAGTGGGACCGTTCCCACGAGCTTGATCGTTCAGGGAGATACGATCCGGGGTGCCACCCTATGACGACGAAGTTGACCATTCGCGATATTGCACGCCTGGCGGGCGTTTCCAAATCAACCGTCTCACGAGTACTCAATGCCCACCCTAAAGTGGACCGTGAGACGCGCGAACGCATCCTGACCGTCATGCAGGAACATGGCTTTATTCCCAATGCTGCCGCCACTGGCCTGGCCAAAGGCCATAGCCGCTTAATCGGTCTCCTCGTGCCTGCCCTGACCTGGGAACTGGTCACCGATGTCTTACAGGGCGTGGCGGCTATCGTGGAAGATACGCACTACGAGATTATTCTGTATAGCGCGTCCCCGGAAAAAGATTTCAGCCAGGTCATCGACCGTATGCTAGCCACGAACATGGCTGTGGGTATTCTGGCATTGTTACATAGGCAGTCTCCCCAACATCTTGTCGAACTCCACGGGCAGGGCTTCCCCGTTGTGTTAATAAACCATATTGCTACTCGTGTGGAGCTGCCCCAGGTGGGTATTGATAATGCCGCCGCCACCTACACCGCGATCCGGCATTTACTTGACCTGGGACACCGCCGCATCGGTTTTATTCGAGGCCTCCCTGAACTCCAGTGTACACATGATCGCTATCAGGGATATTGCCAGGCGTTGAGCGATGCCGGCATTCCTCTTGATGCTACGCTTGTGCTAGAGGGTAATTACGAGTGCGAAGGTGGGTATCAGGGCGCGCTCACGTTTTTCGCGCTGTCAGAGCCACCTTCGGCTATTTTCGCCAGCAACGACCTCACCGCCTACGGAGTCCTGCAAGCAGCAGACGAACTGGGCGTGCATATTCCGCAGGATGTAGCGCTGGTGGGCTTCGACGACATTCCGCCATCTGCGCATGTGCAACCGGCCCTTACCACCGTTCATCAGCCATTCAAAGAGATGGGTCGCAGTGCCGCTCAATTGTTGCTTACGCTGATCAATCAACGCGCCTCCCTTTCTGCCGGTCAAGGCAAGGCTCAGCATGCGGTTGGCGAGCAGGATAGGCAACCGCTCCCGCATATTCTCTTGCCAACCCATCTCACAGTGCGTAAATCGTGTGGCGCAACCACACCCATAGCTGTTCCCGTAGGACGTGGAGGTGTTCCCGTAGGGCGTGGAGACGAATCCGTAGGGCGCGGAGGTGTTCCCGTAGGGCGTGGCTTGCCTCGCCAGTTACCCCATGGGGGGGATTGACCTCCGGAGTGACTTGCGAGGCAAGCCATCGCCCCTACGGAGTCGCCCAGCACGCGCTCTTTTCGGCTTACGTTCACGCCTACGAGGCAAGCCACGCCCTACAGAGATAATACATATTGTTGTACTTATGTCCTCCTGTCATGATAAGAGGAGAGAAAAGGCGGCTTCTGAAGAGAAGTGGCTATGCCAAAGGAGGTGCAGCCCACTCATTTAAAGTGCATTATCAAGAAATAGTAGTGCTTGCTTCAAAGAAGAAGGAGAAATGGACCATGAGAGGGAAACTCGGACATCTTCACCTGTCGCGCAGGTGGAGTGGACGGATCACGTTATCTATGCTGATTCTCAGCGCAATGCTCGTTGTGACAGTTGCCAGCCCCTCAAATGCTGCGGCAGCGAGCAGACAGCAACAGTCGTTGAAGGGCGTACAGGTATCTATCAATGCTGGCGCCTCCGTTGGTACTATCCCTGGTACCGCGTCAGGCATCAATACAGCCGCCTGGGATAGCCACCTGCTCGATGCAGGGATACCGAATATGCTGCAACAGGCTGGCGTCAAGGTGATGCGTTTTCCAGGCGGTTCGACCTCTGACTATTATAAGTGGCAGTCGAATACCGCCGTGTCCTGCTCACTTTGCGGTGGCGTCACCCCCAATGACACATTTGATGCCTTTATGGGCGTCGTGCAGACCACTGGCGCGCAGGCCATGATTACCGTCAACTACGGATCGGGCACGCCGCAGGAGGCCGCCGGCTGGGTGCAGTACGCCAATAAAGGTGGCCCTGGCTATAGCGGCCCGGTGCCGACCTATGCCGGGGGCAGCAGTACCGGCCACACCTATGGTATCAAGTACTGGGAGGTCGGCAACGAACTCTATGGCAACGGCACCTATGGAGCTACCTGGGAGTATGATGTTCATGGACTGGGACCGGCGACCTACGCCAACAACGCAGTTGCCTATAGCCAGGCCATGAAGGCCGTCGACCCCTCCATCAAGGTCGGTATCGTCCTCACCGCGCCGGGTAACTGGCCCGATGGCGCGACCAGTGCCTCGTCTCCGCAGCCCTGGAACGACACAGTGCTGTCCACTGCCTGTTCCTCCGCCGACTTCGTCGTGGTCCACTGGTACCCACAGGGACCCGGTGGTGAAAGCGACGCGGGCCTGTTGGCTTCGCCGGAGAACGGCGAAAGCACAAGTGTCAGCTCAACGCCAAGCATTCCGAGCATGGTCTCCACCCTGCGTTCCAAGATCAATCAGTACTGTGGCGCGCGTGCCAGTGCCATCCAGATCATGGTCACGGAAACCAACTCGGTCTCCTACAATCCAGGCAAGCAGACGGTCAGCCTGGTCAACGCCTTATTCATGGTTGACAATTACATGAACTGGATCGAGAACGGCGTTGCCAACGTCGACTGGTGGGATCTGCATAACAGCATCATGCCGGGAGACAACAACAGTCCCTCGTTGTATGGCACTGCCAACTACGGCGACTACGGCATCCTCTCAAGTGGTGAAACCGCCAACGGAGTCAGCGAGCCGCCAGCAGACACACCTTTCCCGACCTACTACGGCTTGCAAATGCTCAGCAAGCTAGGTGGTCCGGGCGATCAGATGATTGGGGCCCTGTCAACGCAAGGCCTGGTCGCCACCTATGCCGTCAGGCGGGCCAATGGCGATATCGCGGTCCTCATGATTAACAAAGACCCTTCCAACGCCTATCTTGCCCGGCTGTCCTGGTCGGGATTTACCCCCAGTCCTAACCCAACCGCCAACTTCTATGGAGAGAAGAGTACATCAATCACCACGATACGCGAGCCTGGCATCCTGCCTGATTATGTACAATTCCTGCCTCCCTACTCCCTGACAACTATTGTCGTTGTGCCTCACCATCACCATAAATAGGCGACGATCGAGGGTGAAAGTAACGTACAAATAAAAAATAGGGCAGGAGGGATATCCCTGGTAACAGGCGAATGTGCCCAAGCGACCGAGCAAGGATGCTCTCGTGATCGCTTGGGCACATCCAGAATCCAGACAAATTCTCCTCTCAAATATTGAGCGTCTTCTTTGGGGGCTTCTGCGGGGGCAGAGATGCCGGACCTATAGCTCTGATATGCGAGTCTTTGTTTCCGAGACATGCTATTATCATCCCGATGTCACCGTCAGTTGTGATCCACGCAATCGAGGAACGCAAAAAATGGTGCAAGCCCCCCGTATTGTCGTGGAAGTGCTTTCCCCAAGCACAGAAACGACTGATCGATGCAGGAAACTCAGAGACTATCTTGCCTGCCCCACGATAGAAGAATACGTGTTGGTTGATTCTCGCTCGCTGACGATAGAAATCTATCGCAAAGAGGGCCAAAAGTGGGTCTATGAGATGCTCAAAGGGGAAGATAGCGTTCAGTTAACGAGCGTTGGTATTCAATTTCCTCTGCTGGCTGCATATGAAGATGTTGATTTTGGGGAGGGTTTTTCTGAATTGGAAGAGGAACAGGACGACGAGGTGGAGTAGGTGCCTATTAGGGAGAGCTATTTGAAATGGTAACGCAAGAGCCTTCAAAAGGTTGGAGGTCCTTTATCACTAGTGCAAAAGATCTTGAAACACTGTCCGCAAGTACGCGTCAAGGGTTCATAGATCAGGCTAATGAAAAGAATAGACGAGCAATCGCAATTGAAAAGCGTATGCACAACCTCAAGATTGCTCTCGAAAACATCAAGCAAGTGGAAGACCTTTTCATCCTCGAAGAGTATCAACCAGAATTGGTTGCCGCAGCAAGTTACTCGGCTAAAGGACTTTGCCAGAAGAGGAATCGTAACTAAAAAACTCTACGCGACAAGCAGGACACCGGATGGAGTAAAACTCTCCAGAAACCTTGGTTTCAAAGAAAGAGAACAAACACCAGGAAACGCTGTTCATCGGTTCGAGCTAGACCTTGAAACAAGCGATTCACCCTTCGCGCAAGAATACCAGGAAATTGTGAAAAATCTCAAACGAAATGGACATAAGTAAAGTCCCTACAACCACGTTGGGGGAGTCTTCCGACTCTCCCATTGTTCATACGACTTCACCACAAACGGCAAGCCATTGCACTTATAGGCACACTTCACAAAATAGCTATTCACCCCTAGACTACGACCAGGAGAACCAAGAGGCTCAATACCTAACACTTCAACAACCTCTGCACCATCTCTTCTACTGATCTCGGTGTTAGCATCTAAACCTTCTAAGCCTTTCTGAAGAGTGTAGAAGTGTCACAACTTTAGCAATTCATGCCGAGATCAGTAATATACTCTGCGAGCTGCTCTATCTCATCCCAACTCATAACATTCTCCCTTTTCCATGACTCTCCCAATACCGATACATACATGGTAGGGGGATTATATGACCTCTCCTTTATGACCATATCATAAAATCACGCTCTTTTCTACCCTCTTTTTTTATACACCCGATCCCAATACACTGCTTCCAACAATGATATGAGGATAAGTGGCATCATGATACGTCTGAAGGTAAAAGAAATCGCCCAGGCAAAAGGATTTAGCCAATCAAAACTGGGTAGAGTTGCAGATATCGATGTAAAAACCATGAGGAGAATTTACCGCACGCCCACAGCACCTATCACCACAACTGTTCTTGACAGGCTTGCAAAGGCATTAGAAGTGGACGCCTCGGTGCTTATTGAGAGTGTAGCAGACGAACAAACAATCGATAAAGAGCAGCCTTAGAAGCGCAAAAATAGACAGCCGTTCTGAGTAGACAGTTGTTCTCACGTCAAATTCTTTAGACTCTTACCGGAAATTAAACCCATCAAGAGAGGTGATTTAAAGAGGCTTCACAGGCCGAACAAGAAGGGGTAAGAAGTGGGCGACTAGGGATTCGAACCCCAGACCTACTGCGTGTAAAGAAATAGCCATTCTATGCCCCATCAGCCAGCCTCAGAAGCCAATTTACGTCACTAGAGCCACTGTGTTTTCTACCCACTTAGTAGCAATACAGGTATATAATCAGTAGCTCTAATAAAGTTGGCAGTACCCTCTGCTCATCCTTCTGGCAAATAAACAGAAATTGCTTTAATGAAACCCGAAGTAATAGGGACAATTAACAAACAAGCTGTCTCGTCTTCGTCCTGTGGCATATGCATTAAACTCCTCGCATAGACAGCCTCATGAATTGAAATCTATCTTGCTGAGCTTCACGTGAGTCAAAACCCTTGGTTTCAGCATAAATCTGTATTATTTCAGTCGCTAATTCACGAATGTTATTCAGCGCTTCTATGTCCATAGGGCTAAGTCCATGGGCATATACACTTAGATTTCTTATACTAGATATGTTCATGATTTTACGCGCATTGAATTGATCTGTTAATTGAGCACCCAGAGCCCCTAAAATACAGAAGGCGTCAAACATTGCAATTGGATTTGGTAGACTCTCTTTAGCTTCACCTTTCTTGAGAACTTTATCACGAAACTTCTGATAGTTGCTTTTTAGGTCCTCAACGGGCATGTCGAACAGAGAATAGTCAGGCTTGCTTCGATCAAATTCTTCCTTAATATCTCGCAAAGCGTTATCGAACACATCCTCGATCACACGATAATATAAAAGAGCAGCAAGATCGTGCTGACTATTATTCTGACACCGCAAGGCCCCAAAATAAAAATTCCACATGATAGCCTGCCTATCTCCATTTGCAAGATCGCGTATTCCCTTAAACTGCTTCTGAAGCTGCTCTAGATTAAAACTGAAGCGAGAAAGAATTTGATCTTGAAAGCGGCCAACCCGCTCAGATAATAAAGATGTTTGTTTAAACGCCTCCTTAAAATTAAAATTACTCCACAATAAGTAAAAATGCGATAAAATGGTACAAAATTCGATTGCTCTTGGCGTTGCCATACGGTAACCAATGTCTTCGAAAAGTGCTTTGCTACTATCGTAATTTCCCTGGTTAAAGAACTCGACGGCTCGTTGAATCTCAATACTACCGAATAAATCCGTGGATAACTTCATAGGATTCCCGACAAGATGGATATAGGTAGAATTAGGCATAGGTTTTCGAAATTCGGGCATATACACCTTATAATCTATATATAATAAATCAATATTGAGCATTCCCGCTGCTACTGCGAGAGCGCCTCCCATAGTTTTTTTTCCGCCTGTAAGCTCGATAGCTATTCGTGAATCCTTAGAAAAACGTTTTAAAGCAGACTCAAGTGCTCGATAAATATCGCTATAAGGCGTCTCAAAAAACGGCTCATGGAAGAAATCTGCAATTGGAATATGAGCAAGATTCACCACGTTATCTAGAAACTTCTCTGTTTCCTTTGTATGAAGCACAACCAATGTCTTTGGCTTGATAAATTGATATGCTAACACCACAGTATCAGGCGTAAAGCCAAGCAAAGAAATCAGGCCATCATATTGTGCTTTATAACCATAAGAGTTCTCA
>JALYTT010000400.1 GCA_030854145.1 Chloroflexota bacterium | reverse complement strand
GTCCGCTCTACTGCATCCTTCGTCTGGCGATAGCGCTCATGAAGCTCTTCCGTTGTCAAGGCTGTTTGCACCGATACTCTTTTTCCCATACCTCTAGTATACACTATCTAGACGGACTTCATATGAGACATCCCTTGGAGCTTGTGTGGCCTCCTCTCAGGCCGGGCTAGTGAGCGAACAGCGCCAGGGCTACGACTATGAAGAGGTGGAGGATCATGGCAATCACGAAGCTCCAGCCAATCCAGGGAATGAGTTTGTGATCGTCGATGAAATAGCTCACGCGGGTAGAGGGCTGTGAGCGAGGGCGGGGCCAGCGTTCGGCGGCGACGAGGCCGATGGCGATGCGCAGGCGCAGGGGCGAGCGGATAGGCGAACGGCGCATTTCCTCCAGGAGCGCGCGATAGCAGGTCTGGCATAGCACCCAGGAACTGCGCGGCTCCGGCGCGCCTTCCGGCTCCGTCACGGAAATGGCCTCCGAGGGGACACGCCGTGTGCAGATCGAGCAGTGCCAGACGATGCGCCTCCTGGCGCGCGGCCGGCTTTGCTGGCGCTCTGCAATGCTTGCGACGCCTTCTTCCATGTGCGTATCCTTTCCGTGTGCCTCTGGCTGTGCGATCTTTTGTCTTAGCGCCTTACAATGACATACTATATTTTCCTATCCCTATGGATTTTACCATATTTCTATGAGCGTTTCGCGGGAGATTTCGGGTAACGGATAGGGGTCTGAGAGGGAGGGGCGCGGTTTACAAGCCCCTCCCTCTCAGACCCCTATGTTTGAAAGGTCTATCCCCGGATGAACGGCAGCAGGTAGACGGTGCTGAAGACGATGATCCAGACAACATCAACGAAGTGCCAGTACATCTCGGCGGCCTCGACGGCGAAATGCTTTTTAGCGGTAAAGTCGCCGCGCCACGAGCGGATCAGGACGATCAGCATAAAGATCAGGCCGATGGTCACATGCAGGCCGTGGAACCCGGTCAGTGTGAAGAAGGCCGAGCCGAAGGTCTGGTACTGCGGTGTGAAGTGGATGCCGAAGAGGTTCGTATATTCAACGGCCTGGCCGACCAGGAAGATAGCGCCCAGCACAATGGCGGTGAGCAGGCCCCAGCGCAGGCGGCTCTGGTTGCCCTTCGCAATCCCGGTGCGCGCGAGATACGCGGGGATACTGCTTGAGAGCAGGATCACCGTATTGATGGCCGGGTAGACCGCATCCAGCCTGTCCCCGGTTGGCAGGCGCCACTGGCCCTGCCGGATCTCCAGGTAGAGGTAGGCGGCGATCAGGTTGGCGAAGATCAGGGCCTCGGAGGCGATGAAGAAGATCATGCCCCACCAGTTAATGCCATGCCCCGCCTGTTCGTGGTCTTCAAGTGTGCGGACTCCCTCACCGTGAGAGACACTCATACTTTCATTCTCCCTGTCTCTATCTCTATCAGGTGCGCTCCCTCTCAAGCAGGTATAGAAGAGGGCCAGGCACCATGTCGTTCATCTCGTTACTGTTTTTCAAGACCCCAGCCGATGACAGCGACTACTGCCAGCACGGCGCCAACCCCCAGGACGATGGGATGGGTCATGATGCCCACCAGGATCACAAAGATCGCCACAGCCAGCGCAAGGGGCCAGAAACTGTTATGAGAACTGGGGCCCCGCTCCTGGACTTCGCTCGCCATTGCATCGCTGCCAGGTCGCGTCTGACCTTGCTCCTCGGACACGCGTCACCTCGTTTCCAATCCTATCATGCGCCTCCCCAGGGCTGCGGGGTGTACGCAACAACGTGCCCCCGCAGTCGTTCCCTTAATGGACCACCGTTTTCCAATCAGCGGTCTCCGGGTTCTTCTTATCATAGAACGGGCGGCGGCTGCGCACTACCGGAATAGAGAGGAAGTTGTATGGTTTTGGCGGGGATGTGGTATCCCATTCCAGCGTGAAAGCATCCCAGGGATCATCTCCGGCCACCTCGCCGCTGCGCAGGGAGGTGGCAACGTTCCAGATGAAGACCAGAATGGCAGCCGCGATAATGAAGGCACCAACCGTCTCCATCAGGTTCAACTCGTTCCAGCCCAGGAAGTTTGGGTAGGTATAGATACGGCGCGGCATACCCAGCAGGCCCAGGATGTGCATGGGGAAGAAGGTCAGGTTCACGCCGACCAGCATCAGCCAGAACTGGAGCTTGCCCAGGCCATCGTTCAGCATCTTGCCGGACATCTTGGGGAACCAGTAGAAGATGCCGCCGAAGATGGCGAAGACCGTGCCGCCGAAGAGCACGTAGTGCAGGTGCGAGACCACAAAGTAGCTATCCGTCACCTGGTAGTCGAAGGGCACCACCGCCAGCGCCACGCCGTTGAGGCCGCCGATCAGGAACATCGCGATGAAGCCCAGCGAGAAGTACAGCGGCGCCTTCATGTTGAGTTTTCCGCCGATGATTGTGCCCAGCCAGTTGAAGACCTTCACAGCGGTCGGGATGGCGATCAGCGTTGTGCTTGTCGCGAAGAACGCCTGCGCCACTATCGGCAGGCCGACGGCGAACATATGGTGCGCCCATACGGTGAAGCTCAGGAAACCGATCGCCACGCCCGACCAGGCGATAAAGGTATAGCCGAAGATCGGTTTGCGCGAAAAGACCGGCAGGATCTCCGAGATCATGCCGAAGGCGGGCAGGATCAGGATGTACACCTCCGGGTGCCCGAAGGACCAGAAGAGGTGCTGCCAGAGCACTGGGTCGCCGTTGTAAGCGAACTGGTAGAAGTGCGTGCCCAGGTGGCGGTCCAGCAGCAGCAACAGCGCGGCAGCGGTCAGGCTGGGCAGCGCGAAGAGCAGCAGGAACGATGTCACCAGGGTCATCCACGAGAAGAGCGGCATGCGGTTGATCGACATGCCCGGCGCGCGCAGCTTGAGAATGGTCACGATGAAGTTGAGCGCGCCGGCGATGGACGAAATACCGAGCAGCAGGACGCCCAAAATCCAGAAGTCCGCGTTCATCGCGGGTGCGGTCGTCGAACAATTGGTGACACCACAGCCATATGCCAGCTCGGTCAGCGGCGCGTAAGAGAACCAGCCTGAGTTGGGCGCCGAGTTGAAGATGAAGCTTGACTGCAAGAAGACGCCGCCGAAGAGCACGATCCAGTACCCGAACGCGTTCAGGCGTGGGAAGGCCATATCGCGAGCGCCGATCATCAGCGGCACGACAAAGTTGCCGAAGCCGGTGAGCATAGGCATCACGAACAGGAAGATCATCGTGGTGCCGTGCATCGTGAAGAGTTCGCTGTACGTTGTTGAGTTCACCACCTTGCCATCCGGCGCAGCTAACTGCGTGCGGATGAGCAGCGCCTCCAAGCCACCAACCACGAAGAAGAAGAAGGCCGTCGTTATGTACATGATGCCGATCTTCTTGTGGTCGGTGGTCATCAGCCACTCGCCAAAATAGGTGTCGCTTAAGCGCCTTCGTCCAGCCACACCTGGCGTTTGAACGATAGTGCGGGTTGCCATTGGCAATTCCTCCGAAAATCCAACCCCACAGCCTGGGGTAGAAGCCTATCAGGTTATTTCAAGTTCTCCAGGTAGTCCACCAGGGTACTGATCTGGGCCGGTGTAAGCTGCCCGATGACCATATCGTTCCCCGGTTTCACACTTTGCGGGTTCTGCAACCATGTCGTCAGGTTAGCGGGCGTATTCTCCAGCACGCCACCTGCGATCAGGTCGCGGCCACCGAAGTGCGTCAGGTTCGGCCCGATCAGGGCGTTAGCCTTGGGGTCCTGGAAGCTGGTCAGGTCGATACCGACGATGCCATGGCAGGCGGTACAGCCCAGGCTCTTAAACAGTTTCCCGCCGGGTGTGTTCGCGGTTGCCGCCTGGTCTTGTTGCTGGCCGCTGACCCAGGTCAGGAAATCGTTATTTGAGAGTACATGCACATTAAAGTCCATGTGGGCATGCTGCGCGCCACAGAACTCGGCGCATTCGCCGCGATAGACGCCAACCCGGTCTCCCTGGAACCACTTGGAGTTCGTGTGGCCCGGTACTACGTCGGTTTTGCCGGTCAACTCAGGTATCCAGAAGCTGTGAATAACGTTATTTGACTTAAGTTGAACCTCTACGGCGGTGCCCACCGGGACATACAGGTCATCGGCGGTGGTGATCTTCTGGTTCGCGTAGTCGAACTCCCACCACCACTGGTGCCCAACGGCAGTTATCTGGAGGGTGCGGCTGCCCGCGGGAGGATCGGCCAGGACGAACATCGTACGGATCGTAAATACAAGCACGGCAAACAGAAAGATGGAGGGCGCGATGGTCCACCAGATTTCGAGTTTGGTGTTGCCATGGGTCTGCCTGGGTGTCGGCATGTTTGGGCGCTCACGGTAGCGAATGATAGACCAGATAAGTACGCCCTCAACGATGACAAACACAAGGGTAGCAACCACCAGAATGAACCAGAACAAGATAGACTCTTCATTGGCAACAGGCCCCGCCGGGTTTAAGGTGGAGGGGGGGGTGCCGCCGCAAGCTGCGAACAGGAGCGAGGATAAAATCAGCGTTGAGAGCACGAGCCCCCAACGGTTCATCCCGCGAATTCTAGGCATCCTCACTTCTTGATCTCCTAAGAAAGAAATTATGTATTTTGGCAAAAAACGCCATTCTCATTGACATATGCTGGATAGTGTAGTGATCCTCCCTGAAAAGCAACTTGCAGGCTTTTTCCCTTACCTTACAGTG
Source organism: Chloroflexota bacterium (assembly GCA_030854145.1). The sequence continues at coordinate 2,005 of JALYTT010000400.1, read as the reverse complement.
GCCTGAATAGAGTGGGTTGCTGCATTCAGGCTAGCGTCGTTCAGGTAATTGTAAGGTATGGCCTGTAGCTTGCAAGGAGTGTATGCAGGCGTGGCACCGACAATAGCAGGAGTATTTTCTGCGGCTACCGAAGTCACCGGAAGCGCTCGTCCTTATTTGTTATCTCATTAGGAGCTAATGTATGAAGATCATACGCCGCATCGCGTGGGTGGCAGTTGGCTTTACCTATTTCCTGGTTGCCCTGGGTGGCACTGTGCGCGTGAACAACGCCGGGCTGAGTTGTCCCGACTGGCCGCTGTGTTTCGGCAAGCCATTTGCGTTCCCGGATGCCGGCGCGCTGCTTGAGGAGTCGCACCGCTACACGGCCTCCATCGTCGGTGTGCTGGTCATTCTGGTGGCGGTCTGCGCGTTGTTATGGGCGCGCCAGGCTCGGCAGGTGCTGTATCCAGCTCTGATCGCGCCCGTGTTGCTGGTGATCCAGATCGCGCTTGGTGCCCTCACGGTGCTCTGGAAGCTGCCACCGGAGATCATCGCGGCGCACCTGGGTGTGGCGCTGGCGATCTTCGCAATGGTAATTACCGTGGCGATCATGGCCGGTACAGCCGCGCCGAGCAGAGAACTCCCCGAGAGGACGCGCAAGTTCGCGCGCCTGGCGATCACCAATGCGCTGCTTGTCTACCTGTTGATGCTCAGCGGCTCCTATGTAGTTGGCTCTGGCGCGTCGCTGGCCTGTACCGGCTGGCCTCTGTGCGGGCAAGCGCCGGCGTGGGCCATCCAGTATCACCTGGCGGATGTCAACATCTTGCATCGCCTCTTCGCGACGTTTGTGGGCCTGGTGCTTATCTGGACGCTCTACGCGGCATGGCGCCGGCGTAAGGTCGCTCCTGGCCAGTCCTGGGTCGCTATCGCGGCCGGCGTGCTCTTCGTGGCGCAGTCCATTGTGGGCGGGCTGATCCCTCTGTTGAACAAGCCGGTGTTTATCGCGGGCCTGCACCTGGCACTGGCCAGTGCCGTCTGGGGTACGCTGGTGATCCTGGCCGTGCTAGCGGCGCGCCAGTTGCGCGCTGCTCCGCAGGGAGCGGAGTTGGAGGAGCTGGAGGTAGTGGCGGAGAAGGAGAAGGTGGAAGCTGGCCCGGTACGGCAGACCATTTCGAGCTATGTCAACCTGATGAAGCCGCATGTGACGGTACTGCTTCTGGGTGTCACGGTGGCGGCGATGACGATTGCCAAGGGGGCCTTGCCTTCTCTTGGTTTGACGCTGGCCACCTTGCTGGGCGGCGCGATGGCGGCCGGCAGCGCGAACTGCCTCAACTGCTATATCGACCGCGACATCGACCAGATTATGGGCCGCACGCAGCGCCGCTCGCTGCCGGCAGGCCGCGTGCAGCCGCTGCAAGCCCTGATCTTCGGCATCGTCCTGGCCATTGCTTCGTTCGCGGTGCTGACGGTGTTTGTGAACCTGCTCAGCGCGGTGCTGGCCTTCTCGGCCATCCTGTTCTATGTCTTCGTGTATACGATCTGGCTCAAACGCTCATCTGCACAGAATATCGTGATTGGCGGGGCGGCCGGCGCAGTGCCGGTGCTCGTGGGCTGGGCGGCGGTCACGAACGGCATCTCGCTGCCGGCGATCTGGCTCTTCGCGATCATCTTCTACTGGACGCCGCCGCACTTCTGGGCGCTGGCCCTGCTCATTCAAAAGGACTACGAGAAGGCGCATATTCCCATGCTGCCCGTGGCGATGGGCGAGGCGGAGACGCGCAAGCAGATTTTCCTCTACTCGCTGCTGCTGCTGGCCGTCACACTGGTGCTATTTGGCATGCACGCGATGAGCTACATCTACCTGGTGTCCGCGGTCGTTCTGGGCGGTATCCTGCTCTATATGGCGATCCGCCTCCTGCGCGATCAGACGAAGCGCTGGGCGCGGACCCTCTTCTGGTACTCGAATTGCTACCTGACGCTGATCTTTACGGCTATGGTGTTTGATCGAGTGCTCCTCCATTAACAC
>JALYTT010000399.1 GCA_030854145.1 Chloroflexota bacterium | reverse complement strand
CCGTAGGGCGTGGCTTGCCTCGCGCTACGGGTTATGGTTTGGAGATGGTAGGGATGGAAGAAAAACATATCGATCTGCGGGGATTATTTCTGGCGCTGATGACGGTCGCATGGCTGGCGGGTATCGTGCTCGCCTCCTGGCTGTCCATCCCGCCGCTCGCCCTGGCGCTACTGGCTGGCGCGGCTCTGATCTGCGTGATCCTCTTCTGGCAGGACAAACAGGGACGCCTGTCCATGCTTCTACTGCTCGCGTTGCTCCTTGGCGCGTGGCACTATACGCTCGCCCTGCCGCTAAACGACCAGCAAGCCGTATCAAGGTTCATTGGTCCCACAAAGCTGCAACTACGCGGCGTGGTCAGCGACGAGCCGAAACTTGCAGGGCGCAGTCGCATCCTCCTCGTGACGGTCAGCGGCCTGAGCCTCAATGGGGGCAGTTCATGGCGCGCGGTTGATGGGCAGATAGAGGCGCAGACGCTCGGCACAGCGATCGAAGATCCCTATGGAGCGAACTATGGCGATAGCATCGAACTGAGCGGCAAGTTGCAGGCTCCCCCACCTCAAGGCCCGCCAGATGTCTTCGCCAGCATGGCTTTCCCCCTCATCAGGGTCACCGGCGCCGGCGGCAATCCCATCGTCGCCGCGCTCTATCACCTGCGCGCGGCGCTTGCCACGATCATCGCACAGGCTCTGCCTCAACCGGCGGCGGCTCTGCTGATCGCCATTCTGACCATCTTACAAACTGTACACCTGCATTGTGGCTTGCAAGGTCGGCCTGGGTGATCCCGCTTGTTTGCATAAATTGCCAGTCCTGTACACAGAATTTATCCGGTATTTCACACACCTCTCTTTCTCTACCTGGGTCTTTGCGTAATCCTAAGCGTGACGCTCTGGTAGAGATGCCTGTCCAGCTATGGGAGGGGAACAAGTGAAGGAGCCTTCCTTTGTCCGTACTCTCGTATCGGGTACAGAGTAGATCATCTTCCTCCTTTGTCCAGTGGGATGCTGGCTGCCCCCTGCGGTAAACAATCGCTTCATCGATACCCCATGCGGGAACCCTCCAATGGACGGCAAGCCGGTAAAATCTGGGTGAGAGAACATCCAGTATACAGGAGGCAACTAGAAAGGTTATCAATGTCTTCTTTTCCTCAAGGGTGACATCTTTTTCCCAATCTAGCTTACTCATCAATTCATAATAAGTAAGAAGCTGTGTGATCTGGGATTGTTGTTGCGACGGTGTCTGTCGATTTCCATTAAGACGGGTTAACTCCTCCTCAAGTTTGGTGTATGTCTCGTCTAACTCTGCGAACAGGCGCGGGTTGGTCAGTGCCTTCAGATTTTGCTTAATGGTCGCCATTTGAGATGTTACCGCGACAATTTGCACATCAATGCCTGCTTGTTGAGCTTGAAATTCTTGACGCTGCCGTTCAAGGTAGGTGCGATAATGAGCAAAATCCTCGGTTGTGCGCAGGTGAGAAAGCAGGCTGTCAGCAAAAAGCCGGTCTACTTCTCTTACTGCAAAGGCGTTCTGCTCGCCTCCTATTGGGCTTGTCCGATGCCGGAACGAATAAAATGGCGTGCCTCGTTCCTCTCTGGTTGACTTCGCATAGTTGACGGTGATTTTTGTCTGAGAACTGCTCGGTTTGATGACATCTTTTAGTAACACCTCTGACTCCGGTTTATCCTTCTGGACATAGGTTGCATGCCGCTTCCCTGCTGCTTGTTCGTTACGCTTTCCGTCAACCGTATACTTCGACAAGCGGTTAAACGCATACCAGAATGTTTCCTCGTCAATGATTGGCTCGTGGTTGGTCTTACTGATGATCTCATTTTTGAACATGCCCCAGCCAATATATGCCGGATTGGTCAGCAGTGTGGTAAGCCCTTGAAATGACAGGTGATAGCCGCCGGAAACTTGCTTTAGTGCCACTTTGCTTAGTGTCCGGGGATCTATACTCTTGTCAAATGGAGGGAAAACAATTGTTTGAGCGTGAAGCTCGCGGTAAAGCTGGCTGAGTTTCCCTCCTAACGCTCGGTATCGTCTGAACAGATACCGGACAATCTGGGCGTGTGGTTCATAGATCATAAACTTGCGAAACTGTGGATTGGGTGCGCCGTCGAGCGTTGGCCGCCTGTCAACAATATAGCCGGTTGGAAGGCTGCCAACGACATAGACACCTTGTCTTGCAAGTCTATCTCTTGCAGCAATCAACCGCCCTTTTACCTGATTACGAAGAAAGCTGTATGCTTCCTCGCACTTGCGTCGGAAACGGTCTACATGCCAGTCAACAGAAAAATCGTAAATGAACTCAGGCGTGATAACAATCACCCCATAGGTATAGCAGATTTCCATGAATTTCCCGTACTCAACGCCCCATTCATCACGAAATAGCCGGTCAACCTGGAATGCAATCACGGCTTTTACCTTACCGCTCGTGATATCACGAAGCATTTTCGTAAATCCTTCGCGCTCGTCCATGCGAAGCTGGCCGGACACACCTAAATCCTCATAGTAGAGAATAATCATCTCCTGTTTCCATCCGTATTTCTGGGCAAAGGCAATCAGATCATCGGTTTGCATCTCGGTGGCAATATTACCGACCTGTTTTGTAGTTGACTGCCTGGGGTAAATGGAAACGTAGCTATCTACGGGTAGTTTTGGCATGGGGAGCCATGCCGGTTTTTCGTCGTGGGGTTCTGACTTAAAAGTTCTCACTGGTTTCCTCCTGTTGAGAGCGTACCTCTTTAACTTGAATGCACAGAGAAATACGAATGAAAATTTTACAGATTTGCTCAACTTACTGATCTCGGTATAAGTTTCTAAACTCTTTTCTTTCACTGGGCCTTTCTAGCCAACAACACTGACGACAGAGGTTTAGCACTTTATGCCGGAGTCAGTAGTACGCCGTCAATCCGCTTTGGGTGGAAACTGGTACAGGGTGCGGGAAGTGCTTGCATGATTGTTTGCAAGCATGCAGTGAGGAAAGCTCTGTGTTTGGCAAAGTCCAACTCCTTTGCATCTTACTTGAGTCTGAACAAATTTTCAACGTGCATCCCTGAATAAGGGATAGATGCAGTGTAGCAACTGCATCGGACGCCATACCGAATGTTGTGTAAAGGAGCAAAGAAGAAAAACGGGAATCCAGCGCTGAAGGGCGCTGAGCGTCTACTTGCTATCTATGATTACACAACATTCGGTATGGTGTCTGGCCTCTTTTATGGTACGTCATAGCGGCTGTCACCTGGTGCGCAAATCTCCACTGGGCCTATATGAGCACCGACGGCATGTCTATCGATGCTGGCCTGTGCTGGGGATATTATGGACTGCTCGGCTTCTGCATCTTGCTGGTGCAGCGTCGCTGGCCCGCGCAACAGTCACAGCAGGCCCATAGCCCGCAATTTCGTCTGCCACAACATACACGCCGCTTTGGGCTGGCAGGCACGGCTCTCCTCATCGCGCTGGCAACTGGCGCATCGGCGCTGGCGGCACCTGCTGGGAAACTGGCGGTGACGTTTTTAAGCGTAGGGCCGGCAAACCAGGAGCCACAGGGCGAAGCTATCCTCATTCGTACACAGGACGGCAAAACCGCGCTCATCGATGGTGGGATGGACGCGGTCTCGCTCTCACAAGCCCTGGATACACGCCTCCCTTCCTGGCAGCGCTCACTGGATATGGTCTTGCTCACCACTCCGCGCAAAGATCACCTGGCCGGTGTACAGGACGTTGTGAGCCGCTTTCAGATCGGCGAGGTAGTGGATGCCGGTGAACTGCACCCGAATACTGGCTATACACTCTGGCGACGCACCATCGCCGGGCGCGGCCTACCATACGCCCAGGCACACCAGGGAGCGACGATCACTCTGGGCGCGCAGGTCACACTCCAGATCCTCTGGCCCGTGTCGCCCCTGCATAAGAGCAGCAGCGAAGAATACGACAATACGCTCGTGCTGCGCCTGGTTGCCCCTGGACTACACCTGCTGTTGCTGGGAACCACCGCGCTGAGCCGCTATGCCCTGGCGGGACTGCTGACTACTATCGCACCTGATTACTTGCAGGCCGATGTCGTGCAGGTCGTTGGGGAGACCGGGAAGAGCTTTCCAGCGGAACTGAACGCCGTCTTGCAGGCCGCGCATCCGGCACTGCTGGTGATCACGCCCGCTGCCTTGAGCGCCCGCCAACGCCAGGCACACCTGCCATCAACGATAGCGCTCACCCAGCAGTTGAGCGACTCGGTAACAGACCAGGTAGTACAAACCTCCCAGACGGGGACATTGGAGATCACAAGTGATAAGCACACGTGGGACCTACAACAAGCGGTGAACCCAAACGTATAGCTGTAGTGTGATGATTACAGATAATTGCGCCATACCCACGCGTATGATACTATACACTGCGAAGTGGTTGTCGTGGACAGCAAGAAAGAAGGAATCCATTATGATAAGCTGTGAACGTTGTGGACACGAGATGCCAGACAACGCGGCTATTTGCCCTGCATGCGGAACGATTACCTCGACGGCACGATCAGCGCAGCAGCCTGGTACTGAATATGGACAGCCAGGAGCCCGCTATGATCCCCCGCAGCAGGCAGGCTCTTATGACCAGGGCTATGGCCAACAACCATTCGGCAATAACCCTCCACCACAACCAGGTTACGCGCCTCCCCAACCGGGCTATGGCCAACAACCATTCGGCAATAGCTTCCCGCCACAGCCGGGCTACGCCCCCCCCCAACCAGGCTACGGCCAGCAACCATTCGGCGCTGCCCAACAACAGCAACAACAGGGGTATGGCTACGCACCTCCCATGTACCCACCCGGCGTTGTCAACGTCAACGTCATCAATCCCCCCCAGGCCAAAAATAACACCGCGCTTCTCGTGGAGATTCTCTGCTCGTTCTTCGGCATTTACGGCGTTGGCTGGCTCATGGCTGGAGAAACTACCGTGGGGGCTATCCTGCTAGTAGGCAGTTTCGTTTACTGGATCTTTGCTGTCGTGATGATTGTTTCTATTATAGGGATTTTCTGTCTTATCCCTCTCGGCATCGGGCTATTTATCCTCAATATCATCATGCTGAATAGCAGGCTGGATCGCAAAGCAGCACAGGTCCAGATGATGGTGCAGACACCCATACGCTAAATAACGCATCAGCATGCCCTGCTGGACTATGTACGCCAGACGCTTGTCACTATCCCTGAACTGGTGCAGGAGCGCTACATCTATGAGCGCACGCTCTTACACGAGGTGGCAGGCCAGGGAGTCCCCCCATTGTGGAACTCCTCCTGCACCTGGGAGCGGACCTCAATGCTAGAGACCAGTCAGGGCACACCCTCTTGTATTACGTAGGCAATGCATCTCATGGGGCAAATGGCGCCGATGTCGTTCGTGTCCTGGCTCAGAGTGGAGCGAACATCAATGCGCAGGAGAAGCTGAAACATTGCACCGCGCTCCACATGGCAGCACGACGGGGGAATGTCCCGGTTGCGCCTCGCCTACTTCGGAAATGCCAGCCTGCGATATTTCTCGCGCGACTCCAGCCAGGCCTCATCCGAGAGGCCGAGCCGCTCGCGCACCGTCTCGGGAGCCACGCCCGACTGGAGTTGCTGGACCGCGAAGGTATCGCGCAACAGTTGCAAGGTCACGCGTTTTTTGATGTCGGCCACCTTTACCGCCCGCGCCAGGATATAGTTCAGGTTGCGGTCGGTGCAGATAAACAACTCATCGGTGGGACGGTACTTCGCGATATATGCCTTCACCACCGCCGTGAAGTCCGCCGGAAGCGCCAGGCGCCTCTCACGGTGCTGTTTGCCTGTCGAAGCCGGAAAATGGATGCTGATCAGGGGCACCTGCGGGTCCGAAAGGTCGATGTGCTTCATTTTCAGCCCCATGACTTCCTCTTTCTTCAGACCCGCGTGCAGCACCAGGGAGACAAGACAATGGCAACGTGGATCTTCGGCGGCCGCCTCCAGCAGGCGCCGTACCTCATCATCGAAGAGCAACTCCGGTAGCGGCGGCAAGGGACGCTCAAGCACCAGCGTGGCAGCCGGGTCTTCGCGAATGACCCCCTCGCGTGTGAGCCAGGAAAAGAAATTTTTCAGGAAGGTCACGCGCCGCGCCATGGTTTTGGGCGCCGGAGTATGATTTTTGCTGCCAAACTTCAGCTTCATGAGCCAGTCGGTAAGCTCCTCTTTAGCGAGGCGCCCCACTGGCGTATCCAGGCCAACATGTTCGCTGAACATCTTCAAGTCCGAGAGGAAACACGTCACCGTATAGTTCGATTTGCCGCGTAGCCTCAGTTCCTGCTGGTAGGGGATCGTACATGCCGCCATGCTGGATTGATCGGTCAGCGGATGCGTGCGCACTAACGGCGGAAAAGGTACCTCCGAGGGGTCCGCTGGCTCCGCGATCACTGTTGAGGCGCCAGGGAAGAGGCCAGGCTGCAAGACAGTGCTATCCTCGGTGAGAATAGGCTCGACCGGCTGGTTCCTCTGGATTTCCTTCTGCATCGCTCGCTCCTTGATCTGGTCTTCTGCCCAGAAGTCGTTTTATTTTTCATTATAGCAGTAGACGCTAGCATGTTCAACTGGCCCACCGACGTACCAGGGCTTTGGAGTTTACCCGAAATACAGGATTTGCAGTAATAGAGAGGATCGCGATCCTTTGTCCTGAAGTGAGGAAACACCCAGCTTTATGCCCTCTCTTCGGTACTGCTGAAAAG
>JALYTT010000398.1 GCA_030854145.1 Chloroflexota bacterium | reverse complement strand
GTTGTATCGTAGGGAAGCGGATGGAGGCAAGCCCCATCCCTACTGGTTATGTATGACCATTTCTGTTTCTAATGGGTAAGGAAAGAAGTGGAACAAGACTTTTCCAAATGTACCATCTGTCTGGTATAATAAGCAGCAAGGCAAAGTAGGTAGTACTATAGCGCTATGCAACGAGGTAGCATGCATGCAAGCTGAAGAGATACTGAGGCAGGCGAAGGCTGGCGACGAGCTTCCGCACGGTTGGATTGTTTTTCCACTGCTCCGTAACAAAGTCATTATGGCCATCGCCGGTTGGGCGCTTGGCATTATTATCGGCCTGGGGCTGTTCGCTATGGTAGCGTCAGTGGTCATCCCCTACAATTATCAGCACGGTTTCCCATTGGCGCTGCTGGCGACCTTGCTGCTGGGTGTCTTCCTGTTCGTCGGATTGGGGAGTTTGTGGGCGCTTGTTGTGGATGCGCGTCGCCTGGCGCGGCCCGATAGATATATCATGGTGCTCACGCCGGAAGATTTCGTGAAGCAAGAGGGTGACAAAATTATTCATGTGCCATGCATAAATATTCGCCACGTCACCGCGCGCGGCACGCCTCCACCTGATCGCAGCGTGCCGAACGAAAATCAGGTTCGGCAGGTCCCGACGATGGGCGAAAATGTGGCTGGCTTCTTCGTGGGTCGCGGTCTGGTTGGCTCGCGCTCCGGCTCGCGTACCCGCCGCCGAGGGCAGCGCACCCCCACGACGCTGGCCTTTGTTGACACGCGCACGGATCAAGAGATAATCGTCGCGAACGATAACGCGTTTGGCGATACATTTACGATTGCTGCTTTGCTAAAACAGTACGCCGCAGACGTACAGCAAATCTTCAGGTAAAGTTCTGCCTACCTGTTCCAGAAATGGAGGAGCAATGCTGCTCGCAATCGACATCAGTAACAGCAATATCAAGTTCGGTCTCTACGATGGCACAAAGATGAAGCAACACTGGGTTGTGTCAACGGCCCGGCAGCGTACAACCGACGAATACGCAATGGTGCTAAGCGACCTGTTCCGCCATGCCAGCTACTACCTTACCGATATCGACGATATCATCATCTCCAGCGTTGTGCCCCCGTTGACTCCGGTCTTTCAGGAAATGGCGCTGCGCTATTGCGACAAAGAGGCGTATATAATCAGCCACGAGCTGGACCTGGGCATAAAACTGCTGGTCGACAATCCGTGGGAGATCGGCTCGGACCGCATGATGACGACGTTGGCCGCCCATCACCTGTACGGCGGCCCCGCCATCATTATCGCCTTCAGTACCGCAACCACCTTTGATGTCGTCTCCAGCGAGGGCGATTTTCTGGGCGGTGCCATCGCCCCTGGCCTGGTCATCTCAGCCGAGGCGTTGAGCAGTGCCGCCTCGCGCCTCTACCGCGTGGATATGACTCCTCCGCGCTCAGCCCTGGGCAAGAACACGATCGAGAACATGCAATCAGGCATCATATACGGCCACGTCGGACTGGTGCAGGGCATGATTGCGCGCCTGTGCAAGGAGATTCCGGGCGTAATAAGTAGCGACGAAGTAAAGATTCTCGCACATGGCGGCCTGGCGCAACTGATGTCTCCCATCATTCCCGAAATCCAATATATCAATCAGTACCTGCCCCTGGAAGGTCTGAGAATCGCCTACACTATACTACGCAGGTAACGCTCTACTCAAAATAACCTCTTCGGTTACCCCTCCAACCAGTAGGGATGGGGCTTGCCCCCATCCGGTTCCCACTCTACGACTCACGGGCCGGATGGGGGCAAGCCCCATCCCTACTAAAATCATAGCAATGCAAACCTCTCTGCTACACTGAAAGTAGTAGGGAGGGGAGGTTTAGAGCGTGACGTTGAGAGTAGAGGAGAAAGAGTGTGACTGACAAAAATAAGTACTGCCGTAAGTGGCATAAGCAAAAGAGAGCAGCTATCCTTTGTTTTATCTTTCTTATAGTAATACTAACCTGGAATGGTGTTGCCTATGCCCAGCGGGGGGGAGATCAGCGCCAGGCAGCTTATCTAAAATATGTCAATGAGGCTGGTCAACAAAGAAGCGGAGCCAGCGTTAGTAAGCCTCAGAAGGCGCGCGCAGAGCCGATGGATCATTTACATAAACAGGCCAATGACCTGCGCAACCGTTTTCATCAGGAGGTGACGCGTTGGGGAAACGCGCACCAGTATCACAATCGTTATAATGGAGTCAGCTATCCCCTGGACTACGAATATAACCAGGTGCAGGGCTTTGGCGCGGATGTAGATCGAGCCGTCGACAACGCGCATAGCGTAAGCGACTATCAAGCCGCCATCAAGCTGCTTACCGACAATCTTACCCATCTGCATGCAATGGCAGCTGATGACGCTGATAAAACTTTATGGTTTCATGCTCATGCCAGCGATGTCAGGCTGATACGCTATTATCATCTTAGCGGTACTGTCGTTGTCGTGTCGTTTATCGAGCAGGCATGTCGTATCTACCAGGATGGGAAGCTGATCAAAGCCTTCCAGGTGACTACCGGGAACTTCGATAGTCCCTCGCCGGTTGGTTTATGGCATATCTTTTTGCGTCAATCTCCTACAGTCTTCAGATCGTCCGCCCCGTTTGGCTCGCACTTCTGGTATCCTGACACGCCGATCAACTTTGCTATGGAGTATCATGAAGGTGGCTACTATCTTCACGATAGCTGGTGGCGGACCGACTATGGTCCCGGAACCAATTTCCCGCACTACGACCCGAATGGCAACCGCTACGCCGCTGAGGGTAGCCACGGCTGCATCAACATGCCATATGCCGATGCCGCCTGGATGTATGCCAATACGGATAATGGCACAGCGGTTATTACGTATTGAGATAGGAACAAACAAAAAAAGACCCGCCTATACAGGCGGGTGGAATGGCAACGTCCTATTTTCCCGTGGGGCTGCCCCCAAAGTATCATCGGAGCTGGAAGGCTTAACTTCCGTGTTCGGGATGGGAACGGGTGTTTCCCTTCCGCTATAGTCACCATCCCACCTGCATGTACAAGCGGGTGAGATATTCCTGGGTGGAGACGAGGAGATTCGAACTCCTGACCTCCGCCGTGCAAAGGCGGCGCTCTACCAACTAAGCTACGTCCCCAGGTAGGGTGGGCCTTCCTGGACTCGAACCAGGGACCTCAGTCTTATCAGGACTGCGCTCTAACCACCTGAGCTAAAAGCCCGCGAGGCGAAAACCGAAGACCTGGACAACTAAAGAGTGGTAAGAGATAACAACAGAGCAAGTTTTTCATCCTGTCATGGATAAGCTAGAATATCGTAATCTCACCTTTGAAGTGAGAACCGACCTGAGAGTTGATCGACAGAAAGACTGTCAATCGTAGCTCCCTAGAAAGGAGGTGATCCAGCCGCACCTTCCGGTACGGCTACCTTGTTACGACTTCACCCCAATCACCGACCCCACCCTCGACGCCTGCCTCCCGACTAGCGGGTTAGCCCGGCGGCTTCAGGGGTTGCCGACTTTCGTGGTGTGACGGGCGGTGTGTACAAGACCCGGGAACGTATTCACCGTGATGTGCTGACTCACGGTTACTAGCAACTCCGACTTCATGCAGGCGGGTTGCAGCCTGCAATCTGAACTGAGATCGGGTTTGATGGGATTGGCTCCCCCTCGCGGGTTGGCGACCCGTTGTCCCGACCATTGTAGCGTGTGTGTCGCCCAGGGTGTAAGGGCCGTGCTGACTTGACGTCATCCCCGCCTTCCTCCACGTTGATCGTGGCAGTCTCGTCGGACACCAGTAACCGACGACAGGGGTTGCGCTCGTTGCGGGACTTAACCCAACATCTCACGACACGAGCTGACGACAGCCATGCAGCACCTGTGGAACCGTCCCTTGCGGGCACGCCCCGTTACGGGCGGTGCGACTCCATGTCAAACCCTGGTAAGGTTCTTCGCGTTGCATCGAATTAAACCACACGCTCCGCTGCTTGTGCGGGTCCCCGTCAATTCCTTTGAGTTTTAATCTTGCGACCGTACTCCCCAGGCGGACCACTTACCGCGTTTGCTCCGGCACGGAAGGGGTCGATACCTCCCACGCCTAGTGGTCATCGTTTACGGCCAGGACTACCGGGGTATCTAATCCCGTTCGCTCCCCTGGCTTTCGCACCTGAGCGTCAGCGACTTCCCAGGACACTGCCTTCGCTGTTGGTGTTCCTCCGGATATCTACGCATTTCACCACTCCACCCGGAATTCCGTGTCCCTCTGAAGCCCTCAAGTTCTCCCGTCTTCCCACTCCTTCGTCAGTGAAGCCGACGACTGTCACCAGGAACTGAAAGAACCGCCTGCGTGCGCTTTACGCCCAGTAACTCCGGACAACGCTTGCCCCCTACGTATTACCGCGGCTGCTGGCACGTAGTTAGCCGGGGCTGATTCCTCGGGTACCGTCCGTTCTCTTCCCCGAGAAAAGCAGTTTACGATCCGAAAACCTTCTTCCTGCACGCGGCGTTGCTCGTTCAGGGTTGCCCCCATTGACGAAAATTCCTCACTGCTGCCCCCCGTAGGAGTCTGGGCCGTTCTCAATCCCAGTGTGGCTGATCGTCCTCTCAGACCAGCTACCGATCGTCGCCCTGGTGAACCGTTACTCCACCAGCTAGCTAATCGGGCGCAGGCTCCTCGTGTGGCGCTCCCTCTCTCGAAAGAGCTTTGCTCGACTTGCATCGAGCCTATGCGGTCTTGTCGGCGATTTCTCGCCGGTATTCCTCACCTCACGGTAGATGACCCACGTGGTACTCACCCGTCCGCCACTCCCTGCCTCTTGCGAGACAGGACGTTCGACTTGCATGTGTTAGGCACGCCGCCAGCGTTCATCCTGAGCCAGGATCAAACTCGCCATCCAATGTCTATGTGCACCGTCGCGCTTGCACGCGGCGGGCATGTGCATGTGTGTTGAGTTGCGATCCAGGCCAAGTACTGTTGTTGCTTGGCTTGTTCGCAGAAAAACTCTGATCCTCCGGCCCTGCGACCGGCGATCATTGATATTGACAGGAACTGCTCGTCTCCAAACAGTTGCTGTTCTGCTTTCCACTCTTCAATTGTTAAAGTGTTCCCCGTGGAGATGGGCCGTAGCCACTCACCGTTGTTCGATGCTCTCCACTTTTCAAGCGGGCATTTCGTTCGCTTGTTTACTGTAGATGTAGTATCTCATATTTCTGGCGCTGTGTCAAGAGGTTTTCAAACGAATTTTTTGTTGCTGAGAAAACTTCCTTCCCTTGCTTTCGCCGGTATAGAAACCTTTCAAGGTTGAACGGACGACACAAAAAGGTCGTACGAAACCCTTGTAGGTTCTTTTACTTGAGGGGAGAGGCTATCCCTGCGGAGCCACATTACCGTGGCGCAATCTACAATGCGTTTGAAACAGGAGCACCTACTCGTGATGAGCGAGGTGATTGTCTCTTTTGGCAGCCAGGGTAGTATGCCATATCTTGAGGGACCTGTCAAGAGGTTTTTCGGGGCAATTTGCACTTGCCCCGAAAATATTATGATCCGAGATGCTCTTGTGACATCTGCCACTGCTGGCGTTCCTGCTGCGCCCTGGCAAACGTTTCGCTCAGGTCTTTATCGTGTGCGGCGATACGCTCGCGCAGGGAGTGAAGCGTGACAAGATAGGCGTCTAACCAGCGCGTGATGGCTTCGCTGTTCGTCAGACAGATGTCGCGGTACATCTCAGGACTACCTGCTGCCAGGCGGGAGATATCGCGGAAACCATTGGCTGCCAGCAAAGAGGCGTCACTCCACGCACTGCCCTCGGTGACGGTATTGACCAGGGCGATAGAGGCTAGGAAAGGGAGATGGCTGACGCTCGCGACCTGCCCATCGTGTTCGGCGGGTTCTAAAAAGCGTACACGCGCTCCTATGGCCTCTACAAATGTCGAAACCTTGTTGATGGCGGCTGGGTTGGTGCGCGGCGTGGGTGTCAGGCAATAGATACGATTTTTGAAGATACCAGCGTCGGCGGCCTCCACTCCGCTGACCTCTTTTCCCGCCATGGGATGTCCGCCTACAAATGAAGTGTTCGCGGGCAGAAACTCTTCGGCCCAGCTGATGACCTGGACTTTGGTGCTTGCCACATCGGTAACGACGGTGCCGGGCGTCAGGGCGGGCGCAATCGCCTGAAGCAGCGCGCGCATCGCCCCTACAGGGGTCGCCAGGATCACCAGTTCTGCACCACGCACAGCATCGGCCAGGGCATGAAACGATTGGTCGATTGCGCCCGCCTTACGCGCGCGATCACTGACGCCTTTCCCCAGATCATAACCAACAACCTGCCGGGCAGACTTCGTCGTCCGTAGAGCCAGTCCAATCGATCCACCAATAAGTCCCAGCCCAATAATTGCAACACGATCAAACATAGCAAATTCCTTTTTCACAATTGACAGGCGCGGTCTCTAAAAGTACACTAACTCCTCCAGCCAATCAGCGCTTCCCGGCCCCAGAGCAGAGGCAAGCATGGTGGTCACATCATCGCTGAGTAGGACGGGGCGCTCCGTTCGGTAAAGGGCGAGAAAGCGCGGCAGGATAGAGGCGTCGTAGCGTTCCAGGAGATCGACGGCAAATTGCTCTAACAACAGCTCATAGGCTAGATAGTCTTCGGCAGAAGTATCTTCGAACCAGTCGAAGCCGCGAATGGTGACAGGCGTCTTGCCATCGGCCTCAGGCTCGAAGATCTCCTCGTACTCCGCGTGCAAATCCTTATTAATCAGACC
>JALYTT010000397.1 GCA_030854145.1 Chloroflexota bacterium | reverse complement strand
TGCTTCAACAGGCGACTTTTCAGTGCTTCGTTCGTTTCCATTTGAGAGTATCCTTTCTTTGCTCTTTTTTGCTTGAGCTTAGGATACTCTCTTTTTGGTTGCTTGCCTACAGCTTTTTCCTACACCCTGACAGTGGTTTTACCTTGACATGTTCTATGGCAGGTGATACCCTGCCTGTGTATAAACTTAGGCAGACAGCGTGTTATTTAGAAATTTAGAGGACGTGATGGCAGACAACTACATTCGTATTACAAACCAGGACTTCGACGAAAAGGTTCTCAAGGCATCTCAGATGGTAGTTGTCGCTTTCCTGGCAAGCTGGAGCGACACATGCCAGATCCTTGTGCCAGAGTTTGACGCGGTCGGCAAAGAATACCGGGGGCGCGTCGCGTTTGCCACGGTCGATGTGGACGAGGATAAGGCATGGACCAAAGAGTGGAATGTCGAGGGCGTACCTATAATGATCTTCTTCAACCAGGGGAAGGAGATCCACCGCATTAGCGGTATCATGATGCGCGACAAATTGCGCCGCCAGGTCGAGGGCGTGTTGACCACCCTCTGAACGCCGCGCGCTATACTATTTCAGTACAATGGAGGCAGGGATATTTCGTGGAGCGTGTGCATCCTATTCGCTTAGAAGCATCATTGCATGAAACGATCTGGGGTGGAAGACGGCTGGAGCGGGACCACTGGAAGCCGCTTCCGCCAGGCAATAGCGCGATTGGTGAGGCCTGGGAGACGGAGGTCAACACCAGCGCGCAGAACAGGCCCTACGCGGGCAAAACATTGGGGAGGCTGGTAGAGGAACTGGGTCCGGCACTTCTGGGGGAGCAGGCGATAGCGATTTTCGGGCAGCGCTTCCCCCTGCTGGCAAAATTCATAGACGCTAATGCTAAACTCTCGGTTCAGGTTCACCCCGACGATGCCTACGCGACCCGGCACGAGGGCGGGAAACTTGGGAAGACGGAGTACTGGTACATCCTTGATGCTGAGCCGGGGGCCATGATCGTACATGGCTTCAAAGTGCCGACCTCGCGTGCTGAGGTGCAGCAGGCCATTCAGGATGTCACTCTGGAGCGCCTGCTCCATGAAGAGCCTGTCTATGCAGGCGACGTTATTCTGGTGCCCGCCGGAACGGTCCACGCTATCGGTAGCGGTGTGCTGCTCTATGAACTCCAAGAATATTCTGATATCACCTATCGTATGTATGACTATGGGCGTCTGACCACCGCTGGGACGCCGCGCGAACTCCACATCGAACGCTCTCTCGCTGTTTCTCACTACGATGCATCGCCGCGCGTGAAGGTGCGGCCGGTACCACTGGCGGGCGGACCGGAATACGAGGAGCGTTGCCTGGTAGCCTGCCGCTATTTTGTCACACGCGAACTAACATTCAAGAGATCGGGCGCTCTCAATGCCAGGACCGGGGGAAGCTGCATCATCCTTTCCTCGCTTGGCGCCGAGGTACGTGTGTGCTACGGAGAGCAACTTGAGGAGAGCGAACGCCTGACGCGCGGGCAGACGATGGTGCTCCCCGCCGCACTGGGAGCCTATCGTATTGAGGGTTCAGGCGTGCTGCTCTTTTCGTATGTACCGTCCCCCGGCGACCCGGCATGGCAGGCCTGGGAAGCGAAGAATAGTTAGCAGGGCGCAGGCCAGCGGCGCCCCTACACGAAATGCGGGGGCGCGCCTGCGCCCCCGCATTATGGTGGCCCATTCCTGCGCTTCTTGCGCTCCTTGTCGAGATCGGTGATGGTGCCTTCGATGATCTTGCCTCCCAGGTCATCTTCGGCGAATGTCTGCTCCGGCGCTGAGAAGTAGGGGGAGCGCCGTGGGGGGACGCCTCGCTTGATACGATTGACCTCCTCGAACACCTGGGAGACACCGGTGCTAAAGTTAAAAATCACCAGCGCTACCGCCAGTCCAG
Source organism: Chloroflexota bacterium (assembly GCA_030854145.1). The sequence continues at coordinate 4,843 of JALYTT010000397.1, read as the reverse complement.
CCCACACAGTAAGGCCGACGAGGAATGTTACCACTCCACCAATCACCCCATTGATAATACTTTCGTAGATGACGCCTCCCAGGATGGGGAGCCAGAAGAGGCGCACAAGCACCTTCACCAGCCAATGGGTAAACCAGAATACAGCTTTCACCGGGTCAGAGGGCATCTCCCAGGGCGGGAGTAGCTCACGCTTTCGTTTGATTGTTCTCATAACGGAGAACCTCTCTGCTTACAGCAAGCAATGCTATCACTATCTATATTTTAGCAGGCTTGCACCGTATGCGCTAGTGGGTTCTGTCATTGTTCCTCTACGTTACCAACACCGGGGCTTTGCACGATCTCCAGGAGCAGGGCATCATCATACTGCCAGGGAGGGTTCGCGGCAGGGCGCACGAGGGAGACGAAGAACTCGTGTACGCCGTGACGCGGCTGCAAAGCCAGCTTCGCGACGCCCATGGGGGTCAATCCGCTGCCCACACCAGCATCCAGCACGCGGCGTATTGCCGCCACCACAAGGGCCGCATCAGCCACCTGCCCGCTGCGGCGAGCTTCGGCATCTTCCACCTCGAACAGAGGTTTGAGCAGTGCCAGGACCTGGCCGGCGGGGGCGAGCAGGGTGCTGGCGATAGGAAGCGCGGAGGTGAGCGAGAGGTAGGAGAGGTCGAGCGTGATCAGGGTGGGCGACGGCTCCAGAGGGGTCGCGAGAAGATCGCTCAGGTTTGTACGTTCGAGGTTGCGCACACGAGGATTGGCACGCAGGCGACCGGTGAGCTGGCCATAGCCGACCTCTACAGCATAGATCAGCGAGGCGCCTTGTTGCAGCAGGCAATCCGTGAAGCCGCCAGTGGAGGCGCCGCTATCGAGCGCGACGCGCCCAGCCAGGGTCACGCCGAAATAGGCCAGGGCGGCCTCCAGTTTGTAGCCTCCCCGACTGGCGTAGCGCTGGCGGCCGCGCACGCGCAGCGTCGCGTCGCACGGCACAAGCATGCCCGGTTTATCAGAGCGCTGCTCGTTGACTAGCACCTGGCCCGCCATGATCCAGCGGCGCGCCTCGTCCAGCGTTTCGAAGATGCCACGCTCAACCAGCAAGGCGGCAAGCTGACATTTACGCATCTATGAAACCGTTAAGGTGATACTCTCCTGCCCACTGTCTGTGCGCAGCGTGGTCCACGGCGTTGTGTTGGATGCATCGGTCTCCAGGTGAAATGGGCCATAGACCGGATTATACGGCTGCGTCACTGATGATTGCGCGCCTAGAGAAACTGCTCTGGCCCCCACCCCTCCCGGAGGAAGATTGAAAGCGGCCAGCAATTGATCACCAGCACGCAACGCCGTAAAGGTACAGGCGCTTTGCATGCTCTGTTGAGCACCGGCGGACAACGGGGTCGCCAACACAGTATAATTATATGTCGTGTGTGGAGCGGGCTGCGCATCACGCAACATCGTCCAGCGCGTCACCAGCCAGGGGGCCTTCCCGCCGTTGAGCGCCACTGTCCGCACGCTGAGTGGTTGTAGCTCATGCACAAAGGCGCTCGGAGGCGACGAAGCAGCCTGTTGCGGCTCAGGAGAAACCTCATAAAGACTGAAGGGAGGACCACCTACGCGCGGCAATTGAGCGACTGGATGGGCCGTGGCGAAATCGCCAAGGAGCGCCTTTGTCAGAATATCATAGGGACCAACAAGCAGTAAGGCAGGACCAGACGTGGGTCCGGGCAGCACGAGACAACGCGGGGCATCAAATAGTGTCGTGGGCGTGCGCATGAACGCGCTTAAATATGAAATCGCCGAACGCGTGGCGGGATCAACCGTGATGTAGACGTGATTGAGATGACGCTGTTGCGCCAACTGATCAGCGCTGGTGAGCGCATTTTGCAGTGAGTTCAGGGCGTTGTGATAGGGATATGGCTGGAAGCTGCGATCGCTGAAACCACCGCTGCTCGTATCGATCACAGCGGCGGTGCTTCCCAGCAGTTGCGTCCCAATCACAAGGACCGCCAGGGCATACATGCTATAACGCAGAAGTGCGCCCTGGCGTGGAGAAAGCCAGGGATCAGGGAGTCTTGCCGCGTTTGCGTCTCCTCCATCTGCTTCTGCCCTCCGCGCTTGCGAGAATGCTACAACTTTAGCTATAAGAAATCCTATCAGGATAAAGGGACCGGGCATGAGCATGAAAAAGTATTGCGAGTGCAGATCGATAGAGTGCCGTGTGAGGATCAGTAGCGGCACAAGCTGCCAGACCAGCAGTAAGGCCAGGCCACATCTGGCAGGGTCTGCACGCAGGGCCTGCCACCAACCGCGTACACCGCCAGGAGCGCTGACTATCTCCGAGTTCTCCGCGCCCGGCGCTTGTTTCCCAGAGGGGAACAGCAGGAGCATACTGGTCAGGGCAAAGGCGCATAGGACAAGTAGTACCATCACAAGGCGCAGCCAGCCTATCCAGCCAGCAAGCGCGAAGAGGGCGGAGCCTGCATAGGTGGGCTGGTGATCATAGGGACTGAGAAAGTAGATATAGAAGTCGAGCGCCTGCCTATCGATGTGAGCGGGATGTTTCGCCAGTGAGAAGATGGTATGCAGGTCGGCAAAGTGTGTAAAGAACTCCCAGAGCACATAGGGGAAAAAGATGATCGCCAATAGAGCCACGGCGAGGCCTACATCGCGCCAGCGCAGCGTGCCAGGCGCCAGAACCAGCGAGCAGAGCAGAGGGATCGCCAGCAGAAGCGTAATCGCATGCATCTGATAGAGGATACCGAGCAAGAGTAGGGCAGGGAAAAGCCAGCCTTTGCGCCGTTCTACAACGCCCAGGTAGAGCGCGAACACAAAGAGAATCACAAATGGGGGCATCAGATTCGGCTGCCAGATGAAACGCGCGTAATTGAGCGGTTTGGCGGCGGTTGCGTAGAGCAGTGCGGCAATGATGCCCGCGAGGCGTCCATAATAGCGACGCGTGAAGAAATACGTCAGCACAATCGCGACAAGCGTAAACAGCCCCACCATTACCGTGCCCCAGAGCGGATTCGCGCTGAGCGCAGCGGGCAACATAAAGAGGTAAATCACGCCAGGTGGGTTGGCGATCCCAATAGAGGCGGCATTGCTGGTCGTCGGCAGCAAGCCATGGTGGATAGCATCGGAGGCCATACGGAAGAGCATGGCCTGGTCCTCGTCAAACTCAGTCGTCTGAATCTGGTAGAAGCGCAGGAAAGCCGCTACCAGCAAAACAACGCCCACTTCCCACCAGAGACCCCAGGAGCGTCGCAGTGCGAAGCGACCGGCAGGTGTGGGAGAAGCGGGCAATTTATGTGTTTCTGGAAGAGAGAGACTCATCGGTCAACGCCCTCCTGACTGCGTCAATGCTCGCCTCCACTATCGTGGTGCTTCCGTGCTGTGGCATCCCCGTCTGATGATCTTTCAGCAGATTGCCCGTCAGGATACCGACGACGCGTTCATCACGCTTGATGATCCCGGCGCCCACCAGCTTGCGTATACCGGCCAGCGTCGCGGCCGAGGCCGGCTCGCAGCCGATACCTGAACGGTCAATGATCACTTTGGCCGCCAGTATCTCTTCGTCGCTCACCTCTTCGACGACACCATCGCACTCCTCGATCACCCGGCGCGCGCGCGCATAGCTCACGGGGTTGCCGATCTTAATCGCCGTCGCCACCGTCTGAGCCTGCACCTGTTCGCGTTGAGCAAAACTTTGTTTGAAGCTGCGATAAAAGGGATTGGCGCCCGCCGCCTGGATGGAGGCAATGCGAGGCACATGGCTGATCAGCGAGAGCGCGTGCGCCTGGCGCAAGGCCTTGCCGATAGCCGACGTATTGCCGAGGTTGCCAGCCGGGAGCACCACCCAATCGGGGGCCTGCCAGTCAAGCTGCTGCAATAGCTCGAAGCCAATGGTCTTCTGGCCCTCGACCCTGAAGGGGTTGAGCGAATTCACCAGGTAGATGCCAAGTTCGTTGCAGGCCTGCTCGACCAGATGCATGGCGGCATCAAAGTCGCCACCGATCTGCAGGGTAGTCGCCCCATAGGCCAGCGTCTGGGCCAGCTTGCCTCCCGCCACATTGCCGGCGGGCAAGAAGACGATGCCGCGCATCCCAGCCTGGGCCGCGTAGGAGGCCAGCGAGGCGGAGGTATTGCCGGTAGAGGCGCAGGCGACGGCGCGCGCGCCCAGCAGGCGGGCCATCGTCACGCCAACGGTCATGCCGCGATCTTTAAAGCTCCCCGTAGGGTTCTCGCCCTCGTGCTTCAGAAAGAGTTGCTCAAGACCAGCATACAGGCCAATCTGTCTATGTCCTACCGCGTTGGCGCCGCAGTTTTCCATACCCACCGGGTAGAGGGCGGTATTGCCTTCCGGGTGACTGACGATGTAGTGATCAGGCACGGGTAGGATCAGCTCACGATAGCGCCAGACGCCACTGCGATCAAACAAGAACTCGTCGGTCCCCATCAACCAGATAGGCGGGCGGGAGGCGCGCTCATCGAAAAGCTGACGCCACCCGGAGCCGGCGGGCGGCACCGCGTCACCGCCGGGGGATACTGGCGCGCTGGCGGCACCAGGCCCAGGCAGCACGGGAGGTTTCTCCGGTCGAGGGAGGCGAAACACCTCCTCGACATCGAGAACGCCGCCGCACTCGCAGCGGTAGCGCGGAGCGCGCGCAGGCTCTACAGCCGGGTAGAGCGCCGCACATTCTACGCAGCGTAGCGAGACCGCCTCCAACGCCTTCACAACCTCCGACATACGCGCATTATTCTGCGCGCGGCTTTCCCCCGGTTGACCTGGCTGGAGACCAGTAAAATTGATCGCCATGGCGGGCACGAGCTTCCTTTCGCACACGGTCGCGCCGGG
>JALYTT010000396.1 GCA_030854145.1 Chloroflexota bacterium | reverse complement strand
CTATCGAGTCCCAACTCGTAGGCCATGAGCAGCATGTTTTGAATGGCCGCGCCCAGGCTCTGGATGGCCATGGTCTCTTCGTCGGCCTGGCGCTGCGCATCGGGGTAGCGATCCATCTCCTCCAGGTAGAGGCAGGGCAGGATGAGGGCAGGCGCGCCCAGGATGCGCTGGCGCGACTTCTCCAGGCGCAGCGCGACGATCTCTTCCGGCTGGTTGTCGAGGCGCAATTGCTGCCGCCAGGTGTCGCTCATCTCATCGGCGAGATGCAGCTTCAGCTCTGGCCGGGTGAGCAGCGCGAAGCGCCAGGGCTGCCGCCCGTGGGGGGATGGCGCCCAGCGAGCCGCTTCCAGCACCTGCTCGATCAACTCCGGGGCCACCGGACGGTCCTGGTATGCGCGCACGCTCCTGCGGCTCTTGAGCAAGGTGAGCACGTCGCCTACCCTGGTGGCTGTCGTGGCCTGTCGATCTGCGGAATATGTTGTCACAGGTCCCTGTTCCCTTTACTCGAAAAGACCTCGCAGCGTGGCGAAGCCCTGGAATATGCTAGCGAAACATGTCGGTGGCGGCATCGCGTACGAGCGATTGCGCGCTCCCCAGCGCGGGTATGTATTGATATCCGCGAATGAGTGCCACGGGAATGCGCGCGATCTTCCCCATGACCAGCTCCGCCGCCGCCGCCAGTTCATCGGCGACCGCGATAGCGCTGGCCTGGAGTTCGTAGCCATAGGGATCGCGCTGCCCCCGATAATCGACGACCGCCTCCAGGCCCGCCAGCCCGATGGCCATGTTGACCTGCCCATTGCGCCAGGGACGCCCCCACGTATCCGAGATGATCACGGCTATATCGAAGTCCGTTCTCTCGCCCGCCAGCGCTTGCAGGCGTGCGCGCAGGTGCCGCGCCGAGCCGTCGGGATCGATGGGCAGCAGGGCAAGCTGGCGCGCGCCGTTGATGTTTGACTCGTCGACGCCGGCATTCGCGCAGATGAAGCCATGGCGCGTCTCCGCGATGAGCACCCCGTGCTGCATGCGCACAATGCGCTGGCTTTCGCGCAGGACGACCTCCATGTGCTGGGCGTCCTTCTTCCCCTGCTCCGCCACTACGCGCGCGAACTCTGATGGCGTGACCTCATTGAGGTTCACCAGTTGCCCCTCGGCCTTGGAGATGATCTTCTGGGTGACCACCAGAATGTCGCCCTGCTGGAGCGCCAGGTGGTCTACCTGCAAGGCCTCATAGATAATAACCCCCAGGTCGCTCCCTGGGGGGATTTCACCGATATTGTTGACCGGGATGATTCGTAATTCGCTGCTCATAGCGTGTATTATACCGCCCATATCCCAATACTGCAAAGAGTAAAGTATTGGGATATGGGCGGTGGAGGTCCTCTCCCTTCGGCTCCCCCTGCCTGCCTGCCGGGCTATGTCTACCCCACATATCAAGCAGAGGCGGGCGGTCCCTGCTTAATCCGTGTGCGCATGCCTTCTACGCCGCCCAGCGTTTCGGGAGCACCCCAGACGGCTTCCAGCCACCAGGTGACGCCTACCTCGGCGAGTGGATGAATGATGGCAGTTGCTTTCTTGCGATCGTCTCCTGGCGTCTCTCCCTCCATCACAATAGCGAACGGTGTCGTGCGGGTGCGTTGCTCAGTAATAAACGCCTGCATGGCCTGGAGGTCCGCGGGTGTCATATCCGCGAAGGACCCATCATCGTTCATCTTTGAGGGAAGAATGCCGTCCCACTGGAGCGTGCGCCGCATGGATTTCATTTTCGGCCAGGCTCCAACCACCCAGACCGGGATTGAAGGTGACTGCACAGGAGGAGGCAAGAAGGTCATCTCCTGTACGTGGTAGTGCTGACCATCATAGCTGAAAGGTATTCCGCTCCATAAGCCGGCCAGAATCGCCAGGCTTTCATCCAGCATCTGCGCTCGTAGCTTGCGATCGAGTTCCTCTCCCACCTTCGAGAAGCCTCCATCGTCCACTGCGCCTAAGCCAACAGGTAGGATGAAGCGGCCATGTGACAGGTGATCGAGTGTCACAGCTTCACGGGCCACCTTCCAGGGGCGCCGCCGCGACAACGGTGTGACCATGGTGCCGATACGTATGCGCGTAGTGCGCATGGCAATAGCGGCCAGCGCGAGCCAGGGATCACATGTGATCAGCTTGCTGGGGTCGGTTTCACTATGGTTAATATAGACACAATCCCAGACAAAGACGCCATCCCAGCTGCTTGCTTCCGCCTCCTGGGCTAGCTCGACAAGTGCGTGCGTCTCTATGCCCATATTCGGCAGGGTTACACCATACTGCATATACTACTCCTGTTCAAGATGTGCTGTATTCAAGTTTGGTCTATACAGTATAGGGTGCTCTTCCTGACACCTGCTGTCATATTTGACCCTGCTGGCGGATAACTTTCTGGCATTGAGAAATACATTCAGCGATGTGGGAGAAATGAAATTCAGCTCAACAATTTCTCTTTCTCTAAGCTGGCTACTTTTTTCTTTAAGGCCTCGTTCTCCGCGGCTATTTCTTTCAGGTCGGTGGCTTTTAAGAAGGAATCGCCCTCCCACCAGTTAATGCCGATAGATTTTGCCTTATCCACCGAGGCGATGAGCAACCTGATTTTGATCGTCAACAGTTCAACATCTACCAGGTCAATCTTGATATCCCCTACGATCACCACGCCTTTGTCGAGAATGCGATCTAAGAGATCGGCTAAATTCGAGGGTTGTAGCGTGGTCACAGCTTGTGGCATATAGGTCTCCTCTCTATACTTCTCTGGTGTGTTTGGCCGTAGAAAACGCCAGGATCGTCTCGGCGGTTTTCCTGCGCAGCGGCACAATTGCTCGTCTCTGGAGGCGACACTTTGGGTCGTCCTCCTCCTCGCAGGGAGCCAGGTGTCTCTCAAGATCAAGCAGGCTCTGGGCAAGTTCGGCTTTCTCCTGCAGATCGTGACTCCTGTTAAGCCGCGTGGTGATGTCGGCGGCCTCTTCCTCGTAATCTTGATAAATCGCACACGTTGTATCGCTCATAGAAGCTCTCCCAAAGGACCTAAATCGAGATTCAAGTCCTCATCTTTTAAGTCAAACGTCTCTTTCAGTTGCTGCAATCTCTCATCAAGCAGGAGAAAGGTGTTGCCCAGCTTTTCGATGTCCGCGGCGCTTAACTGGTCAGTTTCTATGCGCCGGATGGCCTGCTTCTCCATGAGTTTTCGCAGCAGATCAACCAGCGTTAAGACAAGTTTGGCCAGGCCCTTTTCAACATTTTTAGGATCAATCGTGGCCTTTGGTCCAAAAAATTGCTCTGGCCTGTCGCCGCTGGCTACTGGTAATGTTCTGGCTCTCGTCTCTCCCTGGCTGACTCGCACGCGATCAAGCGTGTCCCTGCGAGTTTCTGCGGCGAGAGTCTCTTTCCCATCCTTCGTCAGGGCCGGCTCATTCAGCACCTCTTCACCAGGTAAAGGGACGCGGTTGATCGCGTTATCGAGCCAGGAAAACACCTTTGCTTCTCCCTGGCTCTCTTTGCGGGCGGCTTCCGTGACGGTTTTCACCGAAGAGAGTAATACCCCTAAGTTCAGGTACACGAGATCGATATCTGCTACCGTGAGCAGGATCTCGCCCTTCACCATCACGCCTTTATCCAACAGTCTGTCCAGCAGCTCCAGCAGCGTCACATGTTGGTTCTGGATGATCTGCGCGCTCGTTGTGGTTTGTAGCTGTGTCATAACGTAAAATTGTATGGCGGCCACGGGCCAGACACGTCAAGGTCTACCCCGGTGGCAGCATATTCCTCTCGTAATTGTTCTGCCTGCCTACAAAAATGCGCTACCTTTTCTTCTGCGACTAAATACACGGCGTTGAGGACCATCTCTGGCTTTTTCCCTGTCAGTTTTTGTGGCAGGGTGTTATTCAGCCTGGCCTCGTCAGCATCTTTTCCCAACGTGTGGAAAATATCTTCGGAGACCGTGGTCAGGTGGGCCGCGACCGCATCCTTTACCTCTTCCGCCATTTTTCGGCCTAGCAGATACGCTGCCCCTCTGGGCAATTTTTCGCGTTTCTCCTCCAGATCCTTGAATCTGGGATCGCTCTGCACAAGATGGTGGGTAAACGCTTGCTGGTCGGCGTACACTTTCAAACCCCATTCCGCCCGGCCAGTACATTTCGCCAGGAGGTGTTTAAATTTCTCCTCGTACTCCAGCAACATATGCGCGGCGGCCTCTTCGTCTTTTAAAATCGTACCGAACTTAAAGGGAACGACCGTGGTCCTCTGCATCAGGGTATCGACCACAACCTCATGGGCTTGCAATAGTTCCTGAGTGCCCTGGTGCGCGGTCCCGGCGGTTTTTGTGAACTCGGCGAACGAATGCTTGACCTGCTGCTGAAATCCCTCAACCTCGATCTCGCTCACCATGACGCACATATCTCTCCCGGAGACGGGATAGACCTTGTGCTGCTGATCAATGCCCACGATATCCAGGGCGGGAGCGCCCTGGCCGATCAGCCCATAGGCATACAGCCCCGCTTTAGTAGTCATAGCTTGAGCCAGTCAGGACGATCTCACTCTCGCTGACCTGTTTATAGGAGGACACATCAAGGTCCACATTCAGGACGACGATGTAATGCTTTTTGTCGAACACGCGGTACTCTGAATGAATAGAGGCTAAATACTGGCTCTTTTCCGCCACCTCAGCCCTGGCGATCCAGCCAACATCGGTTCTTTCAACACTAATAATGCGTATGGCTTCGGCTTCAATTGTCTCCTCCAAGAAGGCCTTCACTTTATCTCTCACATCAGTAATCATACATCTTTACTCCTCTCAACCTCTGACATATTCCGTTCAAGCATTCCTGATCTTGTTCACGTTCATTATCACGCATGCTAAGCCTCGATATTCCGTCTCTTGCAGGTGGCATCGCTAGGATGTTCCCTGCGGCACATCGAATTATTTTTAGTATAGTGGACCCATAAAATCAGCTTTTTGTTTAAGAAGGCACGCATATATATCGATACATATGTATTCTTGAGCGGACTATACTCAAATTAAATGTATGGGTAGATCTATCTACTCACATGTTTTTCGCAAAGTGGGATGCGGTCAATGGAGGCTACACACCTCTGGTGCGCCAGAGAAAAACGGTTCGCCTACCCGGTCCCTTTTGCCAGACAGAGTCAAAAGCTCGAAGGGGGTTGATCGAAGCCCTCTGTTCCTAGGGGATTGCTTTTGTAGTAATCCTACTAACTAGAAGGAGACAAAGAACATGGCCGTGGAAAAGGCAATGGCGTCCTCCAGCCTGGTAGAGGTTGTGGATCGCATACTTGACAAGGGCGTTGTAGTTGACGCGTGGGTACGTATTTCCCTGGTGGGGATCGAGCTGCTGGCCGTTGAAGCTAGAGTGGTCATCGCATCGGTAGAGACCTACCTCAAATACGCCGAAGCCATCGGACTGACTGCCTCCGCCGCCGCTGCATAACGGTTGAGAGCGCAGAAATGCAATCGAAGGGCGCGATGAATCGCGTCCATAGAGACGAGGAGACAAAGAAACATGGCCGTAGAAAAGGCAATGGCGTCCTCCAGCCTGGTAGAGGTTGTGGACCGCATACTTGACAAAGGCGTTGTGGTTGACGCGTGGGTGCGTATCTCTCTGGTGGGGATCGAGCTGCTGGCCGTTGAAGCCAGAGTGGTCATCGCCTCGGTGGAGACCTACCTCAAATACGCCGAAGCCATCGGACTGACTGCCTCCGCCGCCGCCGCATAACGGTTGCGTGAGTGTCCTGAAGGCATGCTTTCCAGGTGGAAAGCCTCTCCGGCGCGCAAGGCCAATGGTACCGCTGGGGTGACAGGCAAGCGCTGACTCGTTCGATCTGGAGCGCATGCCTTCAGACCCATAGAGAGCGTCCTCATGAAAAGGCTGTGGAGAGAAGTTATACTCCTAAAAAGCCTTCTTATGGATTAACTGGAGCGAAAAGGTTAGTCAGGAGGGATTGTACACGAAGGATATTGTAAAACGTCGAGTAACTCGAAACGAGGAAAAAGATGTCAGTTAGCGAAGAACTAAAATCCTTAGCTGAGCGTATCGAAGCTTCCTACGAACCAAGGCGCGAGGCAGTTGCTGATAGTGCCAAAGAGACCCACGAGATGCTAGGAAATTTCGAACGGGAACATGAAGAGATGACGCGCGACCTGCAGCAGGAACTTGCCACATTCAGGCAGGAACACGAAGAGATGACGCGCGATCTCAAGCAATCCCTGACCACTTTTCAACAGGAAAGAAAGCAGGAGTTTGCAACTCTCATTGGGGAAATAAAGGGTGAGATCACGGCGATTGAAAAAGACACAGCCGGGACACTTGCCGATTTCAGTGCCGACCACCGGCAGGCCCACAGCAATTGGGAGCACCTGGCCCAGGTAATGGCTACCAAAAGAGCGGGGAAACAGGCCCCTGTCCTCAAAGCAAAGACGAACGTTTCAACATTCGGTGTAAGCAGGTAACATCCTGCTGTACCTACGTTTTGAAAGGCAGTGCGGCATGTCTCCCACTGCTTCAGTGGTAGGAGGCATGTCGCAACAACCATGAATACAAATACCCTCATAAGGCCGAATACGTTCGTGAAGAGCGTCGCTGTCAAACCGTCGGCAGCGTTTATAGAGACACCGGCAGTCAAAAAAATTATCGATCGCGCGCTCTCATACCTTGAGGCCGGTTTCCCGGTGCATCTTACCGGCCCGACCGGGACGGGGAAAAGTACCCTCGCCATGCACCTGGCCTATAAGCTGGATCAACCCATGAT
>JALYTT010000395.1 GCA_030854145.1 Chloroflexota bacterium | reverse complement strand
GCCATAGCCCCTACGCGGATCATGGGTCACTGCCAGGAATGCTAGCGGCTAGCAAAACGATTGGAGGCATCCCCTCGTCGTGGACGCGCTGCCGTTGCCCTGGGCCTTCTCCTGGCTGAGTACTCTGGCTCAGTTGTTTCAAAAGCAGGCGCCTTATATCTGGCCCTGGTTCCTGCAATGCTGGCCGGTCTTCCTGCGCCTCTCCTGCCATCTCTCTCCCTGTTGAAGGAGGAGCGTTCTCGCGAGGGAGCATCCTCTCGACGCCAGGCAGGGGTGCGCGTTACTGTTTCATTGGGAACACGCTCTCTCTGGCGCCCTGTTCTGTCGGATGCCGTCTGGTTGTCTTGCTGTGACCGTGCAGGTCTGCCGCGCTCCTGGCGTGGCGAGGCCTGTTCGCGATCATGTTCCGGCTGCTGCTCGCTGTCCTGCTCGTGTTCGTGCGTTTTTGATGCTTCTACACGGGCCAGCAGTTGGGCCTCGCTGGCCTCCTCGTTAAGAGCGAGCCGCTGCAAGGCGATGGGTTTCCCTAAACCGCGCGTCATACGCCGCCAGGTGGGGACATCGGATGGGGCCAGCAGTGTGATCGCTTTGCCTTGCCGTCCCATTCTGCCCGTACGGCCGTTCCGGTGCGTGAACAGTTCGCTCGATTCGGGAAGCTCATAATTGATGACCTGGTAGATCCCCGTGATGTCCAGCCCACGAGCGGCTATATTTGTAGCCAGCAGCGTCTGCACGTGACCGCGACGGAACGCAGTCAATACCTCTTCACGGGCGCGCTGGCTCTTATTGCCGTGTAATGTACCTACCGTAAATCCGAGCTTATTGAGCTGTTTGCCCAGCTTCTCGACACCGTGTTTGGTCCTGCCGAAGATGAGGCTGCTCTCTCCCTGCGTGGAATGCAAGAGCGTACACAGCGCCGCTATCTTCTGATCGTGCGGCACCTGATACGCAATCTGTTCAATGGTGTTTTCGATATCCGAGGCCGGTGCAATGGCTATGGTGACGGGATTTTTGAGGAATTTTTTCTGGAGCTTCTCAACCCATTCGGGCATAGTCGCTGAAAAGAAGGCCATTTGGCGCGTGTCAGGCGTGGTCGTGAGTATCTCTTCAACGACGGGCGCGAAACCACTGTCCAGCATCTGGTCTGCCTCGTCAAGTACACACATGCGTAGCTGGTTCAGCACTAACGTGCCGCGATCAAGGTGATCCTTCACGCGTCCGGGTGTGCCTATGACGATCTGCGCGCCGTAGCGCAGCGCTGAGATCTGGCTGCCATAGGGCCGTCCTCCCACCAGCAGCGCCATCGAAAGCCGCCGGCTGCTTGCCAGCTTGCCCAACACCGCGTGTACCTGGATGGCCAGCTCGCGTGTTGGCACCAGGACCAGAGCCTGCACGGTGCGTTTGTCTTTGGCTAAGCGCTCTACCAGGGGGATGCCATAGGCGAGCGTCTTGCCTGATCCAGTTGCCGATTGCCCCACCAGATCCTTGCCGGCGAGCAGCACCGGAATTGCCCCAAGCTGAATAGGCGTGGGCTGTGTAATCTCCATAGTTGTCAGTACCGCGCGTGTCGCGGCCTGTAATTGAAAGTCATCAAAAGATGGCATGAAAATCCTTTCGGTCAATGCGCTCCTTGCGGGCGCGGTAAGATTCCTGAAGGCCCTATGCTAGCAGGAAGTACCAGGAGCAGACCGTAGGATACGGGAGCAACGCTGCTAGCTGATATCAAGTAGAACGTGTGTGCAGGAAGAGAGTATTCTATAGAGGATTGCTCAGAACTCTTTAGCGTCTTTACCGGGGAACAGGGTATGCTAGCAGCCTGCTCCATGCCTTGCACAATCATAACTATTGTAGTGTACTCTTTTGCGAGCTTCTCGTCAAGTCAATGTGGACTTATGACGTTAGAGTCCTAGCACGCCCAGCACCTGGCCCTCTACAACACTCACACCGCGCTTCGCGCGCAGGAACGTCTTCAGTTCAGCCGCCTTCACAACTGTGGCCTGCTCGCCGCTGTCCGCACCTTTCCAGATTAGCAGAAGCTGGTCCTGCTCGTTGATAATCATCGTCAGCAGAACGCGCTCCTTCTCAAGCAGCTCGGTTGTGACCACGCCACCTGTGGCCCGGCCCTTCTGGGGATACTGGCCCAGGGGAACTTTCTTCAGGTAGCCGCTCCCGGTCACCACGAGCAGGCTCAAGAAATCGGCGCTCTCCACCTGGCTCTCGCCATCCAGGTAGGAGGCGCTGACGACTCTGGCATGAGGAGCCAGCGCCATGGCCGCCATCCCCTGGCCACCACGACCCTGAGCGCGCACGACTTCATCGCTGAAACGCAGGGTCTGCGCGTTATCCGAGGTGACAAAGTACTCGCCCTGCCCACGCGAGATAAGCGTCGCCACGACACTATCACCATCGGCCAGCTTCATATCCTGGAAGCCGTCAACATCCACGGTCTTGTACTCGCTCAACGGTGACTTCTTCACCTTCCCCAGCTTACTAAAGATCACCAGATAGCGGTCCTCGTCGTGCGACTCCAGCGGGTGGATGCTCACCACCTCTTCGCCTGGCAGCAGTTCGAGCAACTTGCCGGCAGGCTCGCCCTTCGCCGAACGCGTTCCCGTGGGGATGCGATGCGCCAGCACCTGGAAGACGCGGCCCGACGCGCAGACGCAGAGCACGAAGTCCTGCGTAGTCGCGGCGACCACCTGGCGCAACTGCTCATCGCCGCGCACAGGGGCATAGGTCTGCCGGGCGCCGTCTTTCACTTTCGGACTATACGTCTCCGGCGGCAGCACCTTCAGCGCGCCGGCGCGTGTCAGCGCGATCGCCACCGGCACGCGCTCGTGCAGACTGGCCACCTCTTTGACCGGTTGGTTGGCCTGGCCCGCCACGTCGATCGTGGTGCGCCGCTCGTCGCCAAATTGCTTGATGAGTTGCTGCATCTCCTTCTTGAGCTGCGTGATCAGCGCTTTGCGATCAGCCAGCAGGTTCTCCAGCTCGCTAATCCGCACCAGGAGGTCCTCTTTCTCCTTGGTATACTTGTTGGCATCCAGGCGTGTCACCTGTGCCAGCGTCATCGAGGCGATGACATCCGACTGCACTGGCGTGAGCTTGTAGGTCGTTTCGATCTGTTTGCGTGCCTCGGCGCGGTCCTCGGCCTGCTGGAAGATCCTGACGATCTTATCGGCATGCGCCGCGCCAACCATCAGGCCCTCGACGATGTGCAAGCGTTCCTGCGCCTTGCGCAGGTGGAACTGGGCCCTGCGGGTCAGCACATCGACCTGGTGCGCGTTCCAGTAGGTGAGCAGTTCGAGCAGGCCCACCTGCTTTGGCTGGCGCGCAGCCTGCATCGGCTCGCCAAAGAGATAGACCACCTGGAACGAGAGCGAGACCTGCAAATCCGTCTCGCTATACAGCTTCGAGAGCACCTGGGCCGGGTCCGCATCCTTGCGCAGGTCCAGCACGATGCGTGTGCCCTTCTCGGTATCGCTCTCATCGCGCAGGTCCGGCATCAGCCCTTCCAGCTTGCCAGCATTGATGGCCTCGGCAATGGAGACCTTCACCTTATCGCGACCGATGGGGGGGATCTGCACAATCACCAGCGAGCGACTGCGCGGGGTCTCCTCCACGCGTGCCTCGGCGCGCACGAAGATCTTGCCCTTGCCGGTGGTGAAGTAGTCCTTGATGCCATCCATGCCCATGATGCGCCCACCCTGGGGGAAATCGGGTCCCTGGATATAGGTCATCAGTTGCTCAAGGCTCATATTGGGCTGATCGAGCAGCGCGATACAGGCGCGCAGTACCTCGGTCAGGTTGTGCGGCGGGATGTTTGTTGAGAGACCGACGGCGATGCCGCTGGAGGGATTGACGATGGGAGGGATGCGGCCCGGCAGGTAATCTGGCTCGACGACTCTGGGGTCCTGCTTGTAGGTAGGGTGCAGCGGCACCGTATCGCACTCCATGTCTGCCATCAGGGCCTCGACGAACGGCGAGAGACGCATCTCGGTATAGCGATAGGCGGCAGGCGCGTCGCCGTCTTCGCTGCCCATGTTGCCCTGACCCTCGATCAAGGGGTAGCGCATGGTGAACGGCTGGGCCATCCTTACGGCGGCCTCGTACACCGATACATCGCCGTGGGGGTGATAGTTTCCCAGGATCAGGCCCACCACTTCGGCGCTCTTGACGGTGGGGCGACTGGAGAGATAACGCGCCTCGCGCATGCCCGCGAGAATACGCCGGTGGACTGGCTTCAAGCCATCGCGGGCATCGGGCAGCGCGCGGTCGGTCACGACCGAGAGGCCATAGGTGGCGAAGGCCTGCGCCATAATTACCGAGAAATCCTCTTCGCGGATATTCCCGGTCTCTGCTGTGTTCTCTACAATACTACGGGCCATGCTCGTTTATCCTCTATACATCAAGTTCTTTGATCTTGCGGGCATGCTCGGCCAGGAACGTGCGCCGGGCCTCCGCGTTGCGATCTTCCATCAACTCCATCACCAATTGTGCCGCCAGTACGGCATCCTCCATGGTCACGCGCTTGAGCGTGCGGTGGGCGGGAGCGAGCGTGGTATCGCGCAACTCTTTGGGGTTCATCTCGCCCAGACCTTTGAAGCGTTTGAACTCCAGGCCCTGAGCGTCGGGATGCGTGCGCAGAAATTGCTGGCGCGCCTCGTCGTCCAGCAGCCAGGTGACCTTCCCTTTGTACTTGACGGAGTAGAGCGGGGGGCAGGCGATATAGATATGTCCGTGCTCGATCAGTTCGCTGAATTCCTGGTGGAACAGCGTCAGCAGCAGGCATTGAATATGCAGCCCATCGACATCGGCATCGGTGGCGATAATCACGCGGTGGAAGCGCAGGCGGCTGATATCAAAGGCGTCGCGCGTGCCCGT
Organism: Chloroflexota bacterium; assembly: GCA_030854145.1. The sequence continues at coordinate 1,918 of JALYTT010000395.1, read as the reverse complement.
CCCCAGCACATTGATGATGGTGCGGATCTCTTCGTTCTTGACAATCTTCTCCAGGTCGGCCTTGGCAACGTTCAGTGGCTTGCCTTTGAGCTTGAGCACCGCCTGGTACTCCGAGTAGCGCCCCTGCCCAGCGCTCCCGCCAGCCGAGTCGCCCTCCACAATGAAGAGTTCTGAGCGCGCGGGATCGGTGCTATTGCAGCGTAGGAACTTCTTGGAGAGCGAAGTATCGATTAACTCGCCATTTTTCTTGTTGCCCGTGCGCGCCAGCTCCTCCACTAGTTGCGCCTCGTTGCGCGCCTTCTGCATCTGCAGGATCTTCTTGAGCCACTCCTTGCCGGCGGCCTGATTATTTTCAAACCAGTCCTTCAAGCCCTCATCGACGATGGAGCGCACAACCCCCTCGACGGGCGCGTTATTGAGGCGGTCCTTGGTCTGCCCCTGGAACTGGGGGTTGGTGAGCTTGACAGAGATGACCGCGTTCAAGCCCTGCTGGATCACTTCTGGCTTGAAACCATCCTTCTCGCGGCTCTTAATGACGTTCCATTTCAGCGCGTAGTCATGCACAACCTTGGTCAGCGCCGACTTAAAACCCGTCTCATGCACGCCGCCGTCGCGGGTGCGCACGGCATTGGCAAAGCTGTAGAGCGTGACTTTGAAGCCGGTGGTGGGCTGGAGCGCCACCTCCACCTGCACGCCGTCCTTCTCCTTGACGATGCCGACCACCTGCTTGAAGAGCGGAGTACTGCTGCTCGCTGTGAGGTCGCGCACATAGTCGGGCAGGCCATCGCGCGAGTAAAAGTCGTGGCTCACCTGCGCGTCGGCGGCATCGTCCCAGGCATCCAGGTGGAAGGAGACGTCGCGATTGAGGTACGCGGCGGCCTTCAGACGACTTTGAACCGCCTCCAGCGAGTAATAGGCATCCTCATCAAAGATGGAGTGATCATAGAGCCAGCAAAACTGCGTCCCATGCAGGTGCGCCTCGCAGCGGGTGATGCGTGGCGGCAGGGCCGCACCCCGGCTGAACACCTGCTTGAATTGTTGGCTATCCTTCCAGATGGTTAATTCCAGTTTTTCGGAGAGCGCATTGATAACCGTGGCGCCCACGCCATGCAGCCCACCGGCCGTTTTATACGCCCCCTCCGCGAACTTGCCGCCTGAGTGTGGCACGGTGAGAATGACGGTGGCGGCGGGCAGGTAGTCGCCTTGATAGAGCATCGGATCAAAGGGCAGGCCACGCCCTTCGTCACGCACAGTGACCCACCCTTCACGGTCGATACGCACCCAGATTTGCCGGCCATAGCCAGCAACGGCCTCGTCGACGGAATTATCCAGCGCCTCCCAGATGAGATGCAGCAGGCCAGACGTAGAGGTCGACCCGATATACATGCCGGGACGATGGCGGATAGCTGCGATACCCTCAAGCACCTGAATATCCGCGGCTGAATAGTTTGCATGCTTCTTTGTTCGTGGCACAGGCTTTGACTCTATTCTGGCCGGAGCCTTTGTTATTTCATCCGCAGCATCCTTTACTGGAAAAAGCGAGAGTTGATCGTGTGCGGGTTCATCTTGTGCGGCGGTGTTCACCTTAGGGGAACGAGCCATCTACCAGTTTCCTCTCTTCAAATTGCGTATCTTGCGACAGCATACCGCCTTACAAGCCGAAAGTCAAGGGGTTTTTGGTCAAAGGTTCTAATTAAGCCCAGAAACACCATGTTTTATGCGGCCATGGAAAGGACACCCATCCTTCGTAGCTGCGCGATTGATCGCGCGTGGCAGCCATGTAGACCAGCTAGCCCACGCGCGATCAATCGCGCAGCTACTGCTCTGTCAAGGTTCATTGCACGGATATCAGGGCGATGCTCTTCCCGCGTAGGGATTCGGCTTGCCGCATCCGGGTGGCTGGGAGGAGGCCCCACAG
>JALYTT010000394.1 GCA_030854145.1 Chloroflexota bacterium | reverse complement strand
GGCGAACAGGCGGGCTTGTCAACCGCGCCCCTACCCCTTTGTACCTCTTTCGCTAGATTATACTTTACCCTTCCATCACCTTTTCCAGGAGTCGGTAAAAATCTACCCCTGCGAACGCCCATCGCCCCTACACGTAACTTGAACATACGTTCTAATTATGTTACACTATAGAATCAGGCGCGCCGTGAGGATGTTCTTTAGCCAGTGCGCAGGCACTATGATATAGCAGGTTCGAAAGCCGGAGAGAAAGGAGATTCTATAGAATACGAAGAGCAGCATAGAACATACGGCAAGGCGTGTCAGAGCCTGGTCGCAAAGCCACGCCCTGCCCAACCAGCGACCATTGTACGATCAACTGGCCTGTTTCATTATAGCATGCCAGGTGGTCGGTAGGACAGACGTTTGTTGTAGACGCGAGAAAACAAGGAACGCGACACTAATAGGGAAGGATTATGCAAACGCTCACGAACCGGACCATTGCCACCGCTGTTGAGGTAGAGCAGCGGGTGAACGAGGCGATCCTGCATTTTACGCTAGAAGGCATGCTCCCGGCAGGACATATGTTAGCCCTCCATCGAGAATCGGGTATCCTGGTAGGTCTTTCGAGCGTGGGAGATGTGCCATGTATGCAGGTAGCGCAGCAGTTCACCTTTAGCGAACTATGTGTGCTCGTCCCGCTGCTAGAAGCCTATCCGCACTACTGTCCATATGAAGTTTTACTTGCCCACTTTACCAATGTGAGCACCAATGTGACCGAGGAGGTCATTGAACGGTGCCGTAGACATTTGCACGCAGCACTGCGTGAAGGCGTGTTTGAGCATGAAATGCGCCCGGTGCGCAATGTGATCTCGCGCACCCGCCTGAAACTCCATGAATTTAACATCGATGTTACCTCTCTGTTGGAGACAGGCTATCTTCTGCGACCGCGACCAAAGAAGCCACGCCGCGTGCGCGAAACATCCTCTAAAAAGGAGGCATGAACGGTTGATAAAGCAAAGCGCCGGTCCTGGCGTCGATGACCTGAGAGAAGGAGCGAAGGCCATCAATACCTGGACCGGCGCTTTTTTTACGGCCCGTTGCGGGTAGAGTTACCTGCTTAGCCATTACCTGAACAGGTGTTACCTGAACAGCCATCCCCGCTACAGCTATTTGACCAGCAATCGGCTGGCAGCACGCTGGCCAGTTCCACGCGTTGCTCCAACTCGGCAATATCCAGATCGTACAGAGTTAACATCTGGATCTCTTGCTGGTCCTCACCTTTCCCTAGCGGGTCATGATTGGAATATGTCATCTGTGTTTCCTTTCTTCATCTCGCGGCAAAGCGTGCCGCACGCTGTTCGCAAAAAATGTCAGGGAACTCATTTCCCTGAGCTAGAGAGGTTTACGGGGATGCTCCTCAGCGGTGAATACCAGAATCAAACTACTCGCAGGACACACCGGCACGCATGTAGCCAACCTGTGATAGCCCAATCCTTTGAAGTATCACTTCAAGAGAAAGTATAATTTACAGAAATCATAAGAAAACTATGATCAGATGTGAGTGTGGCACCCGCAGGCTTTCCGCAGCATTCACACCGACTGAAGTGAGGGGCGAAGTTGACAGAGACCGGCCTACACACCTTGATCTTTTCCCTGGGAATGCACTATCATGCAGTGCAGAGGTTCCGTTGAGATTGAGTACAGGAGGAAAGTCCCTTTCTTCCTGTACGTTTTTAGGAGGTCGCTTCCTTATGGCTATGGCTGTCGCCATCGTGAGTGAAGGAGTGGATAGTGTGACCCTGGCACACCTGCTGCATACTGAAGGCTATTCGCTGCATCTGCTCTCCTTCGATTATGGACAACGTCACAAGAAAGAACTCGCCTTTGCTGAGCAGTGCTCCAGGCGACTCGAAGCACGCTATGATGTGCTTGACCTGTCTGCGGTTGGCGCTTTCCTGAAAGGGTCAGCCCTGGCAGATGCGCTCCCCGTGCCAGATGGGCATTATGCGGATGCCACGATGGCGATCACCGTCGTGCCGAATCGCAATGCAATTATGCTCACGATTGCCTATGCGATAGCCGTGACTGAGCAGGCTGAGGTGGTCGCGATGGGCGCACATGCCGGCGATCATTTCATTTATCCCGATTGCCGGCCCGCCTTCATCACGGCTTTTGATGCCATGCAACGAAAGGCGGTCGAGGGGTACGGGCACCAGAATCTAAGACTTGAGGCTCCTTTTATCCATAGGACGAAGCAGCAGATTGTGTACTTAGGAAGCGTGCTGGGAGTGCCCTATGCTGATACCTGGAGCTGCTATAAGGGCGGCGACAAGCACTGTGGGACCTGCGGGACCTGTGTTGAACGAAGAGAAGCCTTCCAACTCGCGTATGTTCCTGATCCAACAGTCTATGAAGAAGAATAAAATGGAGCTTCCTCCCTATATACTCACAAGCTGTTCTATAAGTCATGATTGCTGCGACTTCGGTATATGAGGCAGAGCCATCACGGGAGAACAAGGAACATGGCCGAACAACACGAAGAACGACGGAGAACCTTTTCGAATGCCGCGCTTGCGGAAGCCACAGCGACGGCCGAACGCGTCAGGACGGCTCTTCATGGCAGGGCCACCGTCAGGGGCGTCACCATTGATGGCCCCACCTCGCGCGACCTCGATGATGCACTGTGGCTTGAGAGCCATCCTTATGGAGGTTATACACTCAATGTCAGCATTGCCGATGTTGGCGCGCTGATCACGCCGGAGATGACCCCAGCATTAGACGCCGAAGCGTTGCAGCGCGCGTTTACGCGCTATCATGCCGATAGAAACGTGCCCATGCTGCCGGGGCTCCTCTCCGAAGGCAGCCTGAGCCTGCTGGCGGAGCGCCCGCGTCCCACCATCACCATCTCGATCCCCTTCGATCCCCAGCTCTCCCCTGGGGAGCCAGCTATCCAGCAGACAGCGCTGATCAGCAGCAGGCGTTTTCACTACGATGAGGTCGATGAGGAGATAGCGGACCCACGCACGGATGCTGGCCCCATGTTGCAGGACGCCTTGCGGGTAGCGCTTGCCCTGTTCCAGCGGCGCCGGCTCCAGGGAGCGCTGGCCATCTATGATCTGCGCGCTGGCTGGGCTACCACCGAAGAGGGCATGCTGGTGCGCCTGCCAGCAAGCAACGGCAACAAGGCTCATCTGATTATTCAAGAATGCATGATTCTGGCGAACCAGGTGCTCGCTGACTTCCTGGCACAGCGCGGCATTCCCGCCCTCTACCGCAATCATGCCGCCAAAGCCATTGCGCCAGCACGAGGAGTCTTGTTACAGATGATGGAGACGGTGGTGGCACATCCAGAACACACCCACCCGGAAAGCGTCCAGGAGACGGTACAGTTCGCCCTGGAGCGCGCGCGTTATGCCCCTACCGTCGAAGGGCATTTTGGCTTACAGTTGCCCGCCTACCTGCATATGACCTCCCCGCTGCGTCGCTATCCAGACCTGGTGAACCAGAGGATTCTGCATGCCATCCTGAAAGGCACCGCCCTTCCCTACACGGTCCCTGAACTGGAGGCCATGGCCGAGCAGGTCAATACTGTCGAGCAGCTCATCAAAGATGCTAAAAAAGCCTTCTTTCTGAACGAGTATGATGAGCCATTACGCAGAGCGCTCGCCGAGGCCGTGCAGAGCCAGGGCGACGCTCCCCGGCCATTGAGCCACCTGGATGAGAAACACTTTCATAGTCTCATCAGGATGGCGGCTCAAGGAGCGGATCTCTCGCCGGTCATTGAGCAGGAACTCTACAGCCGGCTTGAGGAGCAGGCGCTCAATACCCATGACCTCTTTACCCTGGTCTTTCGCTTCCAAAACAGTGGAGAGGCCTGGGAGCGCGTGAAGCGCGCGGTACTTCACTGGCTTCAGAGCCAGCCCCACCATGCGATCACGCTGCTCATGATGGGTCAGCAGGCGCTGGGATGGCAAGAGGCGACCTGTGAAGAGACGGCTGAAGGGCCAGGGCACCAGCGGGTCTTTTATGCGTGGGCGACTGTGACGGTTGAGGAACGGCGCCATATCTCTTCCTGGCACGCCGCGCCAAACAAAGACCTGGCGAAACAAGAGGCCTGGGCCGAGGTGCTTGCCCACGTTGCAGGCGTAGACCTCCCAGCAGCCCCTGCTGAGGAGCAGGATGACACCGCTGAAGCCACCGAACACGCCTCCCAGGCTGCTCCCCTTCCCCTTGTTCCTACCGGGGCACCATCCTGGGAGGGAGCCGACAAAAATGCGGTCAGTATCCTGCATGAAATGGCGCAAAGGCACGAAATTCATCCTGCAAGCTACACCTATACCTTAGCAGGCCCACCGCATGACCCTCTCTTTACCTGTACCTGCACAGTCACGACTCATGACGGCAGGACCACAGCGCTATCCGCCTCCGGAAAAACCAAAAAAGCCGCCGCGCAAGAAGCGGCTTTCCAGGTCGTCTGCGCGCTTTTCCCGTCTGACCATGAGGAGACGTAGGTGCATGGTGATCCGCGTGGGGTCACAGGGCGCAGGCGAGCGGTGCCCCTTGCCCGCCGACAAGGCCTGCGCCCTGTTCCAACAGCGCCATCTCGCCCCCTCTGTCGTTCTGCAACTTGATTTTTCGCCCAGGATTCGGTACGCTTAGTCTGAAAAGGCAGCCCTGTAGCTTCCCTTAGTTTTACCTCAAGGAGCAAGCATTATGACTGTGACCCACACGAATCCGTCAGTTGCCTCCACCGAACAGGCGGAACGGCGCTGGAGCTATACCAGCGGCACCAGTGATACCCCATTGTTGGGGCTGACTATCGGCGATCTCTTCGATCAGACCGCCGAGAAGTACCCGGACCAGCCCGCCTTAATTGCGCGCCAGCAGCACATCCGGCTCAGCTACCGGGAACTGCAAGCCCAGGTCAACCGCTGCGCGCGCGCGCTGCTGCACCTGGGCATTCAGAAGGGGGGGCGCGTCGGCATCTGGGCGCCCAACCGGGCCGAATGGTGCATCACGCAGTTTGCCACCGCCAAGATCGGCGCCATCCTGGTGAACATCAACCCCTCGTACCGGGTGCATGAACTGGAGTACGTGCTCAAGCAGTCAGGCTGTAGCGTCCTCATCACTGCCGCCGTCTTCAAGTCCTCTCACTATGTGCAGATGCTGCAGGAGCTTGTGCCAGAGATCAAGGATAGCGAAGCGGGCAAGCTCAGTTCGCAGCAACTGCCGGACCTCAAAACCGTCGTGCAACTGGGCGAAGAGGCTGTCTCTGGCATGTTTACCTGGGCCGAACTGCTGGCCATGGGCGACCACATCGACGACACCCAGTTGACCGAGCGCCAGCGCCAGCAAGAGTTCGACGATGCCATCAACATCCAGTACACCAGCGGCACCACCGGCTTCCCCAAGGGTGCGACGCTCAGCCACCACAACATCCTCAACAACGGCTATTTCGTCGCTCGCTTGCAGAACTTCACGCACAACGACCGCGTGTGCATCCCCGTGCCGCTCTACCACTGCTTCGGCATGGTCATGGGCAACCTGGGCTGCGTCACCCACGGAGCCGCCATGGTCTACCCCGCCGAGGGCTTTGAGGTGCTGGCGGTACTGCAAACGGTGCAGGAAGAGCGCTGCACGGTCCTCTACGGCGTCCCCACGATGTTCATCGCCGAACTGGACCACCCCGACTTCAGTACCTTCGACCTCACTAGCCTGCGCACCGGCGTCATGGCCGGCTCGCCCTGCCCCATCGAGGTCATGAAAAAAGTCATCAGTTTGATGGGCATGCGCGAAGCCGAGGTGTGTTATGGCATGACGGAAACATCGCCCGTCTCGACCCAGACGCGCTCCGATGCGCCCCTGGAGAAGCGCGTCAGCACAGTCGGCGTGGTTCATCCCCATGTCGAGATCAAAATCGTTGATCCCGCTAACGGCCAGGTGGTGCCGGTTGGGCAGCCAGGCGAGTTATGCACACGAGGCTATAGCGTGATGCTGGGCTACTGGGACAACCCCGAAGCCAGTGCTCAGGCCATCGACACGGCGCGCTGGATGCACACCGGCGACCTGGCGACGATGGAGCCGGATGGCTACATCAATATCGTGGGGCGCATCAAGGACATGATCATCCGCGGCGGCGAGAACGTCTATCCGCGCGAGATCGAGGAGTTCCTCTATACGCACCCCAAAGTCAGCGACGTGCAGGTGATCGGCGTGCCCGACGCCAGGTACGGCGAGGTAACTATGGCCTGGGTGCGGCTCAAACCCGGAGAACAGGCCACCGAGGAGGAGATGCGCGCCTTCTGCGAGGGCAAGATCGCCCACTACAAGATCCCGCGCTACGTCACCTTCGTGGATGCCTTCCCCATGACCGTGACAGGCAAGATCCAGAAGTTCCTGATGCGCGAGCAAGCCGTCAAGGATCTGGGCCTGGAGAGCGCCGCGCACATCAAGACAGCGTAGTGCTCCAACACAGTTCATGTGACAGAGCGATGGGCGGGTGATCGCCGATGGCCGATGGGCGGGTGATGGGTGATCGCCCATCACCCCGTCCGCGTAGGGATTCGGCTTGCCGCATCCGCGTCAGGCACCCCAAGGGATGCCTGTGGGGTCTCCTGCCTGGCCGCGCAAGCGAGGCCCCACCCGGATGCGGCAAGCCGAATCCCTACGCGGAATGCACCCAGCGTTCCTCGAATGCACCCAGCGTTCCTCGAATGCGCCCAGCGTTCCTCTCTACACCTCTCTGCGTGACATCCCTATCCCAATCATGAGCATCACACCGGTGAAGACCAGCAGGACCGCGAGATTGAAGGGGACGTTCGTGAT
>JALYTT010000393.1 GCA_030854145.1 Chloroflexota bacterium | reverse complement strand
GCGAACAGGCGGGCTTGTAAACGGCGCCCCTACCCCTGCTAAGGCGATGGCTTGCTCACCTGCTCCAACAAATTCGTTGGCGGACGCTTTCGTCTATCGTAGGGACGCGATGTAGGTGGAGGGGCCTTGTCAACAATGTGTTGGAGTCAATGGACAAGCCGTCGCCCCTACGCGATTAAGGTCATCAACAAAGGAGGAGACACAATGCAATCTTTTAACGCATTATTGCTGGCAAGCGTCAGAATGCTGCTGCGCAATAGGATGCTGTTAATCAGTAGTCTGGGGCTGGCCCTCATCTCGATACTGGTCTTCGGGTGGCTTTTTGGTGGCGGTGGCAATGTCAAGTTCGCGCTGGGCGTTGTGAACCAGGACAGCTCGACGGTGAGCACGCAGATGATCCAGCAGTTGAAACAAAGCGACGCCCTCACGCTTTCAATGGACACGGAGTCCCAGGGGCTGGCAGCGCTACAAGCGGGGCAGCGGGACGCGGTGATTGTGATCGGGGCGGATTTCGGCGCCTCCCTGCGGCAGGGACACGCGCGCCTGAAAGTATACTATAACCAGAGCAACCCGACGACGCTGGCAATCACACAGCAGGCGCTGCAAAGCATCGTTGAGAACATCAATCGTGAGATGACGGGTCAGGCGCCACCACTGACATTGCAGGAGGCGGGTGTCAGCGTGCATAACCTGCGCCAGATCGATTTCATCCTGCCTGGCATGCTTGGGATGATGCTCATGTGGACCAACCTCAGCACGGGGGGAGCGCTGGTTGAGTGGCGGGAGCGGGGTGTGCTGCGCCGGTTGGCCGCCACACCGTTACGCTCAAGCACGTTGATCTCGACGCAGATGCTGGCGCGGCTGATCCTCTCCCTGCTGCAAGCGGCGGTCCTGATCCTGGTAGGCAGGTATGTCTTCCAGGTGCAGGTGGTAGGGAGCTGGCTTCTGCTGGGACTGGCGGTGGTCCTGGGCACATTGACCATGCTGGGGGTCGGCCTGGGCATCGGCAGCATCGCCAAAAATGCCGACAGCGCGCAGGCCATCACCTTCCTTGTCAGCTTCCCGATGATGTTCTTGAGCGGCTCCTACTTCTCAACCAGCAGTGCGCCCACCTTCCTGAAGCCGCTGATCAGCGTCCTGCCGCTGACCTATCTCAACGACGCCCTGCGCCAGGTCATGAACAACGGTGCCTCGCTTAGCACCATTCAAACGGACCTGCTGGTGCTGGCCGCCTGGATCGTGGCAGGCTTCCTGCTGGCAAGCCGCACCTTCCGCTGGGCCAGGTAGAATCGTAGCGCATGACTCTATCCCGCGTAGGGATTCGGCTTGCCGCATCCGTGTGACAGGCCCTTGGGCCTGGCAGGAGGCTCCACAGGCACCCCAAGGGATGCCTGACCCGGATGCGGCAAGCCGAATCCCTACGCGGACGGGGGACGGCTCACCTACAGGCCAAAGGCGTAGGGCAGCAGGTCGCTTATGAAGAAATCGCGGTCGACGCCATCGATATAGATCACGGCGGCGGGCGCGAGGTCCGCGAGCCACTGGCGGCAGGCGCCACAGGGCGTGCGCCCATTGATCGAGGTGCCGGGAGGTGCATCGATGCAAGCGACAGCCACCTGGGTCACCGAGGTAGCGGCGTTGGAGAGCGCAGCGGCCAGGGCCGAGCGTTCGGCACACAGGGTCAGGCCATAGCTTGAAATCTCGATATTCACGCCGGTGTAGACCGCGCCATTCGCCACCACCGCGGCGCCCACGCGGAAATGCGAGTAGGGACAGTGCGCCTTTAGCGCCGCCTCGCGCGCCAGCGCCAGCAACTCTTCACGCGGAAGCATACTATTGTCATCGCTCATTGGTAGACCGCCTTTCAAAACATGACTAAATAGCTATTTTACTGACTATTGATAGCCCAAATTGTATCATGATGTTACCGGCTTGTATGCATCCCGTTACTAGAGTATGGGACACCTACCAGCAAAGCGGCTCATTCCCTGTAGGCGTATAGACCTGCAATGTAATGCAGATTTTTAGGAGGAACACGTGTGAAAATCATGGTGGCGGATGATGACCGCGACATGGTCGATATGCTGAGCTATTGGCTCAAAGGGCATGGATATGACGTTGTGCGCGCGTTTGATGGCGAGCAGGCGATCAAGCGCTGGCGGGAGACGCTGCCGGACCTCGTCATCCTGGACGTGCAGATGCCCAAGATCGATGGCTTTGAAGTATGTCGCCAGATGCGGACTGAAACCAATTCAATGGTCCTGATTCTGACCGCACATGATCGTGAAGATGACGAGGTACGTGGGCTGGAGCTGGGTGCTGACGATTATTTGCGCAAACCCTTTAGTCCAAGACAACTGCTCGCTCGTATCAAAGCTATCCTACGCCGCTCATCCAGCACCAGAGGGTCCTCTAATTCATCTGCCGTGACAGTCGGGCCGATCACTCTGGACGCCATGCGCCACGAAGTGGTCAGGGAGGGCACGAAAGTACGGCTGACGCCCACGGAGAGCCGCCTGCTCCACCTGCTGATCACACATACAGGCCAGGTGCTGACGACCGATATGATCATTGAGCGCGTCTGGGGCTATGACGAGGCCGGCGATTCCGGGCTGGTGAAGACCCATATTCGCCACCTGCGCCAGAAAGTTGAACCCGATGCGAACACCCCGCAGTACATTATGACGGTCCCCGGTGTGGGTTATACCTTCACAGCCCCGGTCACCATCGAGCAATAATGGGTGTTCATACGGCATGCTAGCTACACATAGATGGCATGCCGTGCTAGCATGGCGACCACCAGGGTCGCCACTACACATAAATGGCATCCCATCAAGGCCTCTTTCAGCCTCTTAACCAACTTCTCTGCATCTTAACCAGACCGCAACAAACTTTGCACGTCTGTCTCATCCACCACAATGTATAATCAATTCCAACAAATAGTTGTCCCAGGACTACAAAAAGCGTGAAGTAGTGTTTTCACGCACACAGCGAGCAACAATAATGAGCAATAAACGTCGAGGGGCGGCGGCCCAGGTAATACGCACTGAGAAACTACCGGCAGCACCTTGCCGGTGTCCGTCGCTCTCCTATTTACACATTGAGCGGCAGATGACGGTAGAGCGAGAGCCAGAGGCGCCAGAAAACGCTGGAGGCCCCCAGGTAGTGCCTATGCCGGCGGAGCTAAGCAACATCCTGCGCGATGCGCTGAGCAGACGCTTGCCGCGCGCGGCTCCGCTCAGCCTGCTCCTGCTGCATATTACGCAGCTTGACCATATGCATATCGTACCCCAGGCGGAGGTTTCCTCCACACGCCAGCGCTATCACGCGCCCGCCGGTCTCCTCGACCAGGTACTGGCAAATGTGCGCCGCGCCGTCAGGGTCGACGACGACATCCTGACCTATGAGAGCACGGCGGCAGCCCTCATCCTGCCGGATGTCGAGCAGGATGCGGCCTGGAATATTGCCGAGCGCGTTTACCAGAGCATCAATCTTCTGCAGGCGGAAACGGTGATTCCGCCACTCAAGCGGGAGACGGAGATCCTGATAGGCATTGGTTCGTACCCGGCACAAGGCGGGTCGATGGAGCAGCTATTATATCATGCCGGGCTGGCTACCCATATACTGACATTGCGTCCAGCCCTCATGCCACAGATGTGGCACAAGCCGCCACAGCCGGCAGGTGACATAGCCGCCAACCACGCTCCATCCTCGTATCAGCAGCGCCAGGGCAGCATCCCCTTCATGGAACTGCCCAATGGGCTACCCAGGCGCCTGAAACAACTGATCCCCTACTACCTCGCACTGGAGCTACGCTGCGCACCTGTGGGGCGCGACCACCACTACCTGACGGTCGCTATGGCCGATCCCGCCAATACCCAGGCTATCAACCAGCTCAGCAAAACGACCGGACTGACTATCTTCCCCGTGTCATGCGACGCCACGGCCCTGAGCGCGTTGCTGGCCACCGGGTGGTGACTCACTCTCTATATTGAAGGTGATGAATATGACAGTGGTTACTCAAGAAACTTAACCAGATTATAACCGTTTCTCAACAGCAAAGGGCGGCAACATTGGTTACTATAGTATGCAATGAGACAATATTTGTAGTTCTCAGTGTTAGTACGCTTGTATAGATGGACTTATCTACAATTTGAGGAGAGCACACATGGTTATGTCAGTAATGCAGGAAGAGGATGTCCTTTTAACTTTTAAAGAGGCAATGGGTTATCTGCGCGTCAGCCGCTCAACGCTCTACAGGCTCATGTGGTCCGGGCAGCTCACCGGCCACAAAGTGGGCAGCACATGGCGCTTCTATCGCGAGGATCTGCGCGCCTGCGTTGGTCGCGAGACCCCGACGCCGGTGGCGAAATTGCAAGCCAGAATACAAGCCAAACTTGCTATGGGCTAAAAAACACTCTCTTTTCTATGGCAAATAGATATGGAAAAGCCGGAGAGGGGCTAGTTGGCCAGCCCCTCTCCGGCTTTTCCATATCTATTTGTCGATTAAATCCTATCGAAATCCACGATCTTCCAGCCATTCCCCACTTTACTCACAGTCAGGAGAACAGTATACGTGGAATTGGACCGGGTAATATCGACAAGCACTGTATAGCTGGAGAGATCCAATTGGCCGCTAGCCGTGGTGCCGTTAGCCGGGGTAGCGGACTGATAGGAGCGCACCACGCCGGACTGGCTATCGCGACTGCGGGCCTGTTGCGTAAATTGCGCCGGGGTAAGTCCACGAATTGAGCGAGCAGGAGCCAGGTCCTGGTAGGCGGCCGCGTAATTCTGTGCCTGGATATTGCCATAGTAGTCGTTGACGACGTGGGTCACACTATCGAGCTGCTGGGACACGGTGTTAGAGAGACTGTAAAAGACCCAGAAGCTCAATCCGCAACTTACAACCAGGATAGCGCTAACTACAGTGATAGAGATCCAGATCCATTTTCTTGAGCTTTTCGAAGCTGAAACAGGAGCCGGCAGGGTGGGGGGAGCGCTGGGCGGGTATGCAGGAGCAGGGGCGCGCCATGAGCCATAGTTCCCAGACGTTGCCGGCCTGGTTGCTACTGCTGGTGGTGTGGCAGGGACCGTGGGGGCACGCTGAGCAGGAACAGGGGGGAGGTTCTGATAAAAGGAGGGTGGGGGTGGATAAATGAGGCCTTGCTGAACGGCCTCTTCCAGCGATGGTGGCGTCGGGGGAACCGCCTCCTGAGACGCGGGCGCTGGCTCAGGAGTCTCAGCGCTCGCAGGAGTTTCCGGGGGAAACTCATAGAACGACAGATCCACCTCACGTGCGTCCTGGCTGTCAGCCTTTTCAACTGGCTGCTGGTCAGAGGATTGCATACGCTCAAAGCTCCTTGGTGCGAATTATGCTACCCGCTAACCGTATCAAATTAGGGGTGCCATGTCAAGGAGAGGACGATCCGCGTGGGGCGATGGCTTCGGCTCCTCTTCGGCTCCCCTTGCCCGCCGACAATGCCTCGCCCACGTAGGCCTACACGGGCGAAGAGGGAAGGTCGTGGGGGAGGTCGGCCTGCAATTCAAATTCCGCCTCCATCTCTTTGCGGACCTGGAGTTCGGCCTCGGAACGCGAAAGACCGGACTGACGAGCGCAGGCGATGACGCGCTCCATAAACGTGCGGCTAATCTCCTCACGCTGCCACTTTGCATCGGGCATAGGACGGAGATGGACCAGCGAGCAGGGATAGAAGTTCTCCTCCTTCAGACCGAGGGCCAGGAGTTGAGCATATTCAGCTACCGCCTGAGTGATCATTGGTTGAGAGAAGAAATCGGGCTGTGTGCTCGATACAATTAAAACGCCAGAGATGCGGCCCGCGCGCATAACCGGGCAGGCACAGGCGCTGCGTTCAAATTCATCAACCACAAATTGCTGGCGCTCCTCGCCGCCCCGATCGTCCCAGATCTGCATACGTTGAAACATAGCGGCAGTCCCGGCCAGCGTCGTGCTGCCGAGGTAGGCTTTACTCTCCTGACTAAGGTGCCAGGGAGCAGTGCCGCGCATCTCCGCTTCGTAGAGCGAATGAATGCCGTCAGCTCGTGGGGCCAGCAGATCAGCATAGGTGATAGCGAGTCCCTGGTGCTCGGAGTCAAGTTGCTCCAGCGCTGCCTCAAAGACGGCGGATGTGACCTGCCAGCGGCGTGTATCGTCCTCTACAGTCATCGTCACCAGGTCCAGCACGCGGCGATAGATGTCTTTCTGGACCTCGCGTATCGCAGGCGTGAAGAGCGCGTCCAAGGTGCCAGGGAAGGTTTGTTCGATCGCCTCAATGAGATCGCGTCGATGTTCTGGAAGCGCCTCTACCAGGTTCTTGAGATGGACTGTGCGGGGTTCACTGCCATGGAACCAGCGATAGACGGTATTTTCAGAGACCTCAAGCGCCGCTGCAACTCTGGCGATCTCGGGTCGATCCTGTTTCAGAATATGCTGCAAGAGGGCGCTAAAAGGCGAAAGCTGGGCCTCTTCAAGGGCATCATCATACGCCGGAGATTGATGATAAGGCGTGGCGACCTCGTGTACGGTACCGGCTAATTGTAATTTAGAGGAGGGCCTGGCTTTTTGCCGTCGCGCAGGCCGGCCGCGCGACCTCGATTGTTTGACTACTTTCTTCCCCTCATCCATACGCATCCTCTTCCTTAAAACCATACCACTAGAACAGCTTCAATGATAAAAAAGTGTTAGTCTTTTATCTTTCTTGCGACCAAATAGATATTCATAAAAATTATAACACATGTCCTACATGCTTAACAGGTTTTCGCGAATGCATTTTCCTGGTGTTCCATCGCTGTTTATGGGTACAATATTATAAAGGGGTAGCATG
>JALYTT010000392.1 GCA_030854145.1 Chloroflexota bacterium | reverse complement strand
AATTCTTTCAGTGTGTTATGGTTCATGAGAGTAATGCTCCTGAGTTTGCTTCTTTTGGATACATTACTCCCCCTCCGCAATCCCCTCACAAGGATTACTGAGGGTCATTTAGTTTAAACGTCAATTGCTAGGAAGAACGATATCTTTGTTCTTTGTATTATGCAAATCGAACAAGATATCAAACCTTTTTCGAGCAAATACGCTTCATATCTAAGTATTCCAATAAATACCATGAAGCATAAAAGTAAGTATACGGTATGTTTTTTTGCAGTCAAGTGTTTTAGTAACGAATATCTTCGCTATTCATTTTTATTAATAAGTAGTCACTAATGCCGACAAGAGCTAACTACCTTGTTGATAGCCCTCTTATATTGGCAAGTTTAGTTTGTAGCAATATTTTCTTAAAAATCAGTGGTAAGCGACGAGAAGCTACATGCCATATTGCACCGGTTCACATGGGTGTTGACACATATTGCAAGTAACCCTTGCGATAAAAATTGACCTACCTCGACTCTGCTTCACCTCCTTATTTGCACCTAAGTACCGAGCGATGTAACCACTATATGCCCAGTTGCAGGCATCCTGTACAGTACTTATCAGGTAGAAGGCTTGCTTAGTCTGCGCTCTCTCTGGCATACTTGACAAGGAAAAGAGGGAGGGCATGAACATAAAGCAGGTAATTGAAACTCCTGAAACTCCTAAAGTCTATCTTGCGATGCGGACACGTTCACTCTGGCTTTCGATGGCCTTTCATGCAATCAATAACTTGCTGGCCTCTGGCTAAAGCAGATAAGAGTCGCATAGGTGCTTGCTATCATCCGCCCCCGCGTGGTAGAACCATAAAAGAGCGACTACAGTTGCAAACTGGCTATACGAAAGGACACATACATGAGGCTTGAAAACACAAGCGCGCTGGTGACAGGTGGTGCATCCGGGCTGGGCGCGGCATGCGTCAGGCTCCTGACGCAATCAGGAGCCAGAGTGGTTATCGCGGACCTGAACAGCGAGACAGGCAGCGCGCTGGCGGCGGAACTGGGAGACGCAGTGCGCTTTGTCAAGACAAACGTGACGGACGAGGGATCGGTGCAGGCCGCAGTACAGGAGGCGGTCACGACCTTTGGCGGGCTACATATACTCATCAACTGCGCGGGGATCGGGAGCGCCGAACGCGTGATTGGCAAGAGCGGACCCGCTAGCCTGGAGTCCTTCACCAGGGTCATCCAGGTGAACCTTGTGGGCACCTTCAATGCCATTCGCCTGGCGGCGGCGGCCATAGCCCTCAACCAGCCCAACGAGGGCGGCGAACGCGGCGTCATCATCAACACAGCCTCGGTAGCGGCCTTCGATGGTCAGATCGGGCAGGCGGCGTACTCAGCATCTAAGGGCGGTATCGTCGGTATGACTCTGCCCATCGCACGCGAGCTGGCGCGGCACGGCATTCGCGTGATGACTATCGCCCCCGGTATCTTCGATACTCCCCTGCTGGCCGGTCTGCCAGAACCTGCCCGCGCCTCCCTCGGCCAGCAAGTGCCCTTCCCGCCGCGCCTGGGTCGCCCCGATGAGTACGCGGCACTGGCAAAGCATATCATTGAGAACGAGATGCTCAATGCGGAAGTTGTCAGGTTGGATGGCGGCATAAGGATGGGGCCTAAATAATTTCTTGCAATGAAGATATCTATGAGAGGATGCGGTTAAATATGCAGACAGGCTTCCTTTCATGGTCTGTGTTACAAGTTCGGTTGGTGCGATGCACATGCTTTATCTTGTGTCTCTGCCTCCTGAACTTGAGCGCCTGCGGAACGTCCAGCGCGCCATCCACACATGGCACGCCAGCAGCAAGCAGTTGCGCAGCAGCGGGCAAGACCCACAGTATACAGACAGCTCCTTTGCCTGCCGCGCAAGGCGAGTGGCCTCTGTTTCACGGCGACCTCAAGAGAGACGGATCTGTTGCTACCGGTGGCGGGAGTATGCTGACCCTGGCCTGGTCATACTGCACAGGTGCCGCGGTCCTGTCCTCTCCAGCGGTGAGTGCCAGTGTCGTTTACATTGCTTCGACCAACGGGGTCTTAGCAGCCCTCGACGCTCGTAGTGGACATCTACGCTGGCAATTTCGAACTGCTGGGGCGCTCTACAGTTCTCCGGCTGTGCAAAATGGTACGGTATTTATCGGCGCGCTTGATGGCTTTATCTATGCTGTAGACGCTGCCTCCGGTCACCTACGTTGGCGTAGTTCCACCGATGATCCGGGAGCGCAACTCTGGTCATCACCCATAGTCGTCAGCGGACTGGTCGTCATCGGTGCCGCTTCAACGTTGAGTGAGAAACCAAAAATCCCTGGAGAGGTTATCGCCTTCGATGCGGCCACAGGCGTGCAACGTTGGCGGACGTGGAGCGAACCGGGTGGCGCCCCCGGCGGTGGGATATGGAGTTCGCCAGCCGTTGATACGACCAGAGGCGTTGTCTTTGTGGGTATCGGCGACCCCGATGATGGAGTGCAAGCGCTTGACCTGCGCGATGGGCATGTCCTCTGGCGTTGGCGTTCGGTGCTGCATGATGTGGCCGATACGGATATTGGCTCAGGTCCACTACTCTACCCCGATCAGCGCGGACAAATGCGCATTGCTGTAGGCGGCAAAGATGGTTGGATGTATAGCCTGGACACTCAGAGTGGACGTGTCCTCTGGCACACACACGTCGGAGATCACGTCTTCAGTTCGCCAGCCTTCGCTCGCGGCACGCTCTATGTGGTAGCCGTCTTGATACGGCGTTCCACGAGCTGGGCGCTAGATGCCGAGACAGGCACTCCTCGCTGGCAACACGCTATTCCAACAATTGTCTACGCCTCACCGGCAACGGTAGGGCAAGCACTGTATCTCGGCGAGGGTGACGCTTTCGGCCCTGGCGACGGCGGTGTGGAGGTGCTTGAAGCCACCACAGGAAAGCGGTTGCAATACACCAATCTGCTCAGCCCCGTAACCTCTTCGCCGGCAGTCATCACATCCTGGTTGTATGTGGGAGCACACGACGGAAATCTGTATGCATTTGTGAGATCAGGCTGATCTCTAGGAAGATTTCAAGTCCGAAATGCTTTCTGCACGTACTTCGAGATCCCCTGGAAGCTGGAGATAGGCCTCTCGCTACAGAAGTTGACGAACGGCTTGATAGCGCTGTGAAAACTGCTGTTGCGAGAGGTTAGGAAGAAGCCTATCGTAAGGAGGATTGCCAATTTTGTGCAAAACATCCTGACACAACAGATCGAGTTCCTTCACCTCGACATTTCCTTGCCGAACCAGAAGCTGTACATCAACAACATCTTGCCGGTTTGCCCGCTGCATTTTGGATAAAGCGATGCTGTACCAGTCAAAATAGAACACATCAACCTGGTCGTAGCGCTTGATGAATTCTGATCGCGCTTCCCATTGTGTTGGTAGAGGTATGAAATCACCTGGGGAGGCAAACTCAATATTGATATTCATCTTTTGCTTCAACTGCGCAATCTGTGAGGTGAGATTGGCTGGATCAACGGTAATCTGAATATCAATGTCTAATGTTTGTCCCGGACGAATGCCTCGATGAACCAGCGCGGCTCCTCCAGTAAGATATAATCGTCCTGGTTGCCTTGTTCGACCTACCTGAATGAGAAATTGCTCGATTTCTTGCCGTCCCACCCGTTGTCGCATGCTCATGATGGTTGTTCCTTCCTAGATGCTCAGTTGTATCAGCGTCTCCCTCACCTCATCCGTAATCGTACGACGATACGCCTCCTCCTGGATGAGCAAATGATTGACCTGATTCTGCCAGTCATCGAGAAAGTTAAGGGGAACGCCATAGCGCTGCTGTTGATACTCTTGCAACGCTAAAAGTCCATGCAATCCATAGCCATAGCGAGGGGACGGTAAATGACGCTCTTCCCAGAGCGAAACAAACGGGGCTTCAGGAAAGCACGGCAGGCGGCCAAGAGCAAATGTTAACCGAAAGAACCACCATTCCTGAAGATAGAGAGTGGCCAGCGTGAGCACTGCAATATTTTCAGCAATGTCATCCTGATTGCATTGGAGCGCTTCCACAACTGAAGGAGCAAGGTCTGGATGTAAAATGAACAGGGAAATACTGGCATTCTCTACGAGAGGATAGCTACAAGTTGCGAGACGCTGAATAAGATGGACCGGATCAATGCTTTTATTCTCTTTGCTCACAGATGAACCATCCCCTATGAGATAGGAGATGCCTTCTGCCTGTAAAAGAGTGATGAGGGCATCGACTTCATCCCAGTCAAACTCGCTATTCATCATAATCATATTCCTCTGATAACTTCTCGCAGCACCTTATTTGGAGCATAGCATACCTAAAAAGTTCTCGCAAGAAGATTTCTTCCCGTTTCGCCCTGAAGAATGGGGGGCCTCCTGGGTCCAGTACACTCTTGACAGCATATCGTCATGAGTATATACTTTCGTGTATACGGACTATAATGGAGAAGCATAATGCAAGTCGTGAAACTACGCCGCGTCGGAAATTCAGCAACGGTGACCCTGCCAGCAGCAGTCGTAGAGGCTTTACACCTACATGAGAACGATGAGATCGCCATCGAGGTGACCGGAGACCGCATTGTCCTTACGCGTGCTACCTCTGATTTTCAAGACGCCTGGGATGCCTATCAGAAGATTGAGCCACGCTATCGCAGTGCCAACCGCAAACTAGCAGAGTAGGCCCGATGATACGTTTTCTTTCTGAAGGCCTTATCATGGCGATTCATAGCGATCAGATTCGCCTGTATGGTGGCACATACGAGGTACGTGATGCTTCTGCCCTGGATGCGGCCCTCCACATGCCACAGGCCCAATTCGCTGGCCAGTACTTACATCCAACCATCTCCGATATGGCCGCGGCCTATGGATTTCACCTCAGCCAAAATCACCCCTTTCTTGATGGCAATAAACGCACAGCGGGCATGTGCATGTTTACCTTTCTTCAACTCAACGGCTTAGAGCCGACGGCTAGCGAGATTGATTATTACCAGGTTATGATGGCAGTTGCGAGCGGGCAGATGCATAAAGAGCCACTGGCCGACTGGTTGCAAACAGTCACCGATGGCACAGCGCCGGACATAACCTGATTCCAGCTTATCACCTGGCTACTACTCTTCATTAATCCACTACATGTTTGCGGGGCGGCTGAGAATCGGTTTGAGGGCTGGATAGAGCGCGCGGTAGGTGGCGTA
This sequence comes from Chloroflexota bacterium, assembly GCA_030854145.1. Next base: position 1,651 of record JALYTT010000392.1, on the reverse strand, counting down.
GGACTGCTGGTAGACCGGCGCGAGTTCGGGGCGCGGGTGAGTCTCTTCGAGCACGCGCACGGTTTGCTCGCAGGCCTGCTGGATCGAAGGGTAGATGCCGCTGGCGACGCCAGCTAGCAGGGCGGCACCGAAGGCCGGCCCCTCCTGCGCGTTGGTGGTCACGAGTTCAACGCCCAGCACATCGGCGATGATCTGACGCCACACCAGACTACGGGCGCCGCCGCCGGTTGCCCGCACCTGCTCAAGAGGCAAACCCTGCTCGCGCAGGATCATGAAACAGTCCTTCAGGCTGAAGGCCACACCTTCCAGCACGGCGCGCACGAGGTGACGACGATCATGGCTGGCGGTCAGACCAACCCAGCCGCCGCGCGCCCAGGCATCCAGGTGCGGCGTGCGCTCTCCCTGGAGGTAGGGCAGAAAGATGAGGCCGGCGCTACCGGGAGGAACCTGCGCGGCCTCCATGGCCAACAACTCGTACGCATCCATGCCAGTCCAGCGTTCCAGGGCACGTTCCGGCAACCCGATGTTGTCCCGCACCCAGCGCAGCGAAAGGCCGGCTCCCTGGGTGACACCCATCAGGTACCAGGCCTGCGGCACGGCGTGGTTGAAGGTATGCACACGGGGAATGGGACCGGAGGTATCGACCTGCGGAGTTGGCGAGTGGGCCAGCACCACGCCGCTGGTCCCAATCGAGACGAGGGCCAGGCCAGATCGCACGACGCCGCTACCAACGGCGCCGCAAGCATTATCGGCTCCTCCACCGGCAACGGGCGTGCCGACGACAAGCCCGGTCAGCTCCGCCACCTCAGGGGTGATCGTCCCACAGACCGCGTCCGAGGCCACGATAGGCGGCCACAATGCCGGGTCGAGTTCGATAGCTTCCAGTACTGACTGCGCCCAGATGCCACGCTTCACATCCAGCAGGCAGGTGCCGGCGGCATCCGAAATCTCCAGCGCCAGCGCGCCGGTCAGGCAGAAACGGATGTAGTCTTTGGGCAACAGGATGGTTCGCGTGCGCGCGAAGATCTCCGGCTCGTGATCGCGCACCCAGAGCACTTTGGGGGCGGAGAAGCCTGGCAGGGCCGGATTGCTCACAGCCTCAATAAGGTTCGTGGCACCGACGCGTTCGGTCATCCAGCGGCACTGGGCATCGCTGCGCTGGTCGGCCCAGATGATGCAAGGACGCAGGACCTGCTGCGCCTCATCCAACAACACCACGCCGTGCATCTGTCCAGACAGGCCGATGCCGCGCACATCCGCCGCTTGCACGCCCTGCGCTGCAGCAATCTCCAGGCAGAGACGGATAGCCGCGATGGTCGCCTGCCACCACTCGGCCGGCTGCTGCTCTGCCCACCCAGGCTGAGGGTGCATCAGGGGGTAATCGCGAAACGCGGAGGAGAGCACGTGCCCATCATCTGCCGCGAAGAGGGCCGCTTTGACGCCGGTGGTGCCAAGGTCGATGCCGAGAAGGGCTTGCATGATACACTCCTTATGGTGGCCGGGGCGCAGGCCAGACGGCGTCCGGACACGAAATAACGCAATTTGATGGTTTCATTTTACCACGTTTCCTGGAGATGGCTTCAAAGAGGTCAGCAGTTTAGTGAGCAGAATACATAAGGAAGCGCGGTGCGTTGCAGGTCATCTGCAACGC